>CACNTU010000001.1 GCA_902623415.1 uncultured Pelagibacteraceae bacterium
GAATGCTGGTTGAGAAATCAATTTATGAAAGAGCTGTTAAAGAAGCTGTAGATGAAGCAAACAAAATTAAAGTAGATCAAGCCTTAAAAAAAGGAGATCATATAGGACCAGTAATTTCTAAAATTCAATATGATAAAATTATAAATCTTATTGAAAGTGGAATTTCTGAAGGTGCAACTCTTGCAGCAGGTGGGCCTGAGCTACCAAACGGTTTGAACAAAGGATACTTTATAAAACCAACTATCTTTACAGATGTAACTAATGAAATGAGAATTGCTAAAGAAGAAATTTTTGGACCTGTGTTATCTATAATTCCATTTGAAACTGAGGATGAGGCAGTCAAAATTGTAAATGATACTTCTTATGGTCTTGGAAATTATTTGCAAACTGAAGACAAAGAAAAAGCACACAGGGTTGCTAAAAAATTAAGATCTGGATGTGTTTACATTAATGGAAATGGAGCAGATGCCGGAACTCCATTTGGTGGTTACAGACAATCAGGTAATGGTAGAGAAGGAGGTGTTTGGGGCCTTGAGGAATATCTTGAAGTAAAGAATGTTACTGGTTGGAGTTAACCGAATTTTTTAAATATCTTAGTCTTCCGATAATTTCATCTCGATCCATGTAATAACCTTGTAAATGTCTATGTCCTGAGTTTGGATCATATTCAGTTCTACCGTGTAATAATCGTCTATTGTTAAAAGAAAAAATATCACCTGGTTCTAATCTAAATTTAATCTGGAATTGATCGTCATGAAGTAAATTTCCAAATCTGTGATGAGCCTTGTAAACTTTATCCATCAAATCAGGATGACAGTCTAAAGCATCCATGGTTGCTACACTAAACCTAATATCATGGTAATCATTATCTTTTGTTAGAGATATCGCGGGTGCGTAATAACTTCTTACAGATTCTTGTGTATAATCCATGTCTCTAAATTTTAAATGAACGTTTACTAGCGTATCAAATATTTCTTTCTCATTTTTTCTTAAATAATCTGCAACTGCAAAGCCATCTACAGCGGACGAGTCTCCTCCTGTTGCAGAATTAACTAAACAATGAAGAAATTGATAACCAGGTGGTGTTTCAAACCATGGTAAATCCATATGATTTCTTAGGGCATGTGCTGTGTAAGCAGAATTATTTGGTTTAGGAATATTAATTACTTCAAAAGGTGTTTTAAAAAAAGTTTCTCTAGTATGGCTAATTCTGTTTAAAATTTTAAATCCAGAATTATTTTCGGTTGGAGCATTTTTTACTATAGCAATTCCAGTGTGGTGTAAAAGCTCTAACCATCTGACAAGTCCATCATCTGAACTCATAATTTCATCATGTTCAATCTCAATTGACTTCAGATTATTTTGTAAAGAGTTATCCCAAAGTTTATAAGGAGATTTATATTCTAAATTATTTTTTATAGTATAGCAGTTTTCTCTTAACCAATTTTGGTCATAATAACTTATGTGTTCACCTTCACTCCATTCAATTTCAAGCTTGCCTTCATTATTTACTGCAAATTTTTTTGGATTAATATTATTTGATACTTTTAAAATATTAAACATTCTATGACGTGAGTCTTTGTCATGTGCAGTCGGACAATTGTCTCTTAGCCATAAATAATTAAATTTACTTTTTTTTCCATCACTCCAGTCAACTTCTAAATTTGTAGAATTTTTAGTTATATTTTTAATTGTAAAATTTTGTTCCATTAATTTTTATAATTTGAATGTTCTCTTTCTAGTTTTCTTAATAAAGCAGCCCACTCTGTTTTTCCATCATAATTATAATCATCAGAGTCACTCATGTTTTCCCAGAAATATGCAGCTTTCTGTTTATCTATTTCATGTTTGTTTAAACCCATGGCAAGATTTTTTACCTGAACTGAACATGCTTGCTCTAGATAATAAGCTCTGAAAAATGCTTCTGCAGCAGTTTTTCCTACTGTGTAATATCCATGATTTCTTGTAATCAGAATGTCGTGTTTACTAATAAGATTTTCAAACTTGCTTCCAAATTCTTCGTCCTCAACAAATTCATAATCAATATATCCAACAAGATGATTTAAATAAACTGCGGCCTGTGAAAGATACATCAAACCTTCTTTAGTACCTCCAACTGCCATCACATCGTTGGCATGTCCGTGAACATAAAAGTTTACATCATTTCTTTTATTAAAAATCCATTGAGCAAGATTAATGCATCCGTCATTTAACCAAGGTCCGTTTGAATCTAATTTTTTTCCGTTTTGATCAATTTTAACTAAAGATGAAGCAGTAATCTCTTCATAAAACATTCCATATGGATGAACAAAAGAACAATTTTTATCTTCAGCAGATCTTGCACCTGCACATTGATTTGCAAGATCAGTCATACCGTACATATGTAAAATTCTATAGAGAGCAGACAACTCTAGTCGCACATCTTTATCTGTTTGCGCCATATATAAAATTCTTATTTAAAAAATAAGTAAAAGCAAATAAATACAACTGTTATTTATTAAAACAATCATAAGTTGTATAATATTTGTTTTACATATGATGACTGTAACTGTTAGAACATTACATCATGTCAAAAATTGAGATCAACAACGTTTACAAAATTTTTGGTAACAACCCTTCCTCTGTACTGCCAATGGTAAAAGATGGTGCAACAAAAGATGAAATTTTAGAGCAAACAGGTCATACCGTTGGATTAGATAATGTTTCGCTTAAAATTGAAGAAGGAGAAACCTTTGTTTGTATGGGTTTATCAGGATCAGGGAAATCAACACTAATAAGACATTTAAATAGACTAATCGATCCAACTGATGGTGAAATTTTAGTTGAGGGCACGAATGTTATGTCGCTTGATAAAGATAAGCTTATTGAATTCAGAAGACATAAAATGAGCATGGTATTCCAAAGATTTGGTTTATTCCCACACAAAACAGTGATTCAAAATGTTGGTTACGGGCTTGAGATGCAAGGAAAAGGTGAAGATGAAAGAAATAAAATCTCAATGGAAAAAATCGATGCAGTTGGTCTAACTGGTTTTGAAAATCAATACCCTGCTCAATTATCAGGAGGAATGCAGCAACGTGTTGGTCTAGCAAGAGCGTTAGCTACTGATACAGATATTATGTTAATGGATGAAGCTTTCAGCGCTTTAGATCCTCTGATTAGAAGTGATATGCAGAAACAATTAATTGATCTTCAAGCAGAACTAAAAAAAACAATTGTATTTATTACTCACGATCTAGATGAATCATTAAGATTAGGTGATCATATCGGGATACTAAACTCTGGAAAATTAGTTCAAGTAGGAACTCCCGAGGAAATTATTATGAACCCCGCTGATGATTATGTAAAAGCTTTTGTAAAAGATGTGAACAGAGCAAAAGTTATCAAGGCAAAAATTATTATGAAAACTGCTGATCAGGCTAATGACATAGATAAATCAAACTTAATAAAAGTAAATGAAGATGAATTTATAGAGGATTTTTTACCAAAAATCGTATGCTCTGATTCAAATTGTGAAGTGGTTGATAAAAGTGGAAATGTAAAGGGATACATTTCAAATCAAGAATTACAGTCTTCATTAACAAGATCATAAAGTGTTATTAAAAACTTTCGAAGTAAAAAAGGAATGGGTTGATTACAATAATCACATGAACATGGCTTATTATGTTCTTGTTTTTGATCAAGCATGGGAAGTTGCACTTGAAAAGTTTAAAATGGGAGGAACTGCAGCAAAAAATCTTGATAGAAGTACTATGGTTGTTGAAACAAATACTAAATACTTAAATGAAGTTAAAGAAGGTGAAAAAGTAAATGTTAATCTAACCTATTTCGACCATGACAAAAAAAGACTTCATTTAAAAATGGAAATGATTTCTCAAAAAACCAATAAACTTTCAGCCTCTATGGAATGGATATCGCTGTATATAGATTTAAGTAAAAGAAAAGTCACAGAATTTGAGGAGGAAAAAGTAAAATTAATGAGAGACTTTATTGAACAAAATAATTCAAAATTTTCAACTGAAGGTCTTCTATTCACTTCTAAATTGAAGAGATAATTAAATATTCGAGAGATTTTTTTTTTGATATAGGTGCGTAATGAGCACTGATAATAACTCAAAAGGAATTCTTTTAATAATTGCAGCAATGACTTTGTTTGCAATGCAAGACTCTTTAATTAAATTTATTTTTGAAAAAGCAGCACTTTATGAGATTTTTTTTGGAAGGTATTTTGTTGCTGCAATTTTACTGTTTTGTTACATCAAATTTAGAGGTCAAAAAGTTTCTTTAAAAACCTATTATCCTTTTTTAACGTTTGTTAGAGTAATTCTTCATTTTTTAGCCTTTTCTGCATTCTTTATTTCTTTAACCTATATGCCTTTAGCTACAGCAAATGCTTTATTTTTCTCATGTCCATTTTTCGTATCGATTTTTGCAAAATTTTTTTTGAAAGAATTTATTGGTATCAGAAGATGGTCTGCAATTGTTTTTGGTTTTATTGGTGTATTTATTGTTTTAAATCCAAACTTTGATGATTTTGAATATAAAAGTCTACTACCGGTTTTGTGCGCATTTTTTTACGCAGCTTCAATGACAATAACAAAATATACATCTGATAAAGATGACGTTAATACTCAACTTTTTTATTTTTACCTAATAGCACTAATACTTTGTGGTATTATTTTTGTCTTTATGGGCAATGGTCAACTTAATGATCCTAATTTTGACCCCACTACTCAATTTATATTTAGAGAATGGTTTTCAAACTTTGATTATACTTGGAAGTTTATTTTATTTTTTGGTTTTGCTGCATCCATTGCTTTTGTATGTATTTTTTCTGCGTATATAGTTGCTTCACCTTCAGTTGTTTCATTGTTCGAATATTCTTTAATTATTATGTCTATGATTCCAGGTTATTTTCTATTTAATGAAATACCTTCGGCTAGAACCTTCATTGGAGTTGCGTGCATAATAGCAGCCGGAATTTATATTTATATGAGAGAGCGAGTTAAAGATCAGTATATTGCAACTGAAACTCCAGTAAGAAGATGAATAAAAACTATATACCGACAATCAATATATCTTCACTGATTAAAAATAATTTTGAAACTCAAAATGCATTTAAAACAATTAAAGAAATTGAAAAAGCTTGTATCAATATAGGTTTTTTTCAAATTACTGGTCATGGGATTAATCTAAAAGAAATTAAAAAAACTTGTGAAGTTGGAAATAAATTTTTTAATTTACCAGACAGCAAGAAAAGAAAATTATCACCTAAAAAATGGAATAACAAAAATAAAAATTTATACAGAGGATATTTTCCTAATGATGTAAATGGAAAAGAAGGTTTGGATATAGGTGATTTAAAAGTAACTAAAAAATATTCTTCAAACATAAATAATCAGTACATAGAGCATCTTAATCTGAGTTTATGTTTTAATAAAAACTCGATTAATATTTTAAACAAATATTTTGATAATATTTATAGATTGAGTGAAACTTTATTTAAAAGTGTAATAAAACTTAATAAAAAAAATCCTGATATTTCTAGTGCAGCTTTTTCAAGATTAAAAACATTAAGCACATTAAGATTTAATTATTATCCAAATCAAACAAAACCAGTAGAAATATCAAAACAAGACGGGGTTGCGCTTGGATGTGAAACTCATGTTGATAGTGGAATATTTACAGTTCTCTATCAAGATAGAAAAGGTGGATTACAAGTACAAAATAGAAAAAACAAAAAATGGTATGATGTACCATTTAATAAAAAGGCTTTAGTGGTAAATACTGGAAGAGCTTTGGAGTTTCTAAGCAAAGGCAAATTTAAAGCAACTAATCATAGGGTTTTGTGGAATAAAAGTAAGAGGCTCTCTGTTCCTTTTTTCTTTGAACCTTCCTATGATTTCAAAATGAACCAATCATTTTTAAATGGAAGTAAATTCAAAAATAATGGTCTAATTTATGAGAAATTTCTTAACAAATCCTTAAAGAAATTTATTGAATATCAACGTTAGTAATAATAAGGTTTAAATATAAAGCGATACATAACTCGTCGTTAAATTCAAAAATTTACGAAAGTGGGATCGGTCGTCTTTAAATTAATTTTTAAAGGAGGCTTTATGAACTTTGGATATTTTTGTAACACTACTAATTGGGATAAAAAACCTTATACCCAACTTTTAGATGAAGCTAGAGAGATCACTGAATATTGTGATCAAAATAATTGGAATTCTATTTGGTATACCGAACATCATTTTAACCATGAAGGAATGGAGTCGTGCACCAATCCACTAATGATGTGCGCTGATGCTGCTGCAAGAACTAAAAATATTCGTTTAGGACAAGCTTGTAACGTAATTACATTTCATAATCCTATAAGACTTGCAGAAGATATTGCTACCCTTGACCAAATGTCTAAAGGAAGAGTTGAAGTTGGTATTGGAAGAGGAGTTTATGGTAGAGAGGCCATTAACATGAACAAAGAAGCTGACTTAAAAGACCAAGCAAAAAATTTTAGACTATTTTCAGAAACATTAGACATAATGAAAAAAGCATGGTCTGAAGACTTCTTTTCTCATCAAGGAGAATTTTATACCTATCCATCTCCTAATTTTATTTGGCAACACGATATGAGTCCTCCAAAAGAAAATGTTGTTGATTTAAAAACAAATGAATTAAAACAAATATCTGTATTACCAAAACCTTATCAGAAACCTTTTCCACCAATATCACAAGTAGTTGATGGAGAAAGATCAATTCAATGGGCAGCAGAAAATGGTCTTAATACAATTATGTGGATACCAACTGTAAAAGCTTTGAAAAAAAGATTTGAAATTTATAAAGAGGCAAAATCTAAAGCTGAAAATAGAGATGTACCACTAGGGGAAGGTATAAGTTTGGTTAGAGATATGTTTGTTGCAGAAACTATGGAAGAAGCTGAAAAAATGGCTGGAGAACATATTGTAAATTATATGAGATGGGTTTGTCATTGGAGAGGGTTGGGAAATCATATGGATCCAGATGAAAAATTACCAGAGACAAAAAATAAACTAGATTTATTAAATTATGAATTTCTTCATAAAAGAAATCTATTGTTTGGAACACCTGAGTTTGTAATTGAAAAAATAAAAGAACTTCAACAAGAATTAAATCTTCAAAATTTACAAGTCTGGTCTAACTTTCCAGGAATTAAACACGAAGACTGCATGAGAAGCATCAAATTATTTACAGAGGAAGTAATTCCAAATATAAAACCGATAGATACGAACATTCAAAGAGCTAGCTAGTAAATGGACTTAAAACTTAGAAAATTTGCAAAATTTGTAGATAAAACTTTTATAGAGGGTGGAAAAAAAGCTAAAGAACCTGTTTTGTTAGTTTCAGTTGCAGCTGTTATAGAAAATCCTTGGGCCGGAAAAGGTTTTGTAGAAGATTTAAAACCAGAAATATTAGATCTTGCACCTCAATTAGGAGATCTTTTGGTGCCAGAGTTAACAAAAGAAATTGGATCAGGTGAAAAAATTTTAGCTTATGGGAAAGCTGCGATGGTTGGATTGAACGGTGAAATAGAACATGCGTCTGCATTTATTCATACTTTAAGATTTGGAAATAAATTTAGAGATGCCGTTGGTGGAACTTCTTATTTAAGTTTTACTAACACTAGAGGTCCTGCGGGAGCAAAAATTTCAATTCCAATGATGCATAAAACTGATGCTGGATTAAGACCTTTTTATCTAACGCATGAATTTACAATTCACGATGCCCCTAATGAAGATGAAATAGTTGTAGCTATTGGAGGTGCTCCAACTGGACGAGCTCATGCAAGAACAGGTGACAGATATCAAGACATGAAAGAGATGGGCATCGATAAATAATTGATGTCTTACAATTTTGATAACAATCAAAATCATTATTATTTTAATAATAAAAATTCGTTACCAATAATTTTTATTCATGGGGTTGGTTTAAATCAGCAAATGTGGAAACCACAAATTGAATTTTTTAAAGATAATTCATTTATAACTTACGATCTGTTAGGACATGGAAAAACACCCTTTAAAGAGCCAAATTTATCAATGGAAAATTTTACTGATCAATTATCAAATTTAGTAAATAACCTTAAGATAGATAAATTTAATTTAATCGGCTTTTCTATCGGCTCTTTGATTGCAATTGAATTTGCCTCAAAATATGAAAATTATTTAAATTCCTTAACTCTAATTTCCACTACTTACAAAAGGACAGCTGAAGAAAGACAAAATGTAATTGATAGAGTGAATTTGGCAAAAGAAAATATGCCAATATCTCAAATGGCAATGAAGAGATGGTTTTCAGATAAATACCTTGAACAAAATCCTGAGTTATATGATGAGTTTATGAAAATTCTTAACAAGAAAGGAATTGATCAAGAAAATTTTATTAAATCTTATGAGGTGTTTGCAAACTATCAGGACAATCTTGAAAATATAAAAAATATAAAAACAAATACTTTAATAATAACAGGATCGGATGACCCAGGATCTACACCTGATATGTCTAAAAATTTAAATAAAGATATAGAAAATTCAACCTATGTTGAAATCAAAAATGGAAAACATCTATGCACTATTGAATATGCAGACGAAGTAAATAATGCAATAATGAAACATATAAATAATGCCTGAATTAAAAAAATATCAAATGTTTATAGATGGTCAGTGGGTAGACTCTGATACAAAAAAAACTTTTGAAACTTTAAATCCAGAAAATAATAAGCCTTGGGCTACAGTTCCTGAAGCTAGCGCAAATGATGTAGATAGAGCTGTAAAAGCTGCACAAAAAGCTTTTGAAGGTGAATGGCCAAAGATGATTGCAAGAGATAGAGCAAAATATTTAAGAGCAATCGGAAATAAACTTAGAGAAAATTCTAAATTATTAGGAAAGATTGAAACAATTGATACAGGAAAACTGTACAGAGAAACTTATCAACAAGCAAAATACATTGCAGAGTATTATGATTACTATGCAGGTTTAGCTGACAAAGTTGAAGGAACAGTTCTTCCAATAGATAAACCAAATATTCAAGCGATCACAACAAGAATTCCAATAGGTGTTATTGCAGCTATCATTCCTTGGAATTCTCAAATGTTTTTAACTGCAACAAAAGTCGCTCCTGCTTTAGCTATGGGCAATACAGTAGTAATTAAATGTTCTGAACTAGCACCAGCAACTATGTTTGAATTTGCAAAGTTAGTTGAAGAAACTGGAATACCAAAAGGTGTTGTAAATGTAGTTTCTGGGTTTGGAGATCCATGTGGTAAAGCTTTAACTACTCACAATTTAGTTGAGAAAGTAGCTTTTACAGGAGGTCCTGAAACTGCAAGGCATATAATTAGAAACTCTGCAGAAAATTTATCTGAAGTAAGTTTAGAATTAGGCGGAAAAAGTCCTGTAGCTGTTTTTGATGATGCCAAACAAGAAAATGCAATTAATGGAATAACTGCTGGAATATTTGGAGCAAGTGGTCAAAGTTGTATAGCAGGTTCAAGGTTATACTTACAAAAAGGAATTTATAACGAATTTTTAGATAAGTTAGCATCAAGAGCAGAAAAAATTAAAATAGGTGCTCCTATGGACTCTGATACTGAAATGGGTCCACTAAGTAACTTCAAACAATTAGAAGTAATAGAAAAAAATATTAAATTAACTGTTGAACAAGGTGGAAAAATTAAATGTGGTGGTAAAAGACATCCTTTTTCAAATGAAGGTTATTATTTTCCTCCAACAATTATTGAGTGTGAAAATCATAATTTACCGGCTGCTGAGAATGAACTTTTCGGTCCTGTATTATCAGTGATGAAATTTGACACTGAAAAAGAGGTAATAGAATTAATGAACGACAATCAATATGGTCTTTCTTCAGGTGTTTATACTAGTGATCTTGCAAGAGGCATGAGGGTATCTAATGCTATCCGAGCAGGAATAACATTTGTAAATACTTATAGATTAATTTCACCTTCAGCTCCATTTGGGGGTATCAAAGATAGTGGATATGGAAAAGAAGCAGGAATTGACTCAATTAAAGACTACACAAGAGTAAAAACAACTTGGTTCTACACATCAGACGAACCCTCGCTAGACCCCTTCTCAATAAGATAATCTGTACCAATTTACCCATCTAAAATAGGATAATTTTGTCATTGAATATTGATTGTATTCATACTTAAATTAGATTTTATAAATTGTTAACAATAAAGAGGAAGATAATGAGAAAACTATTTATCGCTGTATTTATGTTTGTATCAAGTTTTGGTTCAAATGTAATGGCAGACGGACATTCGATTAAAATGGGGATCATCTTAGGATTCACTGGTCCTATTGAATCTCTAACTCCAGCTATGGCTGCATCTGCAGAGCTTGCATTTAAAGAAGCTTCTGATTCAGGTTCACTATTAGGCGGAAAAAAAATTGAGCCAGTAAGAGCAGACTCAACTTGTGTTGACTCAGCAGCAGCAACAGCTGCAGCTGAAGGGTTAATTTCAGGTGGTGTAGCTGCAATTATGGGAGCAGACTGTTCAGGTGTAACTGGTGCTATTGCAACTAACGTTGCTGTACCAAATGGTGTAGTAATGATTTCACCTTCAGCTACTTCTCCAGGATTAACAACTCTAGATGACAAAGGGTATTTTTTTAGAACTGCTCCATCAGATGCTAGAGGTGGTCAAATTTTAGCTGATATAACTAAAGACAGAAAAGTAAAAAGTGTTGCAATCACTTATACAAACAATGACTATGGTAAAGGTTTAGCTGATGTTTACAAAGCAGCAGTTGAAGCTCATGGTATTAAAGTTACAACTGTAACTGCTCACGAAGATGGAAAAGCAGATTACTCATCTGAAGTAGCAACTCTTGCTTCTGCTGGTGGTGATGCTGTAGCAGTTATTGGTTATCTTGACCAAGGAGGAAAAGGAATTATTCAAGCTTCTTTAGACTCTGGTGCGTTTGATAGATTTATTTTATCAGATGGTATGATTGGTCAATCTTTAGTTGATGCATTCGGAAAAGATTTAAGTAAATCATTTGGATCATTACCAGGTTCTACTGGTAAAGGTGCGGGTATATTTGCTGAAGTTGCAAAAGCTGGAGGTGTAGAAGCTTCTGGTCCTTACACAGGTGAATCTTACGATGCAGCTGCTTTAATAGTTCTTGCAATGCAAGCAGGTAACTCTGCTGACAGAGCATCAATTGCAAAAAATGTAATGGATGTTGCTAATGCTCCTGGAACTAAAATTTATCCAGGTGAACTTAAGAAAGGTTTAGACTTACTAGCAAAAGGTAAAAAGATTAATTACGAAGGTGCTACTGGAGTAACTTTTACTGAAGTTGGTGAAGCTGAAGGTTCTTTCTTAGAACAAGAAATTAAAGGCGGAAAATTCAAAACTAAAAAACAAAGATAATTTTTATCTTAATTCGAAAAACCCCAGTAATTTAATTACTGGGGTTTTTTTTTAAATCAGCTCTTATCGTGGAAAGAGCTATGATAATTAGAAAAATCAAACATATTAAATTCATAGTTTTCCAGCTAGTTAAGCTAAGAAATACTCCAGCAGACAAACTGGCTAATGCTTGTATAGAATAAACAATTAAATCATTATACCCTTGAGCTCTAAATTTTTCCTCTTCTCTGTAACACAAAACAAGTAAGCTTGTTCCTGAAATGAATAAAAAATTCCACCCTAGCCCCAGAAAAATAAGTGCAACCATATAGTTAATATAATTCTGTTCAAATAAACTGGTAATAATTGTGACTAAAAACAATAAAACTCCAATGTGCATTATTTTACTATGACCATACCTTTTAATTAAATTTCCTGTAACTAGTGAAGGTAAAAACATGGCTGCTATATGAAGCTGAATAACAAATCCAGTCTTGCTTAAACTTATTTTCTCCATCAGATGCATACTTATAGGAGTTGCTGTCATTAAAAAAGTCATTACAGCATAGGCAAAAGCTGAAGCTACGAGCGCCTGTAGAAATCTAGGTTGAGAGATAAGCTCAAAAAAACTTCTTCCAGTTTTATATTGATTACTAGATATCGTTTTTGGTTCCTGATAAAAAATTAAAAATATTGTTGATGAGATAGATAAAATGGCGAGTGCAATATAAGAACCAGCATACATATGATTTGAGATAAGTCCTTTAGAAATGTTTGCAATGTTTGGACCAATAAACGCCGAACCTATTCCTGCTAACAAAATGATAGAAATTGCTTTTGGTGCATAATCCTTATCCACAACCTCCACTGCTGCAAAACGATATTGATGGCTAAAAGCTATTCCTCCACCAATTAAAAAGCATCCTAAATTATATAAGACAAAACTTTCTATAATTATAGAGTATGCAGTTAAAAGAGATGCAAAACATGTACCTATTGATGCAAAAATAAAACCTAATTTTCGTCCAATTATACTCATTAGCTTTGCAGCAAAAAAAGCAAATAACGCAATTCCAACAACTGACAAAGCCATTGGAAGAGTTGCTAAAGATTTTATTGGACTAAATTTCGAACCAATTATACCACTTAAAAAAACGGTGACTGGAGCAGCTGTAAAAGCAAAGATTTGGCTTAAAATGAGTAACGAAAGATTTTTATTCATTAAAAGAATAAATACTTGTCAGCCATATACAAAGCCCAAGCAGCAGCAGCACCTAATATAATATATTTCATTATGTTTACTTTATTTCTATTTTTTCTGGAAGTATACCTTTAGGTCGATACCTCATAATAAACAACAATCCTAATCCCATCAGTAAAAATCTGAAATAAGGAACACTTTCAATTAAATGAGCTTTAAGTGCATTTGTTTCAGGAATTCCCTCAGTGAAAAAGTTTATTAAGAATAATGATATTGGTGCAGCTTCAATCCATAAGAACCAAACAACAAATCCTCCTAAAATTGCCCCAAAATTATTTCCACTTCCTCCAACAATTACCATCACCCAAATCAAAAAAGTATATCTCATAGGTCTATAACTTCCTGGAGTAAATAAACCATCTTGTGTAACAAGCATTGCGCCTGCAATTCCAACAATTGCAGAGCCTAAAATAAAAATTAATAAATGTTGCTTAACAACATTTTTACCCATTGCATTTGCAGCTTCCTCATTATCCCTAATAGCTCTCATCATTCTTCCCCAAGGAGAATAAAGAGCTTTTTGAGTTAAAATTAAAAGAATAATTACTACTACTAAGAACAATCCTGAATAACATAGTTTTACAAATACTGATGAACCTTCAATAACAAGTTGGTTTAAGGCAGCTTGTCTATCAGCTAAATTCTCAATTACACTTAATTTTCCTGCATTAAACTTTTCAACTAATTTAATAAACCAATCAGTTGTTTGAAGATCTACTTCATAAGGTGCAGGTCTTTTTAATCCAATAACATTTTTAACTCCTCTTGTGAGCCAATCTTCGTGTTTAATAATTGCAATAACAATTTCAGAAATAAGTAGAGTGGCAATTGCTAAATAATCTGCTCTAAGACCAAGCGCAACTTTTCCAACTATAAAAGCTAAACCCCCCGCAAAAAGAGCTCCAACTATCCAAGAAAATATAATTGGTAATCCAAATCCTCCTAAGAAACCAGTTTTAGCTGGATCTACTGCTTCAATTGCTTCTATGCCTGGCTCTGCAGAAAATCTAATAAGCAAAATACCTGAAATTATTATTGCAGCTATGCTGTATGTTCTGATTTTTGATTTTTCAAATCTTTTTAAAATAAACCTTATAACTAATACCATTACTACTATGAGCCATAATGACATTAGAATGTCGAAACCTCCTGCCCTCCATGCTTCTTGAACAGGATCGACAGATATCAATACTGCAGCTAAACCACCTAGAGCTGTATAACCCATAATTCCAAAATTAATTAAGCCAGCATATCCCCATTGAATATTTGCACCCATTGTCATAACTGCAGAAATCAAACAAAGATTAAATATTGATAATGCTATGTTCCAAGACTGAAATATCCCAACCATCAGAATGAGCACCATCATGATACTATAGGCTGCAATTACATTTAGGTTTTTTCTCATAATACTTTCCCCTTAAATATTCCCGAAGGTCGATAAATTAAAACTATTACCAATATAGAGAAAGAGACTGCGAACTTATAATCTGTAGACAGTAACTGAACTAAACTATTTGGTTCCATACTTTCTGGTAAAACATACATAAAAAATTTTTTATATGCATAAGTGAGGAGTATTTCAGAAAAAGCAATTACATATCCGCCTAAAAAAGCTCCAAATGGATTTCCAATTCCTCCAACAATTGCTGCAGCAAAAATAGGAAGCATATTATTAAAATAAGTAAAAGGTTTAAAACTTTTATCTAAACCATACAAAGCACCACCAATAGTTGCTAAAATTCCAGCAATAACCCAGGTAACTAGAACTATTTTTTTTGGATCAATACCTGACAACAAAGCAAGATCTTCATTATCAGAATAAGCTTTCATACTTTTTCCAGTTTTGGTTCTATTTAAAAACCAAAATAATAAAGAGACTAAAACTATTGTCACAAAAATGGTTATTACTTGAGTTGATTTCAATGCAAGACCTTCATTTAAACCCGTCATCTCCTTAAATTCACGAGCTTTAATAATAAATTTTTCTCCATCAAAAAATCTTCTATCGCCAGGTCCAATTATAATTCTTACCACTGCTTGAGTTACAAACATTACACCAATACTTACCATTGCAAACTGAACTGGGGGACTTTTCTGATGTCTATAATATTTGAAGACAAATTTATCTATTAAAAGCATGTAAAGAATCATGAAAATAATTCCAAATGGGATAGCCAACAGAGCAGTAGGTAGAACCCCTAAAGAAACACCTAAAGATTGAAAATACCATGTGAATAAGATCGTAGCCATGGTTCCAAAAGACATCATGTCACCAGTTGCAAAATTAGCAAATCTTAAAATTCCATAGATAAGTGTTACAAATATTGCACCCAGTGCTAACTGAGAACCATAAGTTAATGCAGGAATGAAAATATAGTTTAATAAAAGGATTATTGCATTTACAAAATCCATATTACCCTCCTAAAAAAGAGCTTCTTACTCTTGGATCGTCTAATAATTCTTTTCCAGTTCCTGAATAACGATTTTCTCCAGTAACCAGAACGTAGCCTCTATCTGAAATGCTTAATGCTTGTTTTGCATTTTGTTCTACCATTAAAATAGCAACGTTTGTTCTTTTTACTTTTACAATATGATCAAATAATTCGTCCATCACAATTGGTGATACACCGGCAGTTGGCTCATCTAACATTAAAACAGTAGGCTTAATCATTAAAGCTCTACCTAGAGCCACTTGTTGTCTTTGACCTCCAGAAAGTTCACCAACCATCTGATTTCTTTTCTCTCTTAAAATTGGGAACAATTCGTAAATTTCCTCGATTATATTTTTGATTTCATCCTCAACAAGAAATGCTCCCATTTCTAAATTTTCTTCAACAGTCATACCTGAAAAAACATTTTTAGTTTGAGGGACAAAAGAAATACCTTGTTTAACTCGATCTTGAGGAGATAATTTTGAAATATCCTTACCATCAATCTTTACTGATCCAGATTTTAAATCCAGCAAGCCCAACATTGCTTTCATGGCAGTTGATTTACCAGCTCCATTAGGACCTAAAATAGAAACTATTTCACCTTTATTAACATTTACTGAACACGAACTAATAATGTCAGGACCATTACCATAACCACCTGTCATTTCTATTCCTTCAAAATATGCCATTAATTTGTATCCTTTAATTTTGATCCTCTTCCAAGATAGCTTTCGATAACTTTCTCATCTTTTTTTGCTTCTTCAACACTTCCTTCAAATAATACTGACCCCTCAGCCATTACAATCACTGGATCACATAATCTTCCAATAAAATCCATATCATGTTCAATCATACAAAAAGTATAACCTTTTTCTTTATTTAACTTTTCTATTGCAGTTCCAAGATCTTTTAACAAAGTTCTGTTAACTCCAGCCCCTACTTCATCTAATAATACTAATTTTGCATCAACCATCATGGTTCTTCCAAGTTCTAGTAATTTCTTTTGTCCACCTGAAAGGTTTCCGGCAAGCTCATTTGATAAATGTCCTAAATTTAAAAATTCAACAACTTCTTTCGCTTTCTCTTTAACCACAGCCTCTTCTTGGGCAACTAAACCTGGTTTAAATAATGCTGTCATTATTTTTTCTCCAGATTGATTTCCTGGAACCATCATTAAATTTTCTAAAACAGATAAATTTGAAAACTCATGTGCAATTTGAAATGTTCTTAACAACCCTTTAGAAAATAATTCATAAGATGGAACATCAGTAATATTTTCATCATCAAAAACAACATTACCACCAGAGGATTTTAAATTTCCAGCAATTAAATTGAATAAAGTGGTTTTACCAGATCCATTTGGTCCAATGATACCAGTGATAGTTCCTCTTTTAACTTTTATTGAACAATCTGAAACTGCAGCTAATCCACCAAAATATTTACTTAAATTATTAATCTCTAAAATATTTTCAGACATTTGATTTATTTATTTAGTCTTTTGTGAATACTGTTTAAAGTTTTTTCTAAAGATTTATAAAATCCAGCTTTGGTTAATTCTTTAACACCTTGTTCATTTAAACCTTTTGGCGTTTGAGACTCTTTTACTAAATTCTTTAAATTTTCTTTTGAATTTACTACAGCATCTTCAGATAAAGCTAAAAATAAAGAAGTAATATATTTTTGAGCATTATTTCTTTTTACCCCTCTTTTTACTAACCAATCAGTCATTACTCTCAACATCTCATAAAAAGGCGCCATTATGCCAGAGGTTGACCAAAAATTTATAGACGATTTTTCGTTCTTAATTTCTACAGTTGTGCCCAAGTTATTGAAAAACGCTTTCACTTTTGAATTAGGGGGACAAATAGGTACAGGGCCTTTCTTTAACGAAATCGGAGGCAGAGGTATTGCTCTCACAATTTTTGCTCTTACTTTAATTGCTTTCTTTAATTGAGATAAAGTAATTGTCGAAATAAAACTAACAACGGTTTGGGTTGATTTAAATTTTAAATCTTTAATAATTTTTTCACCAACAGTAGGTGTAACAGATAAAAATACCCAATTAGACTGATCTACAATTTGCTGATTGTCCTTAGCAATAACTATTTTTTTATACTTTCTTTTTAGCCCATGAGCTATTTTTTTATTTCTTGGTGAAATAATTATTTTCTTATAAGAAATTTTTGATTTACATATTCCAGTAATCACTGAAGCTGCAATTTTCCCCGTACCAATAAAACCTAAATTCATAATTTCGGATACTTTATATTGATTATATTGAATTAATTAACAAAAAAAGAACCTCTAATTCTTAGTAATTCTCTGCTTAATTCCTTGTTTTCTTTGAAGGGTTTTCTTCCATGAAGCCAGAAATAATTATTTGCAATCACAGAGAATCCAACAGGTAACTTTGTAATTATTTTATTTTTACTTTCCTCTAATCCATCAGATAATCTTTGTAAAAAATTTCCTTGGTCCATATTTTGTGGTTCTGGAAATTGATCTATGTAGGATATTGTTGGTCTTCCCTCTTTATCATGCGAAAAGACTGGGTGCTCTACCTTGTAATCAATATTTTTACTTTTTGGTGACCCCCAAACAAAATTTTGTCTCCCTACTGGATCATTATATAAATCATCACAATGCTCCCAGTCATCAAGGTGTAGCATAGCTGTTTCTCCACCTTCAACATTTTGCTCATCAATTTTTGTCATGATTAACCAATCTGTTACATCTTTAACATATGTCCCATCTGTATGAAGATCCATATTTCTATAAGCTTTTCTTAAGTAAGAGTCGCTAGTATCTTCATGTTTTACATGAAAACGAGCATAGTATTTTCCTGCCATTGCATCATGATTTGGTACACCAATTAAATGAGCTATTGCAGTTGATAACTTAACTAAAAATGTATCATTAATTTTTGCAGTTATATTTTTTGGTCCAATAATAAAGCAACCTGTAGATCTATCTCTAATAATTGAGTTCATTAATTTACTTAATTTATTATCTGTTAAATCATCTAAACTTTTTGCTAAAGTAAATCTTGTAAATGGTTTTAACTCCAACGCTGTTAAATCAAATTTATTAAATGGGAAAATTAATTTATCTATAATATCATTATCTAAACTAATTTTTATAATCCTATTTGATTTATCGTGTTTTTGAATGTCTATGCCTGTAATTTTTTGCATTCTAAATTTTATTTTACCTTATTTTATAAATCAATCTAATCAGATATAATTATTAAGTATTGCCATACAAATCGCTGAGAAAATTGTAGGATAAACAAAGTTTTTTTTTGAAATAAAAAAAACAACTAAAGATAACAGCACAACAAGAAATCTACTTGAATAACTAGCATCTACCAAAATACCAGCTGGAAAAATTATAGTTCTAGCTATTAGTGCTGCTAATGTTGCATAAGCTAAACAATTAAACCACTTAAAAAGTTTAGAGGTTTCTTTTATACCTTCAGATGTAAGAGCTCCCAAAAATCTAGACAAAAAAGTTGCTAGGGACGTAACAAGGATTGCGTAAACGATATTAGCTGACACTGTGCTCTCCTACTAGATAAGCTATGGTTCCACCAATTACACCTGCTAACAAAATTGACCACTCTGGTGAGAATAAATAAATAATTGGTCCCAATATAGTTCCAAGCAAAACTGATAGAGCTACCGGTATAGTCTTAGATGCCCCAACCATCATGCATAAAAAATAAACCGGATTAAGAATTGCTAATCCCATCATCATATCTTTATTCAAATACTCTGAAAAAGAGAAACCTATAAATGTTCCAATAACCGATACACTTACAGTTGCACTTCCAATACCAATCCAATAATCAATTCTGTATTCTTTTGGAATTTTTTTATAATTACTTTTCATGATTAGCCAAGCGGAAACAGCAATGAAATGACAAGAAAAGTAATACTTCCATTTAGGTTGACTTTTGTGCATCATCAACGGGAATAAGGATACAGCCATAGGGTAAAGTCTTGCGTTAACAAACCAAACCGCCAAAAAAATATTTAACAGAGATGCTCCAATTAACATGGACTCAGCCATTACTAGTGAGCCCGGTAAAGCATAAGTTAAAACAGTTGAAAAAATACTTTCCTGAATATTAAAACCTAAATTTTTAAATAGAGCTCCAATAGCTATAAAACAACAAGTGAGAGCAATTGCAGGACTGTCGTGAGTAAATATAGATCTATATCCTTTGAAGAAAAAATTTTTATTAATCATTATCCGCCTAGGAACAGTCTACCAACATCAGGATTTTGAAGTAAATCGTCTCCTTTACCTGCTATTGCAGTTTGCCCAGATACTAAAACGTATCCTATATCTGCAAACTCCAATCCTTTTTTGGCATTTTGCTCAACTAGAATGATTGTTTTTTTTTCATTTTGTTGAAGATCTCCTAAAATTTCAAAAACCATATCAATATATCTTGGTTCCAAACCAATTGAAGGTTCGTCAACAAGTAATACAGACGGTTTCATCACTAAAGCTCTTGATATTTCCAATAATCTTCTTTCTCCACCAGATAATACTTTTGCGGGTTGGCTTCTTCTGTTTCTAAGCCTTTCATATTTTTCTAATATTCTCTCTGCTTCTTCAAAAGATTCCTCTGTTTTATCTTTTATGTAGCCACCCATCAGTAAATTTTCCTCTACCGTCATATCTGGAAAGACAGAATTGTCTTGTAAAATATATGCAATTCCAACTGACTTTAATTTTTCAGCTGGTGTTAGATTTGTAATTTCTTTACCATCTATTTCTATTTGACCTGAAAAAATATTTGTAAACCCATATATCGAATGGAGTATTGTAGATTTACCTGCTCCATTCGGTCCAATCAAACATAATGATTGAGCCTTATTTACAAACAAGTCAAAATTATGCAGAATTTCCATTTTTCCATATCCAGCATTTAAATTTTTAATTGTTAAATGTATTTCATCTGGAGATAGTTTTTTTAAATCTTCCGGTGTTGGCGCTTTACCTAAAACTTCATATTGATTTGACATTATTGCGCTCCTAAATATGCGTCGACAACTCGCTTATCGTTTTTAATTTCATCTGGCGATCCGTTTGCCAACATCTTGCCATGAGCTAGACAAAAAATATTTTCTGCTAATTGCATTATTACTCTCATGTTGTGTTCTATGACTAAAAGAGTAATTCCAAAATCTTGGTTCACTTTAATTAATCTGTCTATAATTCCATTAATTAAGGTTGGATTAATGCCTGCGGTTGGCTCATCTAACAAAAGCATTTCCGGCTCATTCATTAGAGCCATAGCAAGCTCTAGTAGTTTTTGCTGACCAAAAGATAAATCTCCTGCTCTAAGTTTTCTCTTTTGATATAATCCAACAAAATTCAATAAATTTTCTGCTTTTTCTGTTAATTCCTGTGGTATTTTTGAAAATAATTTAAAAATACTTTCATCACTTCCTTTGTGACTGATAAGCATGTTGTCGATGCAATTTAATTTTCCGTAAATTCTTGTCTGTTGAAACGTTCTTAATAAACCTAATTTTGCAATAACCGGAACTGGCAATTCAGAAACTTCTTTTCCATTAAACTTAATTGAGCCTTGGTCGATTGGATAAGTTCCAACAATTGAATTGAATAATGTTGTTTTTCCAGAACCATTTGGACCAATTAAACCAACTATCTTACCTTTTTCAACATTCATTGAAATATCAACATTAGCTTTTACTCCCCCAAAAGATTTGCTGACATTATTTACTTCAAGAATACTCATTTTATCTCCACCTGCGCCTTTCGGTCTGCTTCATCTACAACTTCACCAAATCTCTCAGGATATTTTTCTCTTAACCATCCCATAATTCCTTCTGGGAAATAAATAACAATTACTACAATTAAAACTCCAAGAGCCACATACTGCCATCCCAAGAAAAAAGTCCAAAAACCTTCTTTAAATATATGAAATACTGTTGCGCCAATAACTGGTCCCCATAAAGTTCCTTTACCTCCTAATATTGCCATTAAAACCATAAACACACCCATTTCCCTTCCATCAAATGCTACATCAGTGGAGTCTATGTATCCAACTAAGCCACCCATAATTCCTCCAGCTAAACCACAGAAGAAGGCAGATATCATCCAACCAATTATTTTATATTTCATGGTCTCTATTCCCATGGCTTCTGCTTTATCTTCATTATCTCTAATTGCATTTAAGATTAATTTAAATCTAGTGGTATAAATTGCTTTGACTGCAATGAATGTTAGTACCAAAACTAAGAAACTTAAAAAATAAAAGAATTCACCTCTCGCCTCTAAACTTCCTACATTAGGAAAAGGTGGAGTAGTAAAACCTTGTCCCGCACCAATGATTTCAATTCCTCCAGAAATTTCTCCAGCTGCTACACCTAATCCAAGAGTACAGATAGCAAAGTAATGACCCCTTAAACCTAAAATTGCATATCCAATTAAACCAGCAACTATTGTTGGTACAATTGCAGCAACTACAAGTCCAGCTGCCATTCCTTGAAAAAATTGAGCTGGTGTATGAACAAAAGTTTTTTCACCACCACTTTCAGTCCATTCAGCTAATGGAAAAAACATTCCAACCTGGACCGAGGCACACAAATACATTCCCAATCCATAAAATAAAATATTTCCAAATGTGTTATAGCCCATTTCACCTCCTTGAATATTCCAGGTGATTGCAAGGACAATCAATATACATAGAATTGATAATTGCACTTTAAATGCAGGGAATATATAAGGAGCCGCTAGTCCAAAAATTAATATACCTATGTATAGTATTAAATTATTCTTGTTCATATAAACTCTTGATTTTATCTCTAAAATTCTGATCTACTGTAAAATAATGGCCATCTTCATCATGAACACTTAATCCTGTGGAGTGATATTCATCTAAATGTTTTTTAAATTGATCTATGTCAACTTCAATAGATTTCCCTTGATTATCATTAATTTTAACTTTTCTCATTTTAGATACTCTCTTTTTCTAGAAAGTTTAAATCTTCTATAAACTAATATTAAAACTAATAATAAAAACACTGAACCAATTCTAAATTCTGTACCCAAAATATAATCTGCAAATTCTTCAAAAACTCCTAGTCCCATACCTGACATTGCAACACCTGGTAAATTTCCTAATCCTGCAACAATTACAATCATAAAAGATCTGATTGTATAAGGTAGACCCATATAGGGATGGATAGTAAATGTTATTGAAATTAATGCTCCAGCAACACCACATAGAGCAGCATTTATTCCAAATGTTGCTGCATAAACTTTTTCTGTATCAACACCTAAAATCTTTGCGGCTCTTGTATTTTGAGCTGTAGCTCTAATAGCTCGGCCAAGCTTAGATTTTTTCATGTAAATTACTAAACAAACTGCAAACAAAATACTTATAAATGCTGAAAATATTTTTGAATTAGGTAACACAACATTGCTATCAAACAACATGGTTGTTCCATAACCAGAGTTTGCAAGCACAACATCTGCACCAAATGCGAAATTCATTAGTTGCATGAAAAGAATACTTATTCCAAAAGTCGCCAAAATAGAGATAAATAAATCCCTATCTACTACTTTATTAATTACTAGTTTGTAAATTGCTATACCAACAAAGTACATTATTACAGGCGCAACAATTACTCCCCATGCTGGATGAATACCATAGAGGTACATAAAATATGCGATGTATCCACCTAAAATAACAAGGTCTCCTTGTGCAATATTAATAATATTCATTACACCCCATTGAAGTGCCATTCCATATGCTATTAATGCAAACAAAACTCCTAGAAGAATTCCATCCAAGCAAGCTTGAACAGTTATCATTGGATATTGAAATACAAGAAAATCCATAAAAAGTATTTTTGGGTTATATAAAAAAAAGCCCCCTATGACTAGGGGGCTTTAGTATTTTATTTTATCTTTCTGACCACTTAGGAATTGGATGTATCAACTTAGCTGATGCCCATTTTAATGGAGCAACAACTTTGTTTTCACAACTTCCTGAAGCATCACACATTACTTGGAAAAGTACCATTGGTTTGTCAACGTTCTGACCACCAGGTGCAAATTTAATATTTCCATAGAATGTTTGCATATTCGTAGCTGCAAGAGCATCTCTTACTTTCTTTTGATCGAAAGAATTTGCTCTTTCAAATGCATCTTTGAATACCAATAAAGCAGCTGAAGATTCAGCAGATTGGTAAGGTGGATCATATCCAAACTCTTTCTCAAAGTCTGCAGCATAAGTCATACCATCTTTAAAGAAATCATCTTTATAAGTTAGTGACTTGTGCCATTGAGAAGCACAAAGAGCGTACTGTGAGTTCTTACCATGCTGTTTAGATAGCTTAGCCGCATCACAGTGAGTCATAGCCAACATAGGAACATCAACTTTCATTTCAGCAATTTGTCTGATCGCAGTTAACGCACCTTTTGTGTGACCTGATACAACAAGTACATCTGGTTTCATTTGTTTTACTTTAACCAATGTAGCAGCCATATCATTTAGCTCTTTAGGCAATTTATCGTCGATTATGATTTTAGAACCAGTTCTTTCTGCAGCATCTAAAATACCTAATCTAACATCCTGTGAAAATGCATCTTGTTCAAACGCTTGTGCAATTCTTACTGGTTTTCCACCATTTAACTCAACTGCTGTTTCGATAGCAACATCAAGATATAAGTTAGCTGGAGCTAATACAGCAAATAGATATTTGTAACCTTTTGTAAACAAAGATCTAGATGCACCATTTGCTTCAACCATTGGAACACCATACTTTTCAGTCACTGGCGCAATCGCTTTAGTTAAACCAGAACTGTAAGGGCCAAGCATAAACTCAACACCATCTTGTGAAATTAATCTTTCTGCAAGCTGTGCAGCTCTCTTAGGGTTTGATTCATCATCGTAATAAATAATGTCAAACTTATAAGTCTTTCCACCAACTTTAACACCACCCATGCTGTTAATTCTGTCAACGGCCATGTTGTAACCATTTTGAGTATGAACACCATTAGATGAGTATTTGCCAGTTAGGGAAATAGCAGCACCTAAAATAATTTTGTCACCAACAACTTTTGCAAATGATGCAACTGAAGTTGAGAATAAAATTACTAATGCAGAAACAAAACTTAAAATTATTTTATTTAATCTCATTTTATTTCCTCTTTAATTAATTAATTATATAATGATTAAATAAAGAAATTTTATTTTATGCAAGTGGCAATAAAGGCCAAATCTAATTAATATTGTTGAGTTACAACAATTATTCCGGCAATAATTACTAAAACACTCGCAGAAATTGTATTAATTGTTTTTGGATTAGCAGTTATCCATTTAATTAGTTTCTGTGCAAGCATTGCATAACCAATCAAAGATAAAAAATCTAAAACAATGTAAGTTGTAATTAAAATTACAAATTGTGCCAATAAATTTGAATTAAAGTCAATAAATTGAGGAAATATAAAAGGAAAAAACATCCAAGCTTTAGGACTTGTTCCAGCAACTAAGAAACCATCTCGAAAGAATGATAAGTTGCTTTTTTTTGTTTCACCTTCGCTTGAAATAGTTTTTGGACGTGATTTATAAATATCATAAGCAAGATATAAAATATAAATTACTCCTATCCATTTAAATATATTTAATATCGTTGAGTTCTCAGAAAAAAAAGATCCTATTACAAAAATTACTAAAGTTGCCTGTATAAAATTTGCTGTTACATCCCCTAACGCTGACCAAACACATTTTCCAACTCCATAATTCATTGAATACGAGATAATCACAACTCTTGGGGTTCCTGGTGTAATGAATAGAAAAATTATTATCTGTAGATAAAGAATGAAATCTAAGGGGAGCATAAAAAAAGATAGTCCTTAAAAACCGGGAGCTAAAGATGGCTAAGAAGGACTATCTAAAACATAATATCAGAGGCTAAAAAAAATGCATTAAATATTTTTTTCAAATATAAAGGATTTATGAAAAAAAAAGGTCACAGACCGGTTACTAGAGTCAAAAACCCAGAGCCCAAAATGGACAATCCGGATTGGATCATTTGGGCTGCCTGGGCAGATAGGATCACTTTCGAGGAAATTGAAAAAAAAACAGGAAAGAAAGAATCTGATGTAATTAAAATTATGCGAAGATCACTAAAACCATCTTCTTTCAGGTTATGGAGAAAAAGAGTAAACCAAAAAAGTATAAAACATCGAAAAAAATTTGAATATTCTAGAAAAGAAATAGCTAGTAAAATTAAAAAAGGTGACTATCTATAGTCCATGAAAAAAATTACCATGTATACAGGTCCGCTATGTAATTATTGTGAGGCTGCGAAAAGATTATTAACTAGAAATAATGTGCCTTATAATGAAATTGATATTTCAAAAGTTGATGGAGCAATGGATGAAATGATTAAAAAAGCTAATGGAAAAAGAACTATTCCACAAATTTTTTTTGATGACCAGCATATCGGTGGTTATGATGAAGTAAGGGCATTAGAAAAAGAAAATAAACTTCAAGATCTTTTAAATAATTAATTCCATTCTTCTAAAGCTAATTGTTTCTTAGCTAAAGAGCTTAAATCTTTTAATTTAACTCTATCTTTATATTTAATTTCGTAATCTTCAGACGCAAAATCTGGTGGACTCTTTCCTTCTAAAAATTTTTTTGATTGTTTTACCGTATAATCTAGATTTTTTTTACAATAAGGTGTTGCACCAACGTAAACAACATTTGAATAATTTTTTCCTGAATGCTTGTCTTCAACAGCATGAACAACATCTGGATGCCACCAAACAGTGTCACCTGGCTTCATTTTTGGAATTGAAACTAAACCTTTTAACAGTAATGAATGATAATCTTTATTTACTGATAAAGCTCTACCAAGTTTTGATCCACACAATTCATTTTCTTGAACATCATCTAGTAATGCTCTGGTTAAAACATAAGCAATTCCTTTAGCAATAGGTATTAATTGTAAAGTTCCATCGTTAGGACCTTGTTCTGTTAAAGCTGTCCAACCTTGAAATGTTCTAAATACATGTGCAACCGCAGGAGACTCAAACTCTATTGTTCTATCTCTATACTTTGCTTCAAATGGATTATATTGTTCAAAGTTGTCAGAAAATATATCTCTATAAATTTTTTGATAATGACTATCGGTCCATCTTTCAATAGATCCAGCATCGCAATGAGGAGAAAGTCCCAAAGTATCATCACCTGGCTCTCTTCTTCTTACTCTATCTGCATAAGACAATTCTTTATTTGGATCAAAAACTTTATATTCAGAGTTTTCAAATAACCAAAGATTATTTAGCCATTTTTTTACTTTAGCCATTTGCTCTGAGTGTCTTATTTCTATTTGTGTTTTTGACCAATAAAGGCCGTATATTTGGGGTTTACTTGATTTTAGATCACTAAAATATTTATCTAAATCAGCTTTCTTCCTTTGATCATCGTAATAATTATTTTCATCAATATACTTCTCTAATTCTAAATTTAAATTTTCAATAAATTTGTCTTCAAAAACATCTCGGATTATTACACAGCCTCTTTTTTTTATATCTGATATTACCTTTGTGTTTTTTTGATCTAGCTCATTAATACTAATTTCTGGAATTATAGATTTATTGTTTTTTTTGAGATTTAATATTTCTTGTATTTCAGCTTCTATGAACTTTTGAATTTTGGCAAAATTTTCTTTATAATTTGTTGAGTGATTTCTTAGCTCTTCTTTAACTTTCTCAATATCAATATTTTCAAACATTAAATTTAGCTCTTAGGTTTAAAAACTAAACATACCCCATTGTTACAAAATCGTTTTCCTGTAGGCTCAGGTCCATCATCGAATATATGCCCATGATGGCCTCCACATTTTTTACAATGATATTCGGTTCTTGCATAACCTATGTGGTGATCTGTTTTGGTTTCAAATACGTCTGGCAAAGATTCATAAAAAGAAGGCCAGCCTGATCCGCTCTCATATTTTGTTTTTGAATCAAATAATTTTTCACCACAGTTTGCACAATGAAAACTTCCTTCCCTTTTTTCATGATTAAGTTCACTTGATCCAGCACGTTCAGTACCTTCCTCAAATAAAATTAATTTTTGCTCAGCAGTTAAATTTGGATTTATTTTTTTCGTCATGATCCTATATATTTAGCACAAGATTGATGTAACATAGAGTGTAATTCAACAAGTTTATTAAAATCTTTATTATAACCACCACCCAAAACCCCACAAAATGGTATTCGTCTAGAAAAAAAGTTTTCTACTACTAGCTCATCTCTTAATTTAATACCCTCATCAGAAATTTTTAATTTTCCTAATCGGTCATTAAAATGAATATCTACGCCAGCAATATAAAAAACAAAATCAAAATTTTCTTGATTTAGCTCTTTTAAATAATGTTTAAGTGTTTTGATATAAGCGTCATCCTCTAAGTTATCCTCAAGTTCTACATCTAAATCACTGTTTGATTTTTTTGCTGGATAATTAGTTTTAGAATGCATACTGAATGTAAATACACTTCTATTATCTTTAAAAATTTCTGAATTACCATTTCCTTGATGAACATCTAAATCAATAATTAAAATTTTATTAGCAAGACCTCTATTAAGTAAATAATGTGACGCAACTGCAACATCATTAAATACGCAATAACCCGCTCCTCCATCATAACTTGCGTGGTGACTGCCACCAGCAGTATTACATGATATGCCATAATTGATTGCAAGTTTAGATGCTAAAACAGTACCACCTGTAGCAACTAAAGACCTTTGAACAACACTATCAACAAGTGGAAATCCAATTTTTTTTATTCCCTCTTTACTTAAAGTTTTATTTTTAATGTCTGAAATATAATTTTTTGCATGCGCGAAGCTTAATGTTTCAAATGAGCAAGGTGATGGTTTGTGAAATTTTTTTACTATTTTATTTTGGATTAAGTAGTTTGCTAGTTCTCCAAATTTATTAATTGGAAATTTGTGATCATCACCAATTTTAGCAAAATAATCCTCGTGATTAACAACAGGTAACTCCATGGTTACTCTAGAACTCTGATAGGCTTTCCATTTACACAAGCCTCTAATCCTTCGATCATTTGATTATAAAAAATACTATAATTTTCAGCTGTAACATAACCAATGTGTGGAGTAAGCAATGCATTCGGTAAAAATCTAAGCTTATTATTTTCAGGTAAGGGCTCTTTTTCATATACATCAATTCCTGCACCAGCAATTACATTAGTTGATAATGCAATAATTAAATCATCCTCATTTACAATAGGTCCACGAGATGTGTTTATTAAAAAAGCTGTTTTTTTCATTTTATCTAATTCTTTTAAAGTAATGCAGTCTTTGTATTTTTCACCTCCTTGAACATGAATTGAAAGAACATCAGAATTTGTAATTAAATCTTCTTTACTGCAAGGTAGTACGTCTAATTCTTTACACTTATCTAAGTTAAGGTTTTCACTCCAGGCCATTACTTGCATACCAAAAGCCTTTCCGATTTTAGCAACTTCTGTACCTACTCTGCCTAGACCAATTAAGCCTAGGATTTTTCCTTTTAATTCTACTCCGATAGTAGTTTGCCAATATCCTTGATACATATTATCGAACTCTTCTTTAAAGTTTCTAGCTAAACCAAGAATTAGTGCCCAAGTTAATTCGGGCGTTGGGTTAATATTTATATCTGTACCGCAAACTATGATTTTTCTTTTCTTTGCAGCTTCTAAATCAATAGATCTATTACGTAATCCGCTTGTGATTACAAATTTTAAATCATTTAAATTATCAATTAAATTTTTTGTAATTGGAGTTCTTTCTCTCATTATTAGTAAAGCTTCAAAATCAGCCAACTGATCAATTGCATCTGCTTCATCTAAAAAAGGTTCGCTAAAAATCTTAAATTCATATTTTCCAGATAGTTTTTCCAAATCTACAAATTGTTGAGCAACATTTTGATAATCATCTAATATAGCGACTTTAAGCATTTTTAACTTTCTTATTTGATAACAATATTCCTGTAATAATAAAGCAAGCGCCTAAAATATGATAAAACATAAATTTTTCACTAAAAAAAATCATCGCCATTATTGCGCTCAAAATTGGCATTAGGTGTAAAAAAACACCAGAGCGATTAGCACCAATCATGGATATTCCTTTTATCCATAAAAGAAAAGATGCCAAACCTGGAAACAAAACTACATAGGATAAAATTAAGATAAAAGGTAATTCTAAATTAATTCTAAAGCCAATTTGATATTCAATAAAATAAACTGGTATCAAAAATATTAGACCAAAAGTAATTACTACTTGAAGTAATGATATTTGAGATAACTCATATTGTTTTCCTTTTAATAAAGTTGAATATAATGCCCATGAAAACATTGCTATAACCATGGTTATGTCCCCTTTATTAAAATCTAAATTTTTTAATATCTCTATATTTGCTTTTGTTATAATCATAATTACACCTGCAAAAGAAAATACTACCCCTATAATTTGAAAAATATTTGTCTTTTCAATTTTTAAAATTGAAGAAAACAACATGATCATCACAGGTATCGTTGAAATCATTAAAACTCCACTAATCACCTGAGTAAAATTTAATGAATAATAAACAATTGAATTAAATACCGTTATACTAGTAACTCCCAAAACAGTAAAAAGTTTATAGTTTTTAATTATATAGTTTCTTTTCTCTAATATTTCAGGAATTGTAAAAGGTGCTAAAATTAACCAAGCAAAAAGCCATCGATAAAAATTTAATGAAAAAGGAGGAACTTCATAAAAACTTGCAAGTTTACCTACCACAAAATTTCCTGCCCAAAAAGTTACTGTTAAAAATAGATATAAATAAGCTAAAAAATTATTATCTTTAGTCACTTAACTAAATCTAAGCGAACTATAAGGTTTTAAATCTAAATTTGTATTTTCGTTCGCTATCATCCCTGAAACAATCTTTCCAGAAATTGGACCTAAAGTCCATCCTAAATGATGATGCCCAAAACAATAATAAATATTTTTGTAATTTTTTGATGGCCCCATAACAGGTAAAAAATCTGGTAAAGTTGGCCTAAATCCTAGCCACTCATCCTCATGCTCAGGTAAATCACCAAGCATATATTTTGCATTATTTATCAAATTTTTAATTCTTGATTTAGATAATGGATTATCTAATCCACCAAATTCTACAGTTCCAACAACTCTTAAACCTTGTTCCATCGGTGTAATTCCAAATCCACGGTTGGAAAATATAACGGGTCTACTTAATAAATGATCACAATTTTTAAAATGAACATGATATCCACGCTCTGTATCTAAGGGTATTTTTTCACCAAGATTATCTGTTAATTTTTTTGAAAAAGCTCCACAAGCAATTACTGCTTTATCAAAAACATAACTTTGAGTTTCAGTTTTAAAAACTGGTTTTTCTTGATCAAAAATAATATCTTTAATATTCACTTTATTAAATTTTCCACCTTTTTTTAAAAATAAATCAAATAGTTTTAAAAGAATTCTTTTTGGATTTCTTGCATGTCTTGCATAAGGATAATATACGCCTGCATGGTAAAATGGTTTAATATGGGGTTCAAGATCGTGTATTTCAGCTTTGTTAACTAATTGTTGTTCAACACCCAACTCTTCTCTTACTTTAATTTCTAATTCTCTACTTCTTAAATCTTTATCGTTCCATATATAAAGAATTCCTTTGTTTTCAACCAAACCTTCCAAGTCTACCTCCTCAAATAATTCATCATATGCAGGTAAAGCTAGATCTAAAATTTGATGCATATTTTTAGCAGTATGCATCATCTTAGTTTTAGTTGTATTCATTATAAATTTTATAAACCAAGGAATCATTTTGGGAACATAATTCCATTTTAAAGCAAGTGGACCTGAAGAACTGAGTAACATAGCTGGGACATCTGCTAGAACATCAGTTCTGTTTAAAGAAAGAGATGCATATGGTGAAAAGTGACCTGCATTACCATAAGAGGCGGCTTGGCTACCTGGGTTATCTCTATCAAAGATAGTTACATCGAAACCTTTTTTTTGAAGAAACAAAGCATTAGACACACCTTGAATCCCTGCTCCAACTACTCCTACCATAGTATTTTTATTCATAAGTTTGTTATACAATTAAAAATTAAATTAAGAGAGTGACAAATTATGCAATCATTTGTTTATGATTAATTTTTGCACTCAATACTATACCAAATCCAATCATAGTAGCTAACATTGAGGAACCTCCATACGACATAATGGGCAATGGAGAACCAACTATAGGTAGAAGACCCAAAACCATAGATAAATTTACTATAATATAAATAAAAATTGCAAAAGCATAACCAAAACAAAAAAGTCTAGCAAAATTGCTTCTCGAAATTGCACCTATTCTTATAATTCTAAAAATTATTATTGAGTATAATATCAAAAGACCAACTGAGCCTATAAAACCAAACTCTTCTGAAAATAAAGTGAATATAAAATCTGTATGTTTTTCAGGTAAAAAATCTAAATAGCTCTGCGTTCCTTTTAAAAAACCTTTTCCATTAAGGCCACCTGAACCAATAGCTATTTTTGACTGTATAATTTGATATCCAGCTCCCAATGGATCTCTATCTGGATCTAAAAAGGTTAATATTCTTAGTTTTTGATATGGTTTAAGAAATGAAATTATAAATGGCAGAGAAATTAAGAAAGTTATAAATGAGTAAATAAAATATTTGATTTTCATGCCTCCTAACCACAAAATAATTAATCCACTTAAAGCAATTAATATAGATGTACCAAGATCAGGTTGAGAAATTACAAAAATTATTGGAATTATTATAATCGATAACACAATAGTTATGCTAGTAAATGAATTAACATTTTCTATTTTTAATCTATGAAAATATTTTGCAAGACACATTATGATTGCTACTTTCATAAGTTCTGATGGTTGTAGAACAAATAAATAAAGATCCATCCACCTTTGTGAGCCAGAGGACTTAATTCCAAAAAATGAAACATAAACTAATAAAAGTATTACTATAAAGTAGATTATATAAGAAAAATTATGCCAAAATTTTATATTAAAGAAAGCTACAAAAATCATTAAAGGAAAAAAAACCGCAAGTTTTACAAAATGATTTTTTGTATGAAAAAGTATTTCACCACCATCTGTAGAATACATAACAACAATACTTAATACAGAAAGAAGAATAACAGAAATCAATAATATATAGTCTAGGTTTTTTATTTTTTGAAATAATGTAATCTCATTATTCAATCTATCATGCTGAAACATTTAAACAGTAATCCTCTCAAAATTTGATTGTTTATTTCTTAAATCATGTCTGTCTATGATTAATTTAAATAATTTTTTTGCAATTGGTGCTGCAGCCTTACTTCCTGAACCACCATGCTCAACAATTATACTAAGCGCATATCTTGGGTTAACATATGGGCCATAAGCAACATACAAAGCATGATCTCTATCTTTGTATGGTATTTGCTCTAATTCTAAATCCAATTCCCTCTCCCTTTTACTAATTCTCTTTACCTGAGCTGTTCCTGTTTTTCCTGCAAATTGATATCTAGGATCATCAATTCTTGATTTATAAGAGGTTCCAAATCTTTCATTAGTTGAAGCAAACATAGCTTCTTGAACAATCTTAATATTTTTTTGGTTTTTAAATAATTTTTTGTCCAACAATTCCTCAGAATCAGTATCAAATAATAACCCACTCTCCATTGATTGTTTTGCATCCTCATAAGAAATTGGATTACTATCCACAATGATTTTCGGTTTTACAGCGAAGCCTCCATTTGCAATTTGTGCAGTCATCATACAAAGTTGTAAAGGAGTTGTTTGTGTGTAGCCTTGACCAATACCTGTTATTAAGGTCTCTCCTAATACCCAGCCTTTACCAAGATTGTTTTTTTTCCATTTTGTATTTGGAAATAATCCTTTTTTTTCATTATCAAAATATTCTCCAAGTACTTTTTTACCTAAACCAAACTTTTCAGCTGTAATTTTTAATCTATCAACACCTAATAACCTAGCAACCTCATAAAAATATGTATCACATGATTGTTTCATTGCATTTTTTAAACTTACCCAACCATGTCCTTTTTCCTTCCAACAGTGAAATGTTTGTCCATATAACTCCATTTTTCCTGTGCATTTAACCTTAAACTTTGTGTCTATTACCTTGTTTTCTAAAGCTGAAAGAGCGACGATTGGTTTTATTGTTGAACCTGGCGAGTATAGACCCGAAAGAGTTTTGTTTATGAGTGGTTTTAATGGATTATTTCTAATTAATTGCCACTCATCTTGACTTATTCCGAATAAAAATAAATTCGGATTATAAGATGGAGATGAATACATGGCTATTATATCTCCAGTATAAATATCCATTACACTTATAGATCCTGCTTTTTCATTTAACAATTCTCCACAAGCTTTTTGTATTTCTGTATCTACAGTTAAACGTATTTTTGATCCTTGCACACCTTTTTGATGCTCGAGTTGATTAATTCTTTTACCGTAAGCATTAACTTCATATCTTTGAATGGCATTTGTTCCAATTAAATAATTTTCAAGTCTTTTCTCTAAGCCTAGTTTTCCAATTTTCATTCCTGGTACAAATCTTTCTTGGATAATTTCATTTTCTAAAATTTCTTGTTCATTTGGTTGACTCACATATCCAAGAACATGTGTGTATACATCATTAAATGGGTAGTTTCTGGAGATTGTCATTACTGGTTTAACACCAACAAGATCGTATAAATAATTATTAATTTTTACAAATTGACTCCAGCTTAAATTTTCAGAAACAATAATACTATCCCACGGTTTTAACTCTGCTTTTAATTTATTTATTCTTGCAATTCTTTTATCACTAAGATTTAAAAGATTTTTTAATCTAACTAATAAATAATTGAAATTCTCAACTTGCTCTGGAATTATGTGTAATTGATAAACTTTTAAATTTCCTGCAATTACATTTCCAAAATAATCAACTATATTCCCTCTTGTAGGCGGGAGTTTCCATTCTCTAATTCTATTCTTGTCTGAAAGAGTAAGATATTTTTTGTTTTCGTTTATTTGGAGAGAAAATAAACGAGCAATGATACCAGTAAAAACTACTACTTTTGCTGCTCCTATTATGAACATCCTTCTATTAATTACATCAGTTTTTCTTATTCCTGAATTAGATTTAATCATTTTTTTGATATGAAATTCTTTCGTTTAAAAAATTAAAAAATAAAAAAAATATTGGATAAAATAAAAAAGTAAAACCTGAATTAATTAAATAATTAGTGTAATCAATTTTAATTAAAAAGATTAAATCTAAAATAATTACTTGAATTGAATTAATTAATAAAATTGTGAATAATAATGATATCCAGTCCTTCATAAAGTTGGGAGATAAAGTAATATTTCTTATATAAGCTGTTACTGAGCAAAGAATAAGATAACAAAAACTACTAATTCCTATTGGTATACCTATTACAACATCATTAATTATACCTGCAAAGAAAATTGCTAGATAACCTAATTGATCAGGATTTCTTAAAGTCCAAAAGAAAATTAGTAGATGAACAAAATTAAAAGAAAAGTAATCAAGTTTTAAGTAATTAAAATCAAATTCATTAAATACAGAAAAAAATAACATTATAAATGGTAAATAGGATAAGAATATTTTTAAAAAAGGACTTTTATTAAGTGATGACATTATTATTCTCTTCCTATTTTATAAGAAACTATTTTTACATAGTTGAGTTGTGTAAAATCAGAAAAAAAATTAATTTTTCCTTCTGAGATATTGTTAATTTTTCCAATTGGTATGCCAGGTTTGAATAAACCACCAAGACCTGAGGTATAAGCAAAAATTTCTTTATTTTTAAAATCTTCTCTATATTCTTCTTGAGTGTGTTCAATTTTTCCAAAATCACTTCCTGTACCAGAAATTACAGCTTGTATGTCATCTGGCTCTAGAACAGATGGTATTTTACTATTAAGGTCAGACAATAGTAATGCTCTTGAATTAGTATAATTTACTTCAATTATTTGGCCAACTAAATAAACATCATCAATAACTGCCATTCCAATTTTTACTTTATCTTTTGTGCCTTTATTCAATACTACTGATTTTAAATATGGACTGTCTTTATCAATTAAAACTCTAGCAAATATTTCTTTTGAACTTATGCTTTCGTCAAGTAAGTCTCTAAGCTTTTTATTTTCTGCAGTTAAAAACTCATTTTGTAATTTAAGTTGGTCGGAATTTTCTATTTTAATTAATTCTTTCTGATGACTTTCATACAAATCCATATGGGATTTGAATTTTGAAGATATTTCTTTTAATTTATTTTCTGGGATTGAAGCGATATGAGATGATCTATAAATTACTTCATTAATTCCTAATTTAACATATTGTATTGCTTTAAAATCAAAATTACTTAAAACAATTACAAAAATTGATAAAACAATTAAAGTTAGTAAAGAAAATTTTTGTTTATCTTTTTTTTTTAAAAAAGCTGACCTAATGGCAATTACAAAATCATCTCTGCCAGTAGCCATTTTTCCTAATATTCAGATAACATAGTAGAAAAAGTTTCTTCTTGATCCAAAGCTTTACCTGTACCAACAGCTACGCAAGATAATGGATCATCTGCTATATGAACAGGTAAACCTGTTTCTTTAGAAAACCTTTTATCGATATTTTTTAACAAAGCACCACCACCTGTCAAAGTTAAACCCATATCAACTAAATCAGCTGACAACTCAGGTGGAGTATTTTCTAACGCATCTTTAATTGCACCAACCATTTGTTTCATAATATCGTTTAGTGCTTCAGCAGTATCTTCCTCTGTAATATTTACTTCCTTAGGCGTACCTGATCTTAAATCTCTTCCTTTAACTGGATAAGTGTTTGTTCCCGTTGGTACTGCTGTTCCCATTTCTTTTTTTATTTTTTCAGCAGTAGTATCACCAATTAATAAATTATACTCTTTTCTCATATAATCTACGATTGCTGTATCCATTGAGTCACCTGCAACTCTTAAAGATTTAGAGTAAACTAATCCACCTAAAGACATCACTGCGATTTCACTTGTACCTCCGCCAATATCAACAATCATTGAACCAGTTGCTTCAGAAATGGGTAGATTTGCTCCAATAGCTGCTGCAATTGGTTCTTCAATTAACTGAACTCTTCTTGCACCTGCTGCTAGAGCACTATCTTGAATTGCTTTTCTTTCAACTGGTGTTGAACCGGTTGGTACACAAATTAAAATTCTAGGATTAGCAAATGTACTTCCTTTATGAACTTTTTTAATAAAATGTTTGATCATTTCTTCTGTAACTATAAAATCTGCAATAACACCGTCTCTTAGAGGTCTAATTGCACTAATGTTACCTGGTGTTCTTCCAAGCATTGTTTTCGCTTCGTCTCCAACAGCTAATACATTTTTTTTTCCTCCTTGATCAACTATTGCAACAACTGAAGGTTCATTAAGAACTACACCTTGACCCTTTAAAACTACAAGTGTATTTGCTGTTCCAAGGTCAATTGCCATATCTTGGCTCCATATTTTTTTAACACTGCTAAATAACCCCATTATATCCCTCTTACTTTCTGACTTTCTTGCTCCATAGGAGCTGTTTTATCTCGTTTAATTATCATTTTATTTAATGCATTTATGTAAGCATTTGCTGATGCAACTAAAGTATCTGTATCAGCTGCTTGACCTACAGTTGTTTTACCTTTCTCCTCAATTTTTACACTAACAGTCGCTTGTGCATCTGTACCTTCTGTAACAGCATGAACTTGATAAAGTTGCAAGTTAACATCATGAGGATACAAAGTTTTTATGCATTTAAATATTGAATCAACTGGTCCATCACCAGTTTCGGAAGCTTGTTTTACATCTCCATAAACATCTAAAGTCATTTCTGCTCTTTGTGGTTCGCCCGTTCCAGCAAAAACTTTTAATGATTTTAAACTAATAGCACTAACTTTGTTATCAATTATTAAACTATCATCTACTAAAGCAATGATGTCCTCATCATAAACATGTTTTTTCTTATCAGCTAAAACTTTAAATTTTGCAAATGCATTACTTACAACATCATCTGTAAGATCCGGGTAACCTAAACTATTCATTTTATCTTTAAATGCATGTCTACCTGAATGCTTACCCATTACTAAAGAAGTTTGTTTAACTCCTACACTTTCAGGTGTCATTATTTCGTAAGTTTGTCTATTTTTTAACATTCCATCTTGATGTATTCCTGCTTCATGTGCAAAAGCATTTTTCCCAACTATCGCTTTATTATATTGAACAGGAAATCCTGTTGCGTTTGAAACAATTTTTGAAGCTTTGCTTAAAAGTGTCGAATTAATGCCAGTTTCGTATGGCATTAAATCAGGTCTCGTTTTAATTGCCATAACAACTTCTTCAAGTGCAGCATTTCCTGCTCTTTCTCCTAAACCATTTATTGTACATTCAATTTGTCTTGCTCCAGCTTGAACTCCAGCTAATGAATTAGCTACTGCTAAACCTAAATCATTATGACAATGAGTTGATAAAATTGCTTTATCGATATTTGGAACTTTATTTAATAAAGTTTCTATAATTGTAGTAAACTCAGATGGGATTGTGTAACCAACTGTATCAGGAATATTAATTGTTGTAGCTCCATTTTTAATTGCAAGCTCTACAGTTTTACACATGTAATCCATATCAGTTCTTGTTCCATCTTCACAAGACCACTCAACGTCGTCAGTAAACTTTCTTGCATAAGCAACATGTTTTCCAATTGATTCATAAACATCTTCTGGAGACATATTTAATTTATGCTTCATATGTAATGGACTTGTAGAAATAAATGTATGTATTCTAAATCTTGGTGCATGTTTTAAAGCTTCATAAGCTCTATCAATATCTTTTACTGAGTGTCTTGAAAGTCCGGCAGGAATAGAATTTTTTAAAATTTTACTTACTTCCGAAACAGCTTCAAAATCCCCTGGTGAAGCTATAGGAAAACCTGCTTCAATAATATCGATACCTAATTCATCAAACACTCTGGCGATTTGAATTTTTTCCTCTAAACTCATAGATGCACCTGGCGATTGTTCACCATCACGCATAGTAGTATCAAATATAAAGACTCTATCTTTATTGCTCATAACTAAAATTTTTAGAAAATCTATAATACAATCTATGAGAGAGATTGCAAAATAATTAATAAAATTATCATTTTTTAATGGACCATTTTAGGCTTACTAAAAATTAATTATAAATAGACTCAATTTTAGGCATTAACCGTAAAAGCTCTTTTGTATATTCATGTGTTGGTTTTAAAAATAAATCCTCAGTTTTTGTAACTTCACATAGTTTTCCATCTTTTAAGACACCAATTCTATCACACATTTGTCTAACAACGGGTAAGTCGTGACTAATAAATAAAATTGTTAAATTTAATTGTTCTTGAAGATCTTTAAGTAAATTTAATATTTGCGCTTGGATACTTACGTCCAGAGCAGAGGTAGGTTCGTCACAAACTAAAAGTCTTGGTTGTGTGGCAAGTGCTCTTGCAATTGATATTCTCTGTCTCTGTCCTCCTGAAAATTCATGCGGATATCTATCTGCAGATTTTTGAGTTAATTCTACAGACTCCAGTAAATCATAAATATAATTATTTAAATCTAAAGTAGATATAGATGGGTTATGAAGTGTGATTGGTTCTGCAATTATGTCTTTTACTTTTAATCTTCCATTTAGTGAAGAATAAGGATCTTGAAATATCATTTGAATTTGTTTCCTAAATTTCATTAATTCAGATCTTTGTTTTATTTTTGTGATACAAACATTGTCAAAGAAGATATCTCCAGAAGTAGGTTTAAATAAATTTACAATCATTTTTGCAATTGTAGATTTTCCACTTCCACTTTCTCCTACTAAGCCGAAAGACTCACCTTCTTTTATTTCAAATGAAACATCATTAACAGCCATCACAGAATTCTTAGAACTTTCTGTAAAAAAATTATCGTCAAAACTTTTACTAAGATTTTTTATCTGTACTAAATCTTGATCTATTATTTCTTTTTTTGTCCATCTATTTAATATTTTGATATTATTTTCTTTTTTGTCACTTTTTTCTTTTTCAACTATTACAAATCTTGAAATTTTTTTGTTAGTTGGTGGAACTGAACTTACTAAGCTTTTAGTATAATTTTCTTGTGGTTTAGTTAATATTTTTTTTGTTTCACCAATTTCAACTAAATTGCCACTTTTCATAACTGCAACCCGGTCTGCAGTCTCAGCTATAACCCCCATGTCATGAGTAATTAAGATGACTGCAAGGTTTCTTTCTTTTGTTAATTTTTTAATTAGTTCTAAAATTTGAGATTGAATTGATACATCTAATGCTGTTGTTGGTTCATCTGCAATTAACAACTCTGGCTCACAACATAGAGCTAAAGAAATTACTACTCGCTGTCTCATTCCACCTGAGAATTGGTGAGGATAATTATCAAATCTTGTCTCTGCATCTTTTATACCAACTTCTTTTAATAAATTTATTGATTTATTTTTTGCTTCTTCCTTGCTTAATTTAAGATGAGTTTGAATTGTTTCAATTAACTGTTCCCCCACTGTAAGAATTGGATTAAGTGAAGTTTGAGGATCTTGGAATATCAATCCAATTTTATTTCCCCTATATTTAACAATACTGTCAGAATTTTCATGAATGTTTAGATCTCCTAAAATAACTGAGCCACTTGAAACCTTACCCGGTTCATCAATTAAATTTATAATAGCATTTCCTACTGTACTTTTTCCTGAGCCAGATTCTCCAACTAAGCCTAAAATTTCTCCTTTGTTAACCTCAATATTTACATTCTTAGCAGCGTAAACTGTTTCTTTTCTCATTTGATAATCAACACTAAGATTGTTTATTTTTAAAAATGTCATTTTTTTAATTTTGGATTTAAAGTATCTCTCATCCAATCCCCTAATAAATTTATTGAAAATGCTAAAATAACCAAGAAAATTGCTGGAAAAAAAGTTATCCACCATTCTCCTGAAAATAAAAAATCATTACCAAGTCTTATCAGTGTCCCTAAAGAAGGTGTTGTTGGCGGTACACCAACTCCTAAAAAACTTAATGTAGACTCAGCTAAAATAGCAAGAGCTAAACCAATAGTTCCAATTACTAACACCGGTCTTAAAATATTTGGTAAAATATGTTTAAACATAATAATTATATTTGAAACTCCAATTATTGTTGATGCTGATACATAATCTTTATTTTTTTCTACCAAAGTTGCAGCTCTAGAAACTCTTGCAAATTGTGGCCACTCTGAAATACCGATTGCAAATATTAAAACATAAATTGCCATTTCATCATGCATTTCTCTTGAGATTAATCCTCTTGCTATTCCGTCTACTAATAATGCCATCAAAATACTTGGCACTGTTAACTGAACATCAGTTAACCTCATTACCATCATTTCGTATTTTCCTCCAAAAAATCCAGCTGTTAATCCCAATCCAACTCCAAGGATTAAACTAAAAATTATCGCTGAAAAACCTACAATTAAAGAAATCCTACATCCATACAAAATTGTCGATAGCATATCTCTTCCTTGTCCATCGGTACCTAAAATGAATTTAGCTAGACCATCTTCTGTCCATGATGGTGGTGTGAATGCATCCATAAGAGATAGAGATGATGGATCAAAAGGATTGTAGGGAGTAATGAGCTCAACAAAAAAAGAACAGAAAAAAATTATAAATAAAATAGTAGATGATACAATCGCAGTAGGAGATTTAATGAAGCTATGATAAGTATCACTATCTTTTATTCTTTCCCAAGTACTTAATGATTTGTTATCCACTTGAAGTATCTCCTTTAACTCTTATTCTTGGATCAATTAAATAATAGAGAATATCGACTATAAAATTAATCATCACGAAAACGAAAGCTATAAAAACCAAATAAGCTGACATGATTGGTATATCAACGAATTGTACTGCTTGAATAAATAAAAAACCCATTCCAGGCCATTGAAAAACAGTTTCGGTAATAATTGAAAACGCAATTAGAGTTCCGATATTTATTCCTGCTATAGTTATTACTGGTATCAATCCATTTTTTAATGCATGTTTATACTTAATTCTGTTTTCACTTATGCCTCGAGCACGCGCAAATTTAATATAATCTGTTTGTAATATTTCCATCATCTCTGCTCGTACAAGTCTGATGATATAAGTCATTTGGAAAAGACTTAATGTTACTGAAGGAAGTATGATTGCTTTAAGTCCAGAGAATGTTAAAAATCCTGTAGTCCAAAAGCCTAAATCAACAACTTCTCCTCTTCCAAAGGAAGGTAATATTCCTAAGATTACTGCAAACAAATATATAAATAATATACCAATTACAAATGTTGGGAGTGAAACTCCCAATAAGGAGATGGCTAATACAAAATCGCTTAAAAAGCCTTTTCGATTTATGCCGGTATAAACTCCTAATAATGTACCAGTTATAAGAGCAATTAATGCAGAAATAACAACAAGTTCAATAGTTGCAGGCAATCTTTCAACTATTAATTCTGAAACAGGTCTTCTTAATTGATATGAAATTCCAAACTCACCCTTTGAAGCATTAACTATAAATCTCGAAAATTGAACATGAATTGGATCCATCAAACCTAATGTTTCTCTTAATTCTGCTCTTTCCTCATCAGAAGTCTCTTCTCCAACCATGTTATTAATCGGATCTCCAACAAAATTAAATAAAGAGAAAGACACAAAGGCGACAACCAACATCACCAAAGCAGATTGAAACAGCCTTTTAAAAAAATATTTTATCAATTTGTGAAGGTTTAAACTTACAAGCCCTTTAAAAATTTAAAGGGCTTGTAATAATTTTTAATTAGTTAAAACTAGCAGTTCTGAATAACGGCTCGTTATTCGGTCTGATAGGAACGTTAACATTGCTTTTAGATGCCCAAGATATTACTTGGTGATGTAAAGGAAGATAAGAAATATCATCTTTTACAATTTTCCAAGCTTTTGCAATTGCAGCATTTCTTTTATCTAAATCAACTTCACCTTCCATAACTCTAATTGCAGCATCAACATCAGCATTACTAAAGTTAACTTTGTTCCAGCTAGCACCAGTTTCATAAAGGTAATGGAAAACATAGTGACTATCTAAAGTTGGAACACCCCATCCTAGCATATAGAAATCACCTTGATCATCTTTAAGCTCTTTGAAGTGTTTACTTTTAGTTTGAGCAAATAAGTTAACGTTAACTCCAATTTTACCTAACATTCCAACAACTGCAGTACAAATTGCTTCATCGTTTACATATCTGTCATTAGGACATCTAAGTTCAACGTCAAAACCATTAGGATAACCCGCATCAGCTAAAAGTTTTTTTGCAGCATTAACATCGTAAGGTAATCTTTTATCAAGATCAGCTGTATATCCATTTACACCTGGGAAAGTTATAATTCCTGCTGGTTCACTTAAACCTCTCATAACTTTTTTCTTGATCGCTTCAATATCAATTGCTTGATAAAGAGCTTGTCTTACTTCTTTTTTCTTAAATGGATTATCACCTGTGTTTCCAGTTCTTAATTTGTCAGCTGCTTGATCCATACCTAAGAAAATTGTTCTCATTTGAGCTGTACTTTCAACTTTATGACCTGAAGAAGATCCGATTCTTTTTAAGTCTTGGACAGGAGCATCGGTAACTATATCAATTTCACCAGATAATAAGGCTGCTACTCTTGTAGCTGCATTTTTAATAGGCATTAATTCAATTTGAGTTACTTTTTTGTCCTTCATTTCACCCCACCAATGTTTATTTCTTTTAAACACTGTCTTGGTGTTAGGCTCTCTTAAAGTTATTTTAAAAGGACCAGTTCCCATAGCATTAGTAGCAGAGAAAGTTTCTTGTCCTGCATCCCAATTTTGTGGAGACATTGCAAAGTTTTTCTCTGACCAAGCTTTAGACATTATAAAAATGTTAGACAATTGGTTTAAAAGAATAGGGTTAGGTTTACTTGTAGTTATTTTAACAGAGTAATCTCCAACCGCTTCAACATTAGCAACAGTGCTGATGTATTCTTTAAAGTCAGATGTTCTTTGCTTAGCTCTTAATATACTAAAAACAACATCTGCTGATGTCATTCCAGAACCATCTGAAAACTTAGCATCTTCTCTTAAAGTAAAAATCCAAGTATTTGGATCAGTAGCTTTCCATTTTGTTGCTAAAGCAGGCCCTATTTTCATGTCCAAGCCTCTTTGAACTAGAGCTTCATAAACTTGTCTAGATACTTGAGTAGTTGGACCCTCATTTTGCGCATGTGGATCTAGTGTTAAACTGTCTCCTTGCATAGACCATTTAATAGTTTTTGCCCATGCTGAAGAAAATCCGAATACTAGAACTAATGACAATAGTATTCTTACTATATTTTTAGTCTTCATTATTCCCCTCGTTTTTAAAATTTATTTAAAAAAGTATAAGTGAAATAATTGAATTATAGTAGCAATAATTTACTGATAAAATTTAACTTTTATCGCTATCAACTAATTTTTTCTTACCTATCCAGGGCATCATAGCTCTTAGTTGTGCACCAACTTTTTCAACAGGATGCTCGGCTAATTTAGCTCTCGTAGCAAGGAAGTTTTTTTGACCATTTTTGCATTCATCCATCCACTCTTTAGTGAATTTTCCAGATTGAATTTCAGCCAAAACTTCTTTCATTCTTTTTTTAGTTTCTTCTTTATTAACTACTCTTGGTCCAGATTGATATTCACCATATTCAGCAGTATTTGAAATAGAATAATTCATGTTTGCAATTCCACCTTCATAAATTAAATCAACAATCAATTTAACTTCATGAACTGTCTCAAAATATGCCATCTCTGGTTCATATCCTGCTTCAACTAAAGTTTCATAACCATTTTTAATTAGCTCAACCAAACCTCCACACAATACAGTTTGTTCACCAAATAAATCTGTTTCAACTTCATCTTTGAATGTAGTTTCAATAATTCCTGATCTTCCTCCACCAACTGCTGAAGCATAAGATAAAGCTAAGTCTCTTGCCTTTCCTGAACCATCTTGATGAACAGCAAATAAACAAGGCACTCCACCTCCTTTTTCATATTCACTTCTAACTAAGTGACCAGGTCCTTTTGGAGCAACCATAAAAACATCCAGATCTTTTCTAGCTTTAATTAGATCGTAATGAACATTTAAACCATGAGCAAAGGCAATACTTGTTCCTTCTCTTACTCTTTGTTCAATATGATTTTTGTAAATTTCCGCTTGTAGTTCATCTGGTGTAAGAATCATTACTACATCAGCCCACTCTGCAGCATCAGATAAATTCATTACCTTTAATCCTTTTGATTCTGCTTTAGCTGCACTCGATGAACCTTCTCTTAATGCTACAACAATATCTTTTACTCCACTATCTTTTAAATTTAATGCGTGAGCGTGCCCTTGGCTTCCATAACCGAAGATAGCAACTTTTTTGCTTTTAATTAGATTAACATCTGCATCTTTTTCATAAAACATTTTCATATCATCTCTCCTTTTAAATTAATTAAATATTTTAGCACCCCTAGTCATTGCTACTGCCCCAGTTCTCGAAGTACTAATAAGTCCTAAGGGCTTTAATTTTTTATTCATTTTATCAATTTCTCTTCTAAGAGCAGTTATTTGAATTACTGCTGAAGTTTTTGTTTCATCTAATATTACGGGATTAAATTTTTTACAAGCATTTAAGCATTTTTCAATTTTATTTCTTTTTCCCACAACTTTAAATAAAGCCATTTCTTTAAAAATTACGCCTTTATCCTCTCTTTTAAATTCAGCAACTTTATGAACAGGCACTAACTTTGTTAATTGGAGTCTTATTTGATCAATTACTTGAGGTGTTCCAGTGGTAACAATTGTTATTCTTGAAATATTTTTAACCGCATCAACCTCTGCAACAGCTAACGACTCGATGTTGTAACCTCGACCAGAAAATAAACCAACTACTCTTGCCAAAACTCCAGCCTCATTATCTACCCATACTACAAAAATATATGTATCTGGTTTTTGTTTCTTCGTAGGTATGCTGTAAGCTGATTTTGATTGCGGCATTATTGTTATACTAAGGCTTTGCCTTTTCCTTTGATTTTATTTTCCTCTTGATCATTTGGGCCCAAGATCATTTGGTTATGAGGTTTTCCAGATGGTATCATTGGGAAGCAATTCTCGTTAGGATCCACATGACAATCAAATATAACTGGTCCATCATAATCGATCATTTCTTGAATTTTATCATCAAGATCATCTGGATTGTCTGCTTTAATTCCTTTACATCCATAAGCTTCTGCCATCTTCATAAAATCAGGTAACGCTTCAGAATAACTTTCAGAATAATTTTTTTCATGTAGTAATTCCTGCCATTGTCTAACCATTCCCATATATTGATTATTTAAAATAAATATTTTTATAGGAAGATTATATTGAACTGCGGTAGACATTTCTTGCATTGTCATTAAAACTGATGCCTCTCCAGCAATATCAATAACTAATTTTTCAGGATGAGCAATTTGAACACCAACTGCTGCTGGCAATCCATACCCCATAGTTCCTAAGCCTCCAGATGTCATCCATCTATTTGGTTTATTAAATTTATAATGCTGAGCAGCCCACATTTGATGTTGTCCAACCTCGGTAGTAACATAAGTATCTTTACTCTTAGTTAATTCATATAATCTTTGAACGGCATGTTGAGGTTTTATGCTTTCATCACTATTTATAAAATTAAGAGAATCCTTTTCTCGCCATTTTTCAATTTGTTCCCACCACTTAGCTATATTTGATTTATTTGATTTGCTGTGACCATTTTTTCTTTTAGCAATTGTTTTATTAATTTTACTTATTACACTCGTGACGTCTCCAACTATTGCAAGATCCACTTTGATAATTTTATTAATTGACGATGGATCTATATCAATATGAACCTTTTTTGAATTTGGTGAAAACTCATCAATTTTTCCAGTAATTCGATCATCAAATCTTGCACCAATATTAATTAATAGATCACAATCATGCATAGCATTATTTGCTTCATATGTACCATGCATACCAAGCATTCCTAAAAATTGATTATCATCTCCGGGGTAAGCGCCTAATCCTTGAAGTGTAGAGGTTATAGGAAAGCCAGTTAGCTGCACAAATTCTCTTAGAGCATGACTTGCTTTTGGACCTGAGTTAATTACTCCTCCGCCACTATAGATGATTGGTTTTTTGGCCTTGCTTAATAATTTTACTAATTCAACAATTTGGTCTTGAGAAAATTTATTATGAGATTTTCCGTTTAATTTATTTTCTTTGTTTGGTTTTTTATATTTCGCTTTTGCAAATTGAATATCTTTTGGAATATCGATTAAAACTGGTCCAGGTCTTCCAGTTGTTGCAACTCTAAAAGCTTCATGCATAACTTTAGAAAGATCATTAATATCTTTTACTAACCAATTGTGTTTCGTACAAGGTCTTGTAATTCCTGTAGTATCACATTCTTGAAAAGCATCAGTTCCAATTAAATGTGTTGGAACCTGACCAGAAATACAAACTAACGGTACTGAGTCCATATAAGCATCTGTTAAAGCTGTAACAACATTGGTTGCACCAGGACCCGATGTAACTAAAACTACACCTGGTTTTCCTGATGACCTCGCATAGCCTTCAGCTGCGTGACCAGCACCTTGTTCGTGTCTAACTAAAATGTGTTTTATAGAAGGATGATTTTTTAATTCATCATAAATCGGTAACACTGCGCCACCTGGATAACCAAAGATATGTTCTACCTTTTGGTCTTCAAGACATTTAAATACAATTTCTGCTCCAGTTAATAATTTTGGCATTAGGCAATCTAGCTGAAGTTGTACTCATTGGTCAAGTTTAAGAATGAAAATTTTAAATTTTTTTCAAAAAATTATTTATGTCTTGTGGCTTCAGTTTCATCCAACTGATCATGTTACCTCTAGCCCAAGTACTTTGTCTTTTGGCGTATTGTCTAGTTTTTATGGCTATTTTATCTCTAGTATCATTCAAATTTTTTTGTTTTTTTAAATATTCTCTAATTTCATTAACTCCGATGGCCTTGTTAGCACTTTTATCTTTTCTAACTCTTAACTTTATGAAATCTTTTACTTCTTTTATTGCTCCATTTACTATCATCTCGCTTGTTCTTACATTGATGCTCTCAATTAATTCTTGTCTAGGATAATCAATATAAACTTTAAAAAAATCATCTTCCATGAAGTTTGATTTTGTGTTTTTAAACCATTCATGTAGAGATTTTTTTGTAAATTTTTTTACTTCATAAGCTCTGATAGATCTTTGAGTATCTGTAGGGTTTATTTTTCCTTTTGAGGATGGATCTAATTTTAGAAGTTTTTCATAAAACTTCTTTTGTCCAATTTTTTTTTGTAATTCTCTAATTTGAGTTCTTAATTTTAATGAAATATAAGGTATTTTAACTAAACCATCAGTTAAAGCTTTAAAGTACAAACCTGTGCCTCCAACAAGAATTGGAGTTTTTTTTCTTTTTTGAACTTCCTTAATTTTTTTAATTACTAGCTTAAGCCAATCACCTGTAGAGAAGTTTTTTGTTACATTGTGAAAACCATATAAGTGATGTTTTATTTTATGATATTTTTTAGGATCTGGTCTAGCTGATAAAATTTTTAGCTGTTTGTATACTTGCATGCTATCTGCATTAATAATCTCTCCATCTACTTTTTTTGCAACTTTAATTGCAAAACTTGATTTTCCTGATGCCGTAGGTCCAGATATTAATATTATCTTGGATTTTAAATCCATTACTAGTCTAGCTTAACACCAATGTATCGTCTTTGATTTTGATTATTATAGATTGCGAGTAAAACTGTCTTTTGATTTGAATTAAGAACTTCTTTAGTAATATCTCTTAAGTCATTGGCTGATCTAATTTTTTTCTTCTGAGCTTCAATAATAATACTGTTAAGCTCTATTGAATTTGCTACAGGGCTGTTGTTTGCAATTTTAGTAATAACAAGTCCTGTAGTTTGGTTTGGTAAATTTCTATTTTTTATATCATCTTTAGTCAATGGTCTTACTGCAATTCTTAGACTTTCAATTATTTCCTCATTATTATTTTGTTTTTCAGTTTCTTGATTTTTACTTATTTTAAAATCATCTGAAGTTTCTAATCTTCCTAAAATAACATTTTTAATAATCTCTTTTTTGTCTCTCCAAATTTTAACGTCAACTTTTTTTCCAACTTCTGTTCGTGCAACAATCGCTGGAAGTTCTTTCATTTGATTTATTTTTTCTCCATTAAACTCTAAAATAATATCGCCAGCTTGAATTCCCGCTTTTTCTGAAGGACTATTTTCTGCAACACTTGCAACAAGTGCTCCTCGTGCTTTATCTAATTTTTCAACTTCGGCAATTTCTTTTGTCACATCTTGAATTCTAACACCCAGCCAACCTCTTTTTGTTTCGCCAAATTCGATTAATTGTTTAATTACAATTTGAGCACTGTTTGATGGTATGGAAAATCCAATACCAATAGAACCGTTACGTCCAAGAATAGCTGTATTAATTCCAATTACATTTCCTTCCATATCAAACAAAGGTCCACCAGAATTTCCAGAATTTATAGATGCATCTGTTTGTATAAAATCTTCATATCTTGATAAACCAATTGATCGATTTCTAGCTGAGATAATTCCAGCTGTAACGGTTCCACCTAAACCAAATGGATTTCCAATTGCTAAAACCCAATCTCCAATTCTGGCTTTATCTGAATCTCCAAATGCCACTGGGATAAATTTTTCATCTGTTTCTAATTGTAAAACTGCAATATCCATAAGCGGGTCAGCACCTAAAACCTTAGCTTTAAATTCTTGGTCACCATTTACCCTAACAATAATGTCGTCAGCATCTTGGATAACATGATTATTCGTAATGACTATCCCTTTCTCGTCTATTATAAACCCAGAACCTAAAGCGGCTGATTGTCTTTCTTGAGGTGTCCCAAATTCTTTAAACATGTCCTCAAAAGGAGACCCTGGAGGGAATTGAAAAGGAAAAGGATTAGAAGTTGTTGTGATAGTGGTTGTTGTAGAAATGTTTACCACAGATGGCATTAATTTTTCAGCCAGATCTGCAAATGATGCAGGAACTGGTTTAGAATTCACGTTCAATGAAAAAGTAAATGAAATAACTAGCGTTAAGAATATAAATTTAATCTTATTCATATTAACTCTTAATAAAATAAATAATTATAAAACCTATTAGTGCAAAAATAAGTCCACCTGATCTAAGCTGACTATCTTTAACAAGTTCTAATTTTTTCAACATACTTTTCATTTTTGCTGGAAATAAGGCGTACAAAATTCCTTCAATAAATAAGAAAAGACCAAAAGCTATAACTAGCTCACGCATTTAAGAATTATTGTTGGATTTCAGGTTTTATATTTCCAAAAAATTTAAAAAATTCACTATCAGGTGATAAAATTAAAGAAGTTTCACCACCAATAAGAGCTTTTTCATATGCTTGCATAGCTCTGTAGAAAGCAAAAAATTCTGGATCTTGGCCAAAGGCATCAGCAAATATTTTATTTCTTTCTCCGTCACCTTCACCTTTCATAATCTCAGATTGCTTTTGAGCATCTGCCAAGATTACAGTAACTTTTTTGTCAGCAGTTGAAGTAATCGTAACTGCCATCTCCGCACCTTTTGCTCTAAATTCTTTTGCTTCTCTTTCCCTCTCAGTCTGCATTCTTCTATAAATTGCATCACTGTTAGCTTGAGGTAGATCTGCTCTTTTAATTCTGACATCAACAATATTAATTCCAAAGTTTTGTGCTTCGTTATTAACACCCTCTTTAATTAAAGCCATTTGCTTAGATCTATCTTTAGATAATAATGTTTGTAGTTCCTCTTGACCTAATACATTTCTTATTCTTGAATTTATAATTGTTGATAATCTTGATCTTGCAACTCTCTCGTTTCCAACTGAAATGTAAAATTTTAATGGGTCTACAATCTGGAATCTTGCAAATGCATCAACTATTAAACGTTTCTGATCTGATGCAATTACCTCTTCTGGGGGAGCATCTAAATTTAAAATTCTTTTATCTAAATAAACTACATTCTGAATAAATGGAATTTTAAAGTTTAATCCTGGCTTCATTATAATTCTTTTTGGATCACCAAATTGAAGAATGATTGCCTGGTTAACCTCTTTTACTATAATTACCGATAAAAAAGCTACAACACCTATTGCAACTAATACTCCTGCTAATATTTTTCCAGCTTTCATCTTAATTTGTCGCTTTCTTTTTTAACTCAGGCAAAGGTAAGTATGGAACTACACCTGATCCTGCATTTTTTTCTATAATTACTTTATCAATATCTGCTAGAACTTTTTCCATAGTTTCTAGATACATTCTTTCTTGAGTAACTGCTTTCGCATTTTTATACTCATTGTAGATAGATATAAATCTGCTTGCTTCACCTTCAGCTTTTGCAACAACCTCTTTTTTATATGCTTCTGCGGCTTGTAAAATTTTTTGCGCTTCCCCTCGTGCTCTTGGAATTACATCATTTGCATAGGCTTCAGCCTCGTTTTTTGACCTTTCCATGTCTGCTCGTGCAGCCTGCACATCTCTAAATGCATCAATTACTTGATCAGGTGGGTCAGCCTTTTGCGTTTGAACTTGTGTAATTTGAATTCCACTTTCGTAATCGTCTAAAATACTTTGTATTATATTTTGTGTCTCAACCTCGATTTTAGATCTTCCCTCTGTTAAAATTGGTTGTATATCACTCTTTGCTATCACCTCTCTCATTGCAGTTTCAGCAGCTGCTTTAACGGTACCTTCTGGGTCTTGAATTTTGAATAAAAAATTACCAGCATCTTTAATTACCCAGAATACTGAAAAATCTATATTAACAATATTTTCATCTCCAGTTAACATCAAGCTTTCTTGTGGTACATCAGCAACCCCACCACCTGTAGAAAAACCACTGTCTCTTTCAGATCTAAATCCTATATCCATTCTATTAACCTTAGTAACTTTTGGTGTTTGAACAGTCTCAACAGGAAAAGGTATATGATAGTTCAAACCAGGCTGTGTAGTTTTTACAAACTTACCAAATCTTAATACAACGCCTTGTTCATCGGGCAATACTCTATAAAGCCCACTTGCTAACCATACAAAAACTAAAACTAATAAAATTAGACTTATTGATTTTCCTCCTGAAGTTTTTCCTCCAGGTAAAAATCTTTTAATTTTATCTTGAAGATCTCTAATTAATTCGTCTACATTTGGTGGTGTAGGACCTCTACCTGATCCATTTCCACTACCACCTCCACCAGGAGGTGCTCCCCAAGGACTTTGACCTTTAAAATCGTCTGACATATGCCAAAGTATATAGTGTCTTTATTACAAAAAACAAGTAATGATACTTTTATGACTGATAAAAAACCTGAACTTAGTGCCGCAATGAAAAGTAAGCTAGAGCCTAAAAAATTCACTAAAAATCCAATTCTTGGAACAAAGTTTACAATTGCAATCTCTAGTGCAAAAGGTGGTGTTGGAAAATCTACTTTTGCAACGAATCTTGCTTTAGCATTGAAAAAAGTTGGATGCAAAGTTGGTCTTTTAGATGCAGATATTTATGGTCCATCAATTCCAAAAATGTTCGATATTAATGAAAAACCAAAAAGTGATGGTCAAAAATTAGATCCAATTACAAAATATGACATTCAATGTATGTCGATTGGTTTTTTAGCTGATCAACAAACTCCAATGATATGGCGTGGTCCTATGGTAACAAGTGCAATTAAAACTTTTACTCAGAAAGTAAATTGGAAAGATTTAGATTTTATCATAATCGATATGCCCCCAGGAACTGGCGATACTCAACTTACATTTTCTCAAGAAATAAAAATGGATGGTGCAATAATTGTAAGTACACCTCAAGAAGTAGCTCTTTTAGATGTTAAAAGAGGAATTAAAATGTTTGATAAATTAGGAGTTAAGATTTTGGGTTTAGTTGATAACATGAGTTTTTTTATTGGAGACGATGGAAAAAAATATAAAATTTTTGGAGAAGGTGGGGTAAAGAAAACTGCAGAAGAATTTCAAAAAGAATTTTTAGGAGAAATTCCAATTAATCCTGAAGTTGGTAAAACTGGTGATGAAGGAAAACCAATTGTAGAGGCTAGCCCAGAAAATGAAATTTCTAAAATATATTTAAATTTTGCTGAAAAAATTAAATCAACTTATCTTTAAGATCAAAAGCAGTCATTAATTCATTCCACTCTCTTTTAGAAAGGCCAGAACTTTCAACGTCTACATTTTCACCTTTAATAAGTTTTTGAATAATTAATTTTCCTTTTGCAGAAACCTCGGTACCACCAACTCTATAATCCATAAATGCATCATAAGTTATAGGGACCCATTTTTTTAAAGTATCTAGTATTATATCAGCATAAATTCTAATTTCATATTGAGCATGACTATCAGCTCTCAATCTCAAAAAATTCATTAAGTTTAATAAATCAGTTTTCCAATACCATTGCGTATATGTATTTAGTGTTAAATTCATTCTTGCAAGTTCTCTTGCTAAACCTTTTTTATTTTCATCAATAGTTGATCCATCAAATCTTTCATTAAGCATAGTCTCATAATTATCATAAGTTCTCTCTGCATCACTTTTTAAAAGTTTCAAAACTTCCTTCGCCTGTTTTCCTTCTAAGACATCTCCTCTACCCTGTCGGTTACTAGTTGATTGAGCAGCTAAATTTTCTTGTGATGGCAAATAAAATTCTTTATCTAAAATTGAATATCTAGCAGAATATTCATTAACATTTGCAGTTCTATGTCTAATCCATTGTCTTGCAATAAATATTGGAAGCTTAACATGGTATTTAATTTCACACATTTCGAATGGAGTGCTGTGCCAATGCCTCATCAAATATTTTATTAAACCTTTATCAGTTGAAACTTGTTTGGTTCCTTTTCCATACGATACTCTAGCTGATTGAACTACGGATGTGTCATCACCCATATAATCAACAACTCTTACAAAACCATGATCCAAAGCTGGAATTGCTTCATATAGTATTTTTTCAAGCTCAGGAGCAGTAACTCTTTTTGTTTTAGTGCTTTGAGATTGTTGATTTTTAATCTCATTTATCTGTTCTTTTGTAAGTTTCATTTATAATATAAAAAGTGTTTATTGAAATTATTTAAGAAATTTTGAACTATTGTAAAATAGTATTTTTGGTGAATTTAAAAATATACACAAATTTAAAATTATGTAATTTGTACTTTTTACATAAAACATATGATATTTAACAAAAATTTAGGTAATATTATTATAAGCTCAACTCCAGGGCTAATATCAATTTTTTTATCTTTTTTTACTATACCGATTTATCTCAAATATTTGGGTCTTGAGAAATACGGAAATTTCTTAATTTTACATATTCTATTGTCGGTAGTCATGATCACTAATTTTAATCTTGGAAAAATTGCGTCAATTAAGATGCAAAAAGTTATAAATAAAACTAAAAATTCAATTATATCAACCACTATAGTTACGAGTGTTATTTCAAGTGCATTAGTATGTTTGTTTTTTTATTTAATTTATGTATTTTTAATAAATTTTAACAACAATTTGACTTTCAATAATTATAAAATTTTATTTTTTGCACTTTTTCTTTCTAACTTATATGTGACTTTAGAAAATATATCTAAAGGTCTAAAATATTATTTCTTAAGTAGTTTTGGTAATTTAATTTTTTACAGTTTTTCTTTATCTTTACCTGCTTTATTTATTTTATTTGATTTTAAAAGTTATGAAAATGTAAATTCTTTATTTAATATTTCATTATATATTAAAATTTTTGGAATTTTATTAATATTGTTTACTTTAATTTATAAAAAACTTCTTAATTTTAATTTTTCATCACTAATTCTTAAAGATTTTCTTGCTTATGCAAAATGGCAAACCTTATCCTCAACATATGTTCAAATTTTTGATTTTTTTGATAAATATTTGATCAAAATATTTTTAGGAGCAGCTAGTTTAAGTTTATATTCTGTACCTCAACAAATTGCTAGTAAATTATCAGTTATATCTGACGGATTAATATCAGTCTTTATTCCAAAAATTGCTTCAAGTAAAAATAAAAAAAAAACTTTTGAAATTCTAAATTCAAACTTTTATGGATTTTTTTACACAGTAGGATTTTTTTTAATATTAGTAAATCCTTTTATTGATGAGCTTTTAATTTGGTGGTTAAAAGTGAATGCTTCTTTAGATATGATTTACTTATTTAAAATATTTTTAATGACCTCTTTTTATATTTGCATTACTCATATAATTTCGACTTTTTTAGATACACAAAATCTTTCCAAAAAAAATTCTGAAATAGAAACTTTTATTTTAATTTTTTTTATAATTGGATTGATCATATCTGTTTACTATAAAAATATAAATTTCTTTGCATACACTATATTATTCAGATCATTAATTACTTTTTACCAATAGCTTTGGTTACAGGGCCATTTTTACCCGATTTAATTGTGGTAATTTGCTCATTATTATTTTTATTTGATAGTTTTAGGCTAAAATTGTTAAAATATTACAACAATAATTTTTTTAAGATTTTTATTTCTTTTTTTATAATACTAAATTTAAGTACGATATTTTCAGAAAACTTTGCACTTTTTAAATATTCAATTGGATATATTCGATATGGTCTATTTTCAATTTTTTTATTTTATGTATTAAAAAACATAGAGCATTCAAAATTATATTTAAGTTATTCAATAATATTTACTTTTGTATTACTTTTATTTGATGGATATTTTCAATTTATTTTCAATAAAAATATTTTTTTATTTGAATTACAAAAATATCATGAGTATTCATTTTATGTTACAAGTTTTTTTAATGATGAAAAAAAACTAGGGAGTTTTTTTGCAAAAATGTTTCCTTTATTTCTTTTTTCAATAATCCTGTTTCGAGATAATTTGAAGAAAAAAAATTTAGAAAAAATTGTTTCATTTGTTATTCTCTTGATTTTTTTATTAGTAATTTTAACCACCGAAAGAGTTTCAATATTTATGTTCACAGTACTAATTTTATTAGTATTTCTAAAATCAAATCTTTTATTCAAGCCAAAAATTTTATTTTTTAGTATTGCTGTTTTGTTGACGGCAGTTTTATTTTATTACCAGCCTGAGATTTTAAATAAAATTAAAAGTGTTTTATATTCAACAGGTTTAGCTCATCCTGGTTATTCGACTGAAGGAAAAATTTTAGGAGAATATGATGAGGGTAAATTTATTTTTTCAAAATATCACCATCTTCAAATTATTACTAGTATAAACCTATTTTTAGAAAACTCACTCTTTGGAATTGGACCAAAAAATTTTAAAAATGTAGTTCTTACAGGTTGGCATCCACATAACTATTCTTTTCAAATTTTGGCAGAAATAGGAATATTTGGTTTTATTATATTTGTTTCTACTTTCTTTTTATTAATTTTTAAATTCTTAAAAAGATTTTTTAACTTCAAAAATAACGACATAAACAATGAATTGAATGTTTATATAATTGCTGGATTTTTGTTAAATTTATTTCCAATACCAAGTGGTGATTTTTTTAACAATTGGGTAAATATTTTAATTTATTTTCCAGTAGGTTATTATTTGTATTTAAATGAAAAATAACTTTATTATAATAAATTTTTTTAGAGTTACAGATCCTTATTCTGGTGGATCTGAAGTTTCTTATAACTTTTTCAAAAACATACCTAGTAAAAATAAAATATTATTTCAATATTCAGATAACAAAAAAAACTATAAAAATGTTAAATCAATTTTTATCAAAAATTCAAAATTGCATAAAGTTTTAAACTTAACAAAATTGGCAAATGAAATTAAGAAATATTGTAAAAATAAAAAAAAAATAGTTATTATAATTGAGGGTGCTAGTTGGGCTGGATATGTATATTTACTCTATCAGTTATTAAAGAACGATTTAGTGAATGCTAAATTTATATATCACTCCCAAAATATTGAATATCTAATTCGTAAATATAAACAAAACTTTTTAATAACTTATTTAACAAAATATTTTGAAAACTATATTGCTAATAAATTTGATATTTTTACGTGTACCTCAAAAGAAGAAAAAAAAATTATTGATAGAATTTACGGAATAAAATCTGACGTTCTTTCAAATGGAATAGAATTGCCCAAAAATATTAATAGACTAAAACCAATCAAGAAAAAGTATGATTATATCTTCTTTGGAGGAAATATTGACTTTTATCCAAACTACGATGCTCTCAAAACTTTAGTTAAAGAAATAATGCCGAATGTAAATAACCAAAATCCATCTATAAAGTTAATTGTAAGTGGAAATAAGTCCTTGCCATTTAATGAAAATTTTCTTGTTAATGTTGGATTTCTTTCAAAAAATAAATTTTTAAAATATCTTAAAGGTGCATCTTTATTTGTAAATCCAATGCAAATTACATTTGGAGTGCAAACCAAAACACTTCATGCTCTTGCACTTGGAAAAACAATAATTGCAACTAATGATGGTGTGGCTGGTATAAAAAAAAATTTAAGATTTAATAATATTTTTATTTGCAATAACAGTCAACAATTTGCCCAAAAAATATTAGTAAAATTAAAATCAAAAAAAACAAATAAACCGGTGAGTAAATATTATTCAAAATTATATAAAATGAAAAATATAGTAGATAAATTTTTTATAAAACACAATTTATTAAATTAATTCTCTAAAATTAACTTTATTAAAATATCTAAATACTTTCTTAAATAAAAAAACTGAACTTGTTCTAATTAATCTTTTTAATCTAAAAAAAGTATCTGTTCTCAAGCGCCACAACCATTCTAAGTTTAAATTTTCGATTTTTTCCGGAACTATCTCCTCCTCACCTGCTGCCATAGCGACACCACCACCTAGACAAAAAATAAATATTTTTTTATTTTTATTAAATCTTAAAATATTTTTTGCAATTATTTCTTGTTTTGGGGTTGATATATTTAAAAAAATAACTGAATTATCATTTACACTCAGCCTAAATTTTGAAGTTTCAAAAAAATTTTTGAAGAATGGTAACTTAATATAACCTACTTTTTTGTTAAATTTTTTTCGTATGTAATCAATTTGATTTTTACTTTCTTTACCGCACAAATAAATATTTGTTATATTTTCTGGTAAATTTACTTTTTCAATAACTTTTCTTCCTGCTGTTTTATTATAATTTTTAATAATAAATTTAGAACATACTCCATCAATCCAAAAGATTACGTTTTTTGAATTTAGATATAGTATATTTAAATATGACAAAGAGGCCATATTTAGAGCTACAAAAATAAATGATTTATCAAATTTTAAATTATTAAAGTCTAATATATATTTAAATCTTATAGGATAAATATTTTTAATTCTAATTTTATATTCTTTAAATAAATAATATGTTGATAATCTAAAAGTGCTCATTAATGATTTAATTAAATTAAATTTTTCATAATCATAATAGACTTTATATGCATTGATAAATTTCATTATAATATTTGAGGATAAAGATAAATTTCTTTTTCTATATAAAGTAACAGTTTTATAATCACCATATAGAGTGGTAATTCTTTTTACTATTTTGAGCCAACATACATAATCTTCTTTAGTACTTATATCTGGAAAAGGATTTTCTTTCGAAATTTTTGCTGAAAGCATCACTGTGGACAAACCAATGTCACAAGATTTTATTAATTGACGGTAATTTAAAGATTTAGATAAAAACTTTCCTAAAATTCTTTCTTTCTGATCTATTAAATAATAAGAGTTATGTATAAAATCTAATTTTTTTTCTTTAATTATTCTGACTTGATGTTCAACCTTATGAGGTAACCAGAAATCATCTGCATCTAGAAAACTTATATATTTACCAGTTGCTTTTTGAATACCCAAATTCCTAGCTGAACTAACTCCTCCGTTTTTTTTATGAAATAAATTTATCTTATTTGGATATTTTTGCTTTAATGCAATTAATTTTTCATAAAAATTTTTATCACTTCCATCGTTTACAATAATTATCTCTATATTTTGGTATGTTTGATTTAAAACTGAATAAATACAATCATCAAAATAATCTTCTTCATTATAAAAAGGAATTACAACTGAAACTAAATCCTGTTCTTCGGGTTTCATTTCCTAAATTTCAAATACTCACTGTTAACAAATTTAAAAAGTTTCTCCATACCTTTTTCTGTTGAGGTTTCTGGCGACCAATTTAATATTTTTTTAACTAGCGTATTATCACTAGACCTTGAGTCTACCCCTTTAGGTTTGGAAATATCAAAAACTCTTTTAACTTTATGTTTTGTAATTTTTTCTAAAATTGAAACTAATTTATTTATGGTCACATGTTTATCATTTCCAATATTTATTGGTTGTCTATATTTACTTTTAAAAAGTAAATCTGTACCTTTAATACAGTCATCAATATATAAAAAGCTTCTTATTTGTTTCCCATTACCCCATATTTCAATTTTATTTTTTTTTTTATGAATAGATTCCGCAAATTTTCTTGATAACGCTGCGGGTGCTTTCTCTCTCCCATCTCTCCAACTACCATATTCACCATATACATTGTGATATCTAGCAATTCTAACCTCCAATCCAAAATCTTCATAAAAATGTCTACACATCCTTTCGTTAAATAATTTTTCCCATCCATATCCATCCTCAGGGTCCGCAGGATATGCATCACTCTCTTTTAGTTTTGGAAGTTTATAATTTTTTTGTCTAAACGAGGGATAAATACATGCTGAAGACGAATAAAAAAATTTTTTAATATTATATTTCTTTGATGATTTAAGAAGATTTATGTTAATGACGGAAGATAACATACAAAGAGCTTTGTTATTTTCTATAAATCCCATACCACCCATATCGCAAGCTAAATTAAAAACATAATCAACTTTTTTTGTAATTCTATCTGAAACCAAAGGGTCTCTACAATCCGCAACTATATTTTTAATTTTAGGGTTAAATTGGAACCAGGAATTTTTTTTTTTAATATCTACGCAAATAACATTATATCCTTTATTATGGTAAAAGTTTGCTAGATGACCTCCAATAAACCCTCCTCCTCCTGTAATTAAAATTTTCTTTTTCATTATAGTTTTTAAATTATATATTATTTGATTATGATTAATTTATTAAGTTATTTTAAAAAATACCTAATTCATACAAAATTCTTTGTAATTTTATTTTTATTTTGGGTCTCACTAAATACAGGTTCAAAATATTTAGATTTAGAGTTTCTAAAATACAACTTTTCCGAAAACAAATTAAATTTTATTAGATCATTTCTACCCTATTTAGTTTTAATCTACTTAATAATTGATTTAGTAGTTCTTAGAAAAAAAATTTCACTAAATTTTGATAGTGTTTTTAAGCTATTTCTAGCTTATGGATTATTTCAGATTCTGGGACTAATTTATTATAAACAAAACCTTTATGAACATTATTGGGTAATATGTCTTAGTTCATTAATTTTTTATTATCATTTGATAGTACAAGAGAAATCTGAAGAGTTGATAAGGTGTGTATTTTTATTAAATGTATTTCTTGCTTTTGTTGTTTTTACTATTTTTATTTTTATTACTTTTAAAGAAAATATATTTTCCTCAAATTTACTCTATCACAGTAACGCTTTTGTGATGTTGTATCAAAATGAATCCCTGCCAAGATCTAGTGGATTATCTAGAATGGGCTTAATTATTTTTTTACTTTTTAATGCTCTATATTTATCAAAAAATTATCCTACAAAATTAAATTTATTATTTATTATTGTTAATGTTTTAATAATTTCTATTATTTTGTTACTTCAATCTAGGGGTGCCATCTTAGCCTTTATCATAATTTTCATATTAATTAATATTTTATATAAATTTGAGAGTATAAAATTTAGATTAAAGTATTTAATTTTTTTTTTATTTATACCTTGTCTAGTCTTCATTATTTATCCAAATAGTAAAATTCTTTTGATAGATAAATTCGGAAATGATGAAAAAATTACATTATCACCTAAAAAAGATATTAGAATAAAAAATCTAGAAGTTGGATTAAGAGAAGATTTAATTTCAAATTTGGAGATTGATAGTACCTTAAAAAACAAAATTTATACTTACTCAAATAATAGACTAAATGCCTGGGAATACTTGCTTCATATGTTTTTCAAAAATCAAATTAGCGAAAATATGAAGAAGAAGTTAAATTCATCAAATTATGACCCAATGAATTTTTTGAAAAAAAATTCAAGAAATCTTATTACAGGACATGGACCACAAGCTGATAGACATTTTCTTCATAATAAAATTTCGAATGTTTCAGAAACCGTCCAAGGACCTTTTGGTGCACATGCATCTAATGGATATATTTATAGCTTAATATGCTCGGGAGTTTTAGGATTTATATCTTTTAGTATGATTAATATAATAATTTTATTTAAAATATTTAAAATTCTTTTTCATAAAAAACTTTTAATTTTAAATGATGACCCTATGTTATCCTCATCTATATTAATAATAGTTTTCTTATTATTCAGAACACTAATAGAAAATTCATTTAGTGTATTTGGCGTTGATCTTTTGATTTTAATATCAGCTTATTTGATTGTTAATCACAAATATAAGGAGATGAATATTTGAAAAAAAAAATTTTTATATGGTGTTCAGACATAAATAAACAAAGTGGAGAAGGTATTTTAGCTAATAAATTTATTAAGGATATTAAAAAATATAATCCTGAATTTCATTTAGTAATAAAAAGTATATCTCCAAAAAAAATATTTTTTTTGAGAAAAGTTTTTGGTAAATTTTCTGATAGATTTATTGTGCCAATTTACGGTGTCGTAAACTTATGGCTAATATACTTATTTAAAGAAAATAAAAAGATTTGTTTTGTTAACTATCTTCCCTTATGGAATTTTTTAATATTTATTTTTTTACCTCCTAAAACAATTTTGGGCCCTGTGACAGGTGGTGGAAAAATTTTAAAAGGATCTTTTTTTAATTTTTTAATAAGAAAAATTATATTTAATATTTTATATGAAATTAGTATAAAATTTATAAACTTAAGACACAAAAAAATACTATTTTCAACTGATCTTTTAAAAGATAAATTTAAATCTTTTAATAAAGTTTACAGCAACTATGTATTAAAAGATTTTAAATATAGTGATCATAAAAAAAAAAGAATATATGATTTAGTGGTATATTTAAGAGACCATCAAAATAAAAGAACAGACTTAATAACAAAACTAATACAAAACTTGAGTGATAAATATAAAATTGTAACTGTTGGCAAATCAGTAAATGACAAAAAAATTAAAAATATAAAAAAAATTAATAGAAAGAAATTTTATATTTTACTTCAAAAAACTAAATATTCTTTTTTATCACCTGAGAATAAATATTCATTTTTTGCTCTTGATTGTTTGAGTAATGGTGTGCATGTTTTTTACAATAAAGAGGATATTCCTCTAAAAGAAATCAAGGTTAATATGACACCCCTGAATTATAATAATTTCAAGCATTTTTTAAAAATAGTTAAAAAAAAATTAAATAAATCCTGGTCTAAACCAAAAAAAATTAAAATTAATAAAAAAGAAAACTTTTTATCTTACTTTAAAATTTAATTTTAAAATATTAATTGCAAGCATAATATAAATAACAAACAGCCCAGAAACTTGAAATAAAATTCGGTCTAATGAATTATCTATCCACCACTGAATACCATAAATATGACTTGATAGACTAAAGAAAATTCCTAAAATTAAAAAAAGATATAGCAACATATTAATTTTTAAAAAGTTTATAAACTGATTATCTTTGTGATTAATTTTTTTATTTCTTGAAATAAAAAGCATCGAGAGAAAAATAAATATCAATATTTTATATTTAAAAACTGCAATAATAAAACCTGTAAAAATTGAAATAATATAATTGATTAAATCATTAATGGTAATCGCAAGGTTTATATTCCCACCATGTGTAAGATTAATATCTAAATAATATAAAAATAATAATTTTTTAATAAGTAATAAAAAGATTGATAAAAATATAAATAAAACAATTTCTATTTTTTTAGGAAATTTGTTTATCATTAAAAATTTAGAAATAATAAATACAATTAAAAATAAGTAACCCTCATTTTTAATCCAAGGTAATAAATTTAGTGAAATAAAACAAATAATTAAACTTAGTCTATTTTGATATAAAATATAATTATAGGTATTTTTTGATGCAAACATCAAAAGTGAAAAAATCAAAATTTCCTGATATCCTTTAAATAAAAAATTATCAAAACTGACTAGCAAAACTATTGTGATTATCAAAGTCTTAATATTTTTTTTTACATTTAGAAGATCACAAATTGAAAATATAGATAGCAAAAAACGAATACATAAATAAACCTTCCACTATACTCATAATTTAATAATGAATTTTTCCAAAAAAATCCCCATAAGTATGATCCTAAATGAGGATAGTAATCCACACCAAGTATTTTATCTAAATCAAAAAAATTATAATTATAGAAAAAGCTTTGCGATTTATAAAACCAATTTTTTTGGCTATCCCAGCTTAATGTTGGGTCTTTGGCTATGAAAATAAAAATAATTAAATTTATTAATATAAAATATAAAAAATTTATTTCATTAAACCTTGAAAAAAAAGTTTTATCCCTAAAAAATAAAACTAAATTAAAACTTAGAGACAAGAATACTAAAAATATAAAATAATAAGATAAATTAATTTTAGTAAAAGATAGAAGCAATAATAATACAAAATTTATTAATAAATTAATCAATAAAAAATCGTATTTATAAAATTTATACTTCAGTAAATATTGATCTGAAAAATTAACTGTCAAAGGGAATATTGATAAGATCAAAAAAGTTAAAAGACTTAATACAATTCCTGCTAATTCAATCATTTTTTTTTAAATAAAGGCAATTTTTGTATTTATCTAAAATAGTAAAATCACTTAAATTAATTTTACTATTTTGATCATTATAATTTAAAAGAATTAAATAATTATCATAGTATTCAGTTTTAGGTTTATGAATAAAAATATCAGATGATGGATGAGTCTCATCATTTACTATTTTAATATTTTTTTTGGGTTTAAATTTTTTCTCTATGTATTTTATATATCCATAAGAACTTCTTTCACAAAAACCATAATTTTTTGTTAGCCTAGTTTCATGATCATATTTTAAAATTATGTAAGTGCTCTCAAAAGCTTTGAAATGAACAATCAAAAAAAATAATAACAAAAAATAAATATAAAATTCATTTGAAGAAATTTTCATTAATAACAATTCAACTTGTATTAGAGTTAATAACTTAATATATTATTATTGTTGGTTTTCCAACTATGACGATAAACGAATTTCGTAATAACCATTGCGGACGTGGGGGCGGTACCCACCACCTCCACCAATTAATAATATGGGGGTGAACTAGATTCGACGAGTGACTAAAGGCTATTCTTTCGTTCGGGATTGTTCCACCGTAACGGGCTAATTTATAATTGCTAACGAAAGTTATGCACTTGCTGCTTAATTGACATTGTTAATTAAGTAAACGGGGTTTGGGGCACCTGGCAACAGAACGCCCCTTTATTGAAAAAACTTTAATTTAGTTTAGTGATAAGTAAAATTATAAATGAAATATTTTGAAAAAGAAAAATTAGAAATAATTAAAAATAAAATCTCAGATATAAAAAACATAAATGTATTAGAGTTAGGTGTCCAAAATGGTAATTCAACAAATATGTTTTTGGAAATTTGTAATCAAAATGACGGTTATCTCACATCTATAGATATTAAAGATTGTTCAAGTGTAAGTACAGATAAAAGATGGAAATTTATTTTATCTTCTGATGATAATTTTGAGTTAGTTGAGAAATTTATTGCTAATAAACAGTTCGATGTCTTATTCATAGATAGCTACCATGAACCTAATCATGTTAAAAAAGTCTTCTTTCATTATTTTAAATTTTTAAAAAAAGATGCTTTGATTTTTATTGATGATGTGATGTGGTTGCCATATATCAAAAATGGCGTAAAGGATAATGATTTTATTGAGAGAATTAATAGATTAACTTTTGATAAACTATTAGAAATATTTAATAATAATGTTGAAAATCTTACTTTGGATATAAATTTTAGTGGATCTGGATTAGCAACATTAAAAAAAATAGGTGAAAAACTCAATAAAGAAAAAAAAATTAAAAATAGATTATTTTCAATTAAAAATTTAATTAAAAAATATATTTATAGCCCTCAGCCAAAAAACTAAAAGTAATTTTTTTAAATATGAAAAAAAAAAATATATTATTTTTAATTACTTTTTTTTTTGTATTATCATTATTCTCTTACCTTTTTTATTTATCAACTAATTATGTAATAAACTATTGGACTTTTTCACAAGCACACATAAATTATAGTGACGGATTTGTTAAAAGAGGATTATTTGGGACAGTATTTTTATTAATAGAAAATAAGTTGAATATAAAATTCATTAAAAGTTTTAATTTTTTTTTTATTATTTTCTACCTTTTAAATATAATTTTATTTTTTTTAATCATTAGACAATATTCTAAATTTTATTTTATATTTTTATTTCTAGCTCTATCGCCTACTTTAATTCTTTTTTCATTTAATGATCTTGGTGGATATCAAAGATTCGACGTAATCTCAATTTTTCTAATATTATTTCATACATATTTGATTAATTTATATCGGTCAAAAAAAATTAGTTTTATAAATTATAAAACAAAATTTTTCTTTATTATTTTACCATTAATATTTATTTCTATTTTTATTCATGAAATTCAGTGTTGGTCAATACCTTTCCACTTTTTTATGATTAAATTAATATATGATGAAAATAATATTAAATATAAAAACTTATTAATTTATTTTTCTCCACTTTTTTTAGCGTCGATAGTCAATTTTTTTTATCCAATAAGTGAACAAGTTATTAACTCTATGATTGAGCGACTAAGTGAGAGAAATTTATGGACTGATGCTATAGCTGTGGCTTCAAGCAGTGAAGGAAATTTTAATGTCATAAAATATGAGATAGAAACAAATTTACTTAATTTTTATAATTTAAAAATAAATCTATTTTTTTTATTTATGGGAATTATTCCAATAAATATTCTATTAATTTTTCTAAACAAAAAAAAATTAATTAATATTAATAACAATTATGTTTTTTCATACTTCTATTTAAGTATAATTCCATATTTATCCTTTTTTGCTATTGGAGATACGGGTAGGTGGTTACATATGATTAGCATAATGAGTTTTAGTTTTTTAGGTCAATATCCTTTATTACAAAATATTCATCATAGTGGTAAATATAAATCTTTACTATCAAAAGTTATTTTTCTTACTTTGCTAATAGTTTACTGTTTTTTTATAAGACTACCGCACGGTGGAAACTTGCAAGAAAAAAAAATAACTATTTGGGGTGGATTATATAAAAAATTTGAAGCCGCTTATATTATTTACTTTGGTAAAAATATACGTCAGGAATTTGATTTAAATAAAAGATTTAAAAAAAATAATGGAAAATAATAAAGAAAGATTCAATATTGTTTTATTTATAATTTTATTATCTATCTTAATATTTATTTATAAACCTCTAGTTATTGAAGCAATATTTCATAATTCATTAGATTTTCAATGGTCCCCTAGTAAATTAGTAGCTAACGGTATCAATCATTATCAATATATGCTTGATGGAAATCGAGAAAAAATAATTGGATCACAATTTGGTGAGTATTTACACGGAACATACATTTTATACTATCCATTAACTTTACTAACATGGTACCATGCTAAGATTGTTTGGTTAATAGTAAATATATTTTTAGTAATTTTAATACCATATTTAATTTGTAAAAAATTTTTATTTGATACTTACAAAACAGTATTAATTATATTTTTTTTTGCAGCCTGCAATGTTACCAAAGTAAATTTAATAATTGGTCAATATAGTTTATTTGTCATGTTTTTTCTTTGCCTACCTTATTTATATAAATCAAACTTAACATTAATATTATCAGGTGTAAGTTATTTTAAATATTCAATTGGATACGTGCTATTTTTTAATTTTTTAGTTACAAAAAATATTAAAAAAATAATTTTTCCATTCACACCTGTTTTAATAGGAATAATTATTTACAGTTTTTTGACCAATACAAATATTTTTATAACCTTATTTCAGCCAATCGAACTTGCTATCCAAAGTCAATTAACAAACCATCAAGGTCAAGCAATAATGCCAAAAAATATATTTTTGTTTTCAATTTTTGAATATTTAAATTTAAGTAATTTTAAACATAAGTCATTATTATTCATTGCCATATCTATTTTAATAAATTTTTTTATAATTATTAAAATTCAAAAAATAAAAGATGATTTATTGAATTTATCTTGTTTATGCCTCAGTTGCTTAATATTTTTCCCTCATTATCCACATGATTATATTTTAATTTTACCTCTCCTTATTCATTCAATTAAGAACTTTAAATTTTTTTATTCAAAAATAAATTTTCTTTTAAGTGTATATTTTTTAAATTTTTTTAGAATCATTGAAATTTATGTTCCTCAAATTTTTAAAAATATTTTTTTTTTAAACGAATTTTTTATAAACTATATTAATATTTTACTATTACTTTTAATATTAATTATGAACATAATCAAATATGAAAAATTAAAATAAAATGCAAAAAAAAATCTCAGTTTTAATTCCAGTTTTTAATGAACAAAACACAATTTGTGAAATTATAAATAAAGTATTGAAACAAAAACAGTATACCAAAGAGATAATAGTAATAGATGACAATTCAACAGATCAAACCAAAAAATTACTAAAAAATGGTTTCTTAGAAAATATAAAATTAATTGAAAATGAAAAAAATTATGGAAAGGGATATTGTTTAAAACAAGGGATTAAAAATGCCTCAGGTGATATAATTATCATTCAAGACGCTGATTTAGAATATGATCCTTCAGATTATACAAAATTATTGAGTCCAATTTTTTCAAATAAGGCTGATGTCGTTTATGGCTCTAGATTTATTGGAGATAGCGAAAAAAGAGTTCTTTTTTTCTGGCATCGTGTAGGAAACTATATTTTAACTTTTTTATCAAATGCTTTTACTAATTTAAATTTAACTGACATGGAAGTTGGTTATAAAGCTTTCAAAACAGAATGTATTAAAGATATAGATCTCTATGAAAAACGATTTGGTTTTGAGCCTGAAATTACTGCTAAAATTGCAAAAAAAAAATTAAGAATTTTTGAAGTTGGAATTAAGTATTATGGTAGAACATATGCTGAAGGAAAAAAAATTAATTGGAAAGATGGATTTGAAGCAATTTACTGCATTCTAAGATATAATTTATTTAAATAAAATTCTTAAGACTATTTTTTCAGTTCCGCTTGTGCCGCTGATAATCTAGCAACAGGAACTCTATAAGGTGAACACGATACATAGTTCAATCCAACCTTGGCACAGAAAGATATACTTTTGGGATCCCCGCCATGTTCACCGCAAATTCCTAATTTTAATTTCCTATTCTGTCTTCTTCCTTTCTCAACTGCTATCTCCACTAAATCAGATACACCTTCATCAATGGAAACAAATGGATCTACAGAAAATATTTTATTCTCTAAATAGTCACTTAAGAATTTCCCACTATCATCTCTGCTAATTCCAAAAGTAGTTTGTGTTAAATCATTTGTTCCAAAACTAAAAAATTCAGCATGTTTTGCAATTTCTTTTGCTTTAATTACCGCTCTAGGTAATTCAATCATAGTACCTACTAAAAACTCAATTATCAATTTATGTTCTTTCTGGACTTGGCTTGCAGTTCTAATAACTAAATCTTTCATAATTTTTATTTCAGCCTCTGTAGATACCAAAGGAATCATTATTTCAGGAAATGCAGATTTAATTTTATTTTTTTTGAGATAAGCCAAAGCCTCAAATATTGCTTTGCATTGCATTTCATAAATTTCAGGAAAAGATATTCCCAAACGACATCCTCTATGACCTAACATAGGATTTTGCTCATGAAGCTCATCAATTCTTGATTCAACTTCTTTAATTGGGAGATTAACTATACGAGCAACCTCATTAATTTCCTTCTCTGTACGTGGTAAAAATTCGTGTAATGGTGGGTCCAACAATCTAACCGTGACTGGTAATCCACTCATGATTTTAAAAATATCTATAAAATCATTTCTTTGATGCGGTAACAGTTTTTGTAATGCTACTGCTCTGTCTTCTTTTGTTTTAGATAATATCATTTCCCTTACAGACAAAATTCGTTCTTCATCAAAAAACATATGTTCAGTTCTGCATAATCCAATGCCTTCTGCACCAAAATCTTTCGCTGTTTTGGTATCTTTTGGAGTCTCAGAATTTGTTCTTACTTTTAATTTCCTAAAGCTATCTGCCCAAGACATTAACTTAGAAAAATCTCCAGATATTTCTGGCTTGACTGTTGAAACACTTCCAACAATAATTCTTCCAGTTGATCCATCAATAGTGATTACGTCTCCTTCTTTAATCACCGTTGAAGAGGTCTTAAAAGATTTATTTTCATAGTTTATATCAATTTCACTTGATCCTGATACACATGGTCTACCCATACCTCTCGCAACAACAGCTGCATGACTTGTCATTCCTCCTCTAGCAGTCAAAATTCCTTTAGCAGCATGCATTCCTTGGATATCTTCTGGAGAGGTCTCTACTCTAACCAAAATTGTATCTTGCATCATTGAGGTTAATCTTTCAGCTTCTTCTGATGTAAATACAACTTTACCACTGGCTGCACCTGGTGATGCTGGCAATCCACTTGCTATTACATTAATAGAACTTTTTTCATCCAAAGTAGGATGTAAAAGTGTGTCTAGAGAGTTTGGGTCAATTCTTAATACGGCTTCCTTTTTAGAAATTAATTTTTCTTTAACCATATCTACTGCGATCTTAATTGCTGATTTTGCTGTTCTTTTTCCTGATCTTGTTTGAAGCATCCATAGTTTACTATTTTCAACTGTAAACTCTACGTCTTGCATATCTTTGTAATGCATCTCTAATTTTTTCAAAATTTTTTGAAGTTCTTTAAAGACTTTAGGCATAGATTCTTCCATTGATAATTCTTTTACTTTAGCTTCTCTCCTAGCTTTTTTAGTTATGTATTGAGGTGTCCTTGTACCCGCTACAACATCTTCGCCTTGCGCATTAATTAAATACTCACCATATATTTCATTTGATCCATCTGATGGATTTCTTGTAAACACAACTCCTGTTGCACAATCATCACCCATATTTCCAAAAACCATTGATTGAACATTTACAGCAGTTCCCCACTCGGCTGGGATTTGATTTAATTTTCTATAAACTTTTGCTCTATTACTTTCCCACGATAAAAATACCGCACTTATTGCTCCTAGCAATTGTTCATGAACATCTTGAGGAAAATCTTTTTTTGCCTTTTCTCTTACTGTTCTTTTAAAATCTTCAATTAATCCATCCCAATCACTTTCATCTAAATCTGTATCTAACAAAACACCTTTAGTAAGTTTATAATTTTCAATTAATTCTTCAAAATGATAACCTTCTACACCCATTACAACATTACCGTACATTTGAATGAATCTTCTATAACTGTCTTTAGCAAATCTTCCATTTGAGGTTTTAATTGCTAGAGCTTTGACTGTTTTATCATTCAGACCCAGATTTAGAATAGTATCCATCATACCTGGCATTGATACTCTTGCACCAGACCGCACAGACAACAATAGTGGATTTTTTAAGTCCCCAAATTTCTTAGAAACATCTTTTTCAATTAATTTTAATTCTTTTTTAATTTGAGAAATTAAATTTTTATTTAATTTTTTTTTATCTTTATAAAAAATTTCACAAACTTTTGTAGATATTGTAAAACCAGGAGGCACTGGAAGACCCATTCTTCCCATTTCAGAAAGATTAGCACCTTTTCCTCCTAAAAAGTTTTTAGGATTTTTAATTTTTTTACTATCCTTAAAATTAAAGTTTAAAATAAGTTTTTTCATTAACGGGTGTCGATTAGAGCAAAATTAACATAATTGTTGAACGTTTTACACATCATTTGGATTAGTTCCAGCCTATTCTTCTTTATGACCAGATCATCTTCGTTCACAATAACATTATCAAAAAAGTCAAAAACCTCTCTTTTAACGCTAGCTAAATTGTCCAATGTTTGAACATAATTTTCATCTTTATTAATGCCTGAAAAATATTTCCTTAATTCACTAATTTTTTTAAATAGGTTTTTTTCTAAATCTGTTTTAAAAATTCCAGGGTCAGTTGTATTTGATAATTCTATTTTATTTTTTTTTAATTCACCGTCTAAAATGTTTGAGGCTCTTTTATAGCTTGCAATAATATCTAAACCATTTGGTTTGTTAATAATTTTATTTAAATGTTTAGCTTTATTAAAAATAATAACAGATTGATCTAAGTTAAAAGAACTAGTTGATGCTTGAATTATATCATTTCTAATATTTTCTTCCTTCATGTGATATTTTAATCTATCCATTAAAAAATCTGATAATTCATTTTGTAGAGATTGGTTATCAATTTCAAAACCTTGTTCTAAATACAGGCTTGAAGAATAATTAATTAAATCTTTTATTTTAAAATCTTTTTTATTTTCAACTATTATTCTTATTACTCCCAATGCTAATCTTCTTAGAGCATACGGATCTTTAGAACTTGTTGGCTTTTGATTTAATCCAAAAAAACCAACTAAAGTATCTATCTTATCAGCCAAAGAAAGGGCTATGCTAAATGGTTTCTTTGGAACTCTTGAGCCTGAACCTGTAGGTAAATATTGCTCACTTATTGCCAAAGCTAAATCTTTATCAAAACCTTGTGCGTTAGCAAAATAACCTCCCATTACACCTTGGAGTTCTGGAAATTCACCTACTAGTTCTGATAATAAATCAACTTTACAAATTGATGCTGACAATTCAACTTTTTCTTTACTGATTAAAAGTTCATCAGATATCATTCCACCCAATTTTCTCATTCTTTGGGCTTTATCGAAATAACTTCCTAATCCTTTAAAATAATTCATTGATTTTAATTCAGTAACTTTTTTGACCATATTTTGAGATTTATCTTTTTTCCAAAAAAATTCTGCGTCACTTAATCTTGCTTCAACTACTCTCTCATTTCCTAATTTAATTAATCCCTTTTTGTCTTTTTTGTTTGCAACCACTAAAAACTCATTGGTAATATTTTCTTTATTATCAAATATAGGAAAATATTTTTGATGGTATTGCATAGTAATAATTAATATTTCTTTTGGAATATTTAAAAATTTTTTATCAAATTCACAAAGAATGATATTTGGTTGATCTGTTAAATCTACAACTTCATTAAGTAATCTAGGATTATCTTGGATCTTAATATTTTTATTTTTTAATATATTGTTAAATTTTTTTTCTATTAATTTTTTTCTCTCATTGTGATCAACAATAATGTCAATTTTTTTAAAAAAACTTTTATAATTTTTAAATTCTAAGAAAGACTTTTTATTTTCCTCAAATTCTTTATCAATAAAAGTTGAGTTAGAAGATGTTAAGTGATGAAAATTAAAATTTAGCTTTTTTTTATCGAAGACAGCTAGAATTGACTTTAAAGGTCTACCCCAATTTAGGTCAAAAGTTCCCCAATACATTGATTTTTTCCATTGAATTTTATTTAATAATATTGGGATAAATTCCTCTAATAATTTATGTGTGTACAATTTTTTTGATTTTGTCTTGAAAAAATAAAATTCTCCTTTGTCTGTTTTCTTTTGGTAGAGATCTTTTTTTAAGATTTTATTTGACCTAATAAACCCCTCAAGCGCTGAATCTTGTGATTTAATATTTGGACCTTTAATCTCCTCAGATTTTAGTACAACATTTTTTTGAACACCTTCAAATAATACCACTAGTCTGTTTGGTGTTGAATATGACGAGCTTTTTTTAAATAAAATTGTTTTTTCTAAAAATAAATCATTAAAACTTTTAAGTAAGTCTTCCCTTAAATTTTGTTGAAGATTTGAAGGTATTTCTTCACTAAATAATTCTAAAAAAAACTCCGACATTATTTTTGACTATCTAACCAAACACCAGCTGCAGATTTTGTGATATCTCTTATTCTTGCAATATAACCAGCTCTTTGTGCGACACTGATTGCACCTCTTGCATCTAGAATATTAAACACATGACTGGCTTTTAAACATTGATCATATGCTGGTAATGAAATTTTCTTTTCTACCAAATCTTTTGCCTCAGACTCATGCATTTCAAACATTTTCAAAAGTGTTTCTACATTCGCATGTTCAAAATTGTATGCTGAAAATTCTTTTTCGGCTTGATGAAAAACTTCGTGATATTTTACACCTTCATCATTCCATAATAAATCATAAACATTTTTTTCTTTCTGGGTGAACATACAAATTCTTTCTAAGCCATAAGTGATTTCAACTGACACAGGTTTACAATCAAATCCAGCCATTTGTTGAAAATAGGTGAATTGAGTAATTTCCATTCCATCACACCATACTTCCCATCCCAATCCTGCGGCACCTAATGTTGGACTTTCCCAATCATCTTCAACAAACCTTATATCATGATCATTATGATCTATTCCTATAGTAGACAAACTATTTAAATAAAGTTTTTTTATATTTTCAGGAGAAGGTTTGATTAAAACTTGAAATTGATAATAGTGTTGTAATCTGTTTGGATTATCTCCATATCTTCCATCTGTGGGTCTTCTTGATGGTTGTACGTAAGCTGCTTTCCATGGTTTAGTTCCTAGTGATCTTAGGGTAGTAGCTGGATGAAAAGTTCCTGCACCAACCTCCATATCGTAAGGCTGAAGAATAACGCATCCCTTTTTACTCCAAAATTTCTGAAGATTTAAAATTGTATCTTGAAATGTTTGAATTTTTTTTTTTTCTTTTTTTGCTTTAGAAACCATATCTTTGCCAAATTGATCTTTCATCTAGAATACTTGCTATTTGATCTACTTGATTGCTAGATGAAGAAAGTTTTTGACTTAACCATCCTTTTGATTTTTCAAATTTTTTAATAATTACATCCTCACCAAATTTATCTTTTAATATTTCATGTGCGTTACCTATTCCGTCAATCAATCCTAAATTTTTTGCTTTACTTCCTGACCAAAATTCACCTGAAAAAAGTTCTACATCAGATTTGTTTAATTTTGATCCTCTACTTTTTTCAACAACATTTATAAAGTCTTTATGAAGATCCAATTGAATATTTTTTAATCTTTCAATATCCTCGTTTTTTTCTTCTAAAAATGGATCAAGTGTACTTTTGTTTTTGCCAGCAGTATGAACTCTTCTTTCAACCCCAATTTTTTTTATCAACTCTGTAAATCCAAAAGAAGAATATATCACTCCTATGGATCCAATTATTGAACTTGAATTTGCATAAATTTCGTCCCCAGCACAAGAAATCAAATAGCCTCCAGAAGCTGCTACGTCTTCAGCGAATACAATAACTTCTTTTTTGTGTTTTTTTGCTTGTTGTCTAATAAAGCTGTAGATTAAATGAGATTGAACTGGTGATCCCCCTGGAGAATTGATTGATATAGCAACACATGCCGTTTTTTTTAGAGAAAAAGCCTTTTTAATTAGTTCTTCTTGACTTGCAAAATCAATACCTTGTTTAAATTTTCCAGCATTACCAATAACCCCACTTAATTTTAAGTGAGCAACAATTTTTTTCTTTTTAAAAAAAGAGAACATAGGTAAGTCTTATAGAATTATTTATTGAATATAAAGACTACTTATAATTGAAGAAACTGGTGCGTCAATTGATAAGTAATATATATAAACAAATTATACTAATTTAAAAAAATCTTATGGGAACAGTTGTACAGCTTAAAAATCAAATAAATGATTCATATTTTCAGCTTAAAGACTCAGTTGAAGAAAAACTGGTTTTAACTGAAGAAAAAATAAAATCAAAATTATCTAGTGAAGTACAGCTGGTTCAAAAAATGACAGATTATCACATAGAAACTGGAGGAAAAAGACTAAGAGCTTTATTAACATTGGGTAGTGCAAAATTATGTGGTTACTCTAAAGGCTCTAGAGATATAAATTTAGCTGCTTGTGTTGAATTAATTCACAGCGCAACATTGATGCATGATGATGTAATTGATGAAGGCACTGTTAGAAGAGGAAAAGAAACTTTAAACAAAGTTTGGGATAATCATTCGTCAGTTTTAATTGGAGATTATCTATTGAGTAGATGTTTTGAAATGATGGTAGAAGACGGAAACCTTGAAGTTTTAAAATTATTATCGTCCACTTCATCTAAAATTGCTCAAGGAGAAGTGCTACAACTTCAACACAAAGGTGAAGTTGATATGCTGGAAGAAACATATTTAAAAATAATCTCAGCTAAAACTGCTGAGTTATTTGCAGCAGCAACTAAAGTTGGTGCAATTTTATCTGATGCAGAAAATAAAGAAAAAGATGCTTTAGAATTTTATGGAAGAAACTTGGGATTAACTTTTCAAATAGCAGACGACACACTAGACTATAATGCAGAGCTCAAACTATTTGGTAAAAAAATTGGTCAAGATTTTTTTGAAGGAAAAATTACCCTACCAATAATTTTACTTTTTCAAAAATTAAGAAATGATGAAAAGAAAATTTTATCAAATATGTTTAAAAAAGAGTTAAGAACAAAAGATGACTTTAATGAAATTATTGCTCTTATAAATAAGTATAAAATAATTCTGGAATGCTATCAAAAAGCACAGCACTATATAAATTTAGCCTCAAGTTCTCTAAGTGTATTTAAAGACTCTGAAGAAAAAAATATTCTTAAAAGATTAACATCATTTAGTTTATCAAGAAATTTTTAAGGACTTAATAAAGACTTTATCCACTTCCCCGAGTTATCTTTATTGTATTTTAATCTCTCGTGGATTCTGTTCTCACCATCTAACCAAAATTCAATACTTTTTGGAGATAAAACCCATCCAGACCAGTGATTTGGTCTTGGTACATCTAATTTGTTGCTATATTTTTTTTTGTAATCTTGTATAAATTTTAACAATTGTTCTCGCGAGTTTAATTCTTCACTTTGCTTAGAAGCCCATGCTCCTATTCGACTTTCATACGCTCTAGATGAATAATATTTATCTGCTACCTGATCAGAAACTAATGACACCTTTCCATTAATTCTTATTTGTCTTAGGAGACTTTTCCAATGGAAACACATCGCAGCATATGGATTTTCTTTTAATTCATTTCCCTTTTGACTATTTAAATTTGTATAAAATACAAACCCATCTTTATTGAAATCTTTAAGTAAAACCATTCTAACTGAAGGAATATTTTTTTTATTTGACGTGGCCAAAGCAACAGCGTTTGGATCATTTGGCTCAGTTTTCTTTGCTTCCTCCATCCATTCATGAAATAATTGAATTGGATCATCTATATCAAGAAAGCAACTATTAAGACCTAATGAGTTTTTTTGATTCATAATTTAAACAAAATAATCTATATAATATAAATAATGTCATTTAATACTTTTGGAAAGCTATTTCGTTTCACAACTTGGGGAGAGTCTCATGGGCCTGCAATTGGTTGTATTGTTGATGGTTGCCCTCCAAACATAAATCTTAAAGAGCAAGATATTCAAATAGAATTAGACAAAAGAAAACCAGGACAATCTAAATTTACAACTCAGCGAAAAGAGGATGACAAAGTTCAAATATTGTCAGGAGTATTTGAGGGAAAAACTACAGGAACACCCATTTCACTTATAATCTACAATAAAGATATGAGATCCAAAGATTATAGTAATATTAAAGATAAGTTCAGGCCAGGTCATGCGGATTTTACTTATTTTAAAAAATATGGAATTAGAGACTATAGAGGTGGTGGTAGATCTTCTGCTAGAGAAACTGCAGCAAGAGTTGCAGCTGGTGCAATAGCAAAAGTTGTACTTCAAAAAAAATTAGGTAAAAAATTTAAAGTAATTGGTGCAGTAACTCAGCTAGGAATTCTTGGATGTGATACAAATCAATGGAACGATAAAGTAATTTCAAAAAATCCATTTTTTTGTCCAGATAAATCAATGATTAAATTATGGGAAAAATATTTGCTTGGTGTAAGAAAATCAGGATCCTCTTGCGGAGCAGTGATTGAAATAAGAGCAAGAGGTATCCCAGTTGGTTTAGGTGCTCCAATTTATTCAAAATTGGATACTGACATAGCTTCAGGTCTAATGAGTATTAATGCAGTTAAGGGTGTAAATATTGGAGCAGGAATGAACTCAGCACAATTAAGTGGAGAACAAAATTCAGATGAAATTTCTTCAAAAGGAAATAAATTAAAATTCAATTCAAATCAAGCAGGTGGAATTCTTGGTGGAATTTCTACGGGCCAAGAAATTATTGCATCTTTTGCTGTCAAACCAACATCGTCAATTTTAACTAGTAGAAAAACTATAAATAAATTTGGGAAAAATACTTCAATATCTGTTAAAGGTAGACATGATCCTTGTGTAGGAATTAGAGCTGTACCAATTGGTGAGGCTATGATGAACTGTGTTTTACTTGACCACTACTTAATGAATAAAGCCCAGTGTGGTTAGTTTAAATTAATTTTTCACAACTCTTATTGTCTCCTTTTGAAAAAAAATATCAGAGATTTTCTTAGAAATTTGAGAACTGTTTAATCCAGCTTTATCGTACATTTTTTTTGGATCAGCTTGTTCAATAAATTCATCTGGTAAAGTCATTGATCTAAATTTAAAACCTTTATCAAATACTCCTCTTTCAGCTAATAAATTTTTAACATGAGAACCAAAACCACCTATTGATCCCTCTTCAATAGTTATCATAAGCTCATGTTCCTTAGCAGATTTTAATATAAGTTCCTCGTCTAAAGGCTTTGCAAATCTGGCATCTATCAAAGTTGTTGAAACCCCTTTTGTTTTTAATTCCTCTAAAGCTAACTTGCACTCCTCAAGTCGAGTACCGAGATTTAAAATACAAACTTGTGTCCCTTGTTGAACGACTCTTCCTTTACCAATTTCAATTTTTTCGTCTATTGATGGGAGATCAACACCTACTCCAGTCCCTCTTGGATATCTAATTGCAGAAGGTCTGTCATTTATATCTACTGAAGTATTAATCATTTTAACAAGTTCAGCTTCATCACTTGCTGCCATTACTACAAAGTTTGGTAAAGTTGATAAGTAAGTTATATCAAATGACCCAGCATGTGTTGATCCATCAGCACCAACTAATCCTGCTCTATCTATCGCAAATCTAACTGGTAAACTTTGGATGGCAACATCGTGGACAACTTGATCATATGCTCTCTGTAAAAATGTAGAATAAATTGCAGCATATGGTTTGTATCCTTCGGTTGCTAGACCGGCTGCAAAAGTTACAGCATGTTGTTCCGCTATTCCAACATCAAACATTCTATTTGGAAACTCCTTGCCAAAAATATCCATGCCAGTCCCTCCAGGCATCGCAGCTGTTATTCCAACTATTTTGCTATCTTTTTTAGCATGTTTAACTAACGTGTTTGCAAATACTTTTGTATAAGCTGGAAGATTTGATTTGCTCTTTACTTGTTCACCAGTCTCAACATTAAATTTTGACACTCCATGATAATGATCATTTGCTTTTTCTGCATAAGAATAACCTTTTCCTTTTTGAGTTTTGATATGAATCATTATAGGACCCTCATGTCTTGATTCCTTTGCATTTTTTAAAATTGGAACTAGGCTTGATAAATCATGACCATCTATAGGACCTGCATAATAAAAACCAAGTGAACTAAACAATGTACCTCCGGTAACTGCTGAACGGAAAAAATCCTCTGCTTTTCCTGCTTTAGCACTAAATCTTTTTGAAAATGCTGATGTAATTAATTTTAAGGTTTCTCTAAGACTAAAATATATTTTACCAGTAAATAATTTTGCCAAGTAAGTTCTCATTGCTCCAACTGGTTTTGCAATTGACATGTCGTTATCATTTAAAATAACAATCATTTTTGTCTTAGATGCTCCAGCATTATTCATGGCTTCATAAGCCATACCTGCGCTGATTGCTCCATCACCTATTACAGCTATTACATTGGAAGACTTATTTTCTAATTTATTTGCCTCTGCAATTCCTAATGCAGATGAAATAGATGTTGAACTATGTGCCGCTCCAAATGGGTCATACTCGCTTTCAGATCTTTTTGTAAAACCTGATAAACCATCGCCCTGTCGTAAAGTTCTAATTTTATCTTTTCTTCCAGTTAGAATTTTATGTGGGTAAGATTGATGGCCAACATCCCATATTAATTTATCATTTGGGGTATCAAAAACATAATGAAGTGCAACTGTCAATTCAACAACTCCCAAACCAGCACCAAGGTGACCTCCTGTTTCTGAAACAGCACTTATCATTTCCTCCCTCACCTCATCTGCTACTTTTTGTAAATTATTTTCAGAAACTTTTCTTAAATCAGATGGAAAATTGATATTATTTAAAAATTGATAATTTTTTTTCATTTTTTTCTATTCAGTATATAGCCTAATGTTTCATTTATTTTTTCAGATCTTGAACCATATTTTTTTAAATTCTTATTAATATCTTTTATTATCTTATCACAATACTTAAGTGAGTCATCATAGCCTATTAAATTTATAAGTGTTGCCTTGCCTTTTTTTTGATCTTTTCCTGTTTTTTTCCCAGCTTCCTTAGAATTACTTTTCAGATCAATTAAATCATCAGCTATTTGGAATAATAAACCAATTTTTGATCCAATATTTTCAAAAAATTTAATTTCTTGGATTGTTTTTTTCTTAATTATTGCTGGAGCTGCACAACAAAAACTAAATAACATTCCAGTTTTTTTTATTTCCATTTCTAATATTTTATTCCTTGATATTTTCTTTCTCTCATAACTTAAATCTAAATATTGCCCACCAGCTATTCCTAGATGTCCTGAACATTCTGATAATTTTTTGATTAGGTTGATCTTTATCTTTTCATTTAATTTCAATTTAGGACTTGATAAAATCTCAAAAGCTAAAGTCAGTAATGAATTTCCTGCCAGAACTGCTGTAGACTCACCAAATTTAATGTGAGCTGAAGGTTTTCCTCTTCTTATATCATCATCATCCATGCAGGGTAGATCATCATGAATAAGAGAATAAGCATGAATACATTCAACAGCCGACCCAACTATTATTAATGTTTTGTAATCTATTGAAAATAATGACCCTAAGTCCATTAAGATTTTAGATCTTATTTTTTTTCCACCTGGAAACAAACCGTACTTCATGGGTGACTTTAGCTGAGAATATTTCTGTGAATTAATATATTTTTTTAGGAAAATATTTGTATCCTTAGCTATTTTATTAAGCTGTTTTTTCATTTTTTTTAGTTATCTCTTTAACCTTTTTATTTGTCTCTTCCCCAATAGATTTAAAATTTTTATGAAATTTCTTTTCAATAATATTATTTAATTTTAGAAGTTCTTGATAACTATCAACTGAATTGTTTAGATCATTTTCCTTCTCTAGAGACTCTATAATCTTATTTGCTTTTTCTGTAAGCTCCTCAACTGAATACTGATCATAATCAAGTGGTAATATTTTATCTTTCATATAATAATAATTATTAATACATGAAATCTATTCAATCAAATATCAAAAAAGCAAAAAAATATTTAGATAATAATCATTGTATTGCGGTACCAACAGAAACTGTTTATGGATTGGCTGCAAACGCTTACTCGAATAGTGCAGTTAAGAAAATATTTAGTCTTAAAAAAAGACCATTAAATAATCCTCTAATTGTCCATTATTACGATATTCAAAGACTTAAAGAAGACTGTGATATAAATGATAATTTAGTCAAACTTTACAAAAAATTTTCTCCAGGTCCGATAACTTATGTTCTGAAATTAAAAAATAACTCAAAAATATCAAAATTTGTCACTAATAATAAAAAAAGTATTGCCGTACGTTTCCCTAAACATAAATTGTTAAGAAATTTATTAAAAAATTTAAATTATCCGGTAGCGGCACCTAGTGCAAATATATCCTCAAGATTAAGTTCAGTTAAACCATCTGATGTAAAAGAAGAATTTGGTTCAAAAATAAAATATATTTTAAATGGAGGAAAAAGTAAAATTGGAGTTGAGTCTACAATACTAAACCTTTTAGAAAAGCCCTCTCTTTTAAGATATGGAGGCCTAGATACTAAAAAAATCGAAAATGTTTTAAAAAAAAAATTATTAATTAATACAAATTCAAAAAAAAAATTATCACCTGGTTTATTTCCGTTACATTACTCACCTGGGATACCTTTAAGAGTCAATGTTAAAAAACCAAAAAAAGATGAGGCTTATTTATTAATTAAAAAAAGAAAATCAAAATTAAAAAACTATTATTATTTATCCAAAATGAAAAATATAGATGAGGCTGCAAAGAATTTATATTCAACTTTAAGAAAAATTAAAAACGATGGTTTTAAAAAGATTGCAGTTGAGACGATTCCAAACAAAGGTCTTGGCAAAACAATTAATGATAGATTAAAGAGAGCCTCTAAATATTGATGACAAATTCTATTGAAGTAATAAATCTATCAAAAAAATATAATGATAAAGTAGCAGTAACTAATATAAATTTTAAAATTAATGAAAATGAAATGGTTGGTTTATTGGGACCTAATGGATGTGGAAAAACTACAACTATTGGAATGATTTTAGGATTATTAAAACCAAGTAGTGGTGAGGTTTTAATCAATGGAGAAAATATTGAAAAAAACAAAATCTCCCTTCTTCACAAAATGAATTTTATTTCACCATATATTGAATTACCTAAAAAACTTAAAGTTAAACAAAATTTAATTGTTTATGGAAAATTATATAACATTCAAAATTTAAATGACCGAATAGATCACCTTGCAAATAAACTTAGATTAAAAGACCTTTTAAACAAAATTACAGGAGAACTTTCTTCTGGACAAAAAAACAGGGTAAGTCTTGCTAAAGCTTTAATAAATGATCCAACGGTACTTTTGTTGGACGAACCCACTGCCTCATTAGATCCTGAAACTGGTGATTTTGTAAGATCGTTTTTAGAAGAATACAAAAAGGAAAAAAAAATATCAGTTTTGCTTGCCTCTCATAATATGGAAGAAGTAAAAAGATTATGTAATTATGTTTTAATGATGAAAGATGGTTTAATAGTGGATAGAGGAACTCCTGAAGAGTTAATAACAAATTATGGAAGAAGAAATTTAGAAGAAGTATTTTTAGAAATTGCGAGAAAATAAAAATGAATTTAATGAGAATTTATGGCCTTTTTTTAAGACACTTTTATTTAATAACTAGATCATTTCCAAGAATATTAGACTTAATTTATTGGCCTTCAATTCAAATTACTCTCTGGGGATTTATTTCTAATTTTTTTGCAGCTCATAGTACTTACTACAGTGGTGCCGTAGGAGTTATTCTTTCATGTGCAA
>CACNTU010000002.1 GCA_902623415.1 uncultured Pelagibacteraceae bacterium
CAATATCTATATTAAGTAATATTGAAATGCTTGTAACTAGTGATACTTCAATCGCACATCTTGCAGGTACACTTAATATAAAGACTTATTTGCTTTTAAGTTATAATCCAGATTGGAGATGGTATATCGAGTTAAAGTACAATTGTTTTTATCCAAATATCAAAATCATACAGCAAGATAAAATAGACGATTGGAACACAGTTTTTAAAAAACTTGAGGTTGAATTAAAATAAAATCTAATTTGTGGCGGAAGAGGAGGGATTCGAACCCTCGGTACAAGTTTCCTCGCACGGTCATTTAGCAAACGACTGGTTTAAGCCTCTCACCCACTCTTCCGTATGACATTGTGTATTAAGCGATTGTATTGAAAATTCAATATATATAAAGTAATTATTCAATTATTATGAGAAACAAGTACTCAGTATTTTCGTTAATCAAAAATGCTATTTCATATCATGAAAATTGGCAAAGAGCATGGAAAGATCCTGCTCCAAAAAAAGAATATGATGCTGTTATTGTTGGTGGTGGTGGCCATGGATTAGCAACAGCCTATTATTTAGCAAAAAAACATAACATATATAATATTGCTGTAGTTGAAAAAGGTTGGATTGGTGGTGGAAATACTGGTCGTAATACTACAATAATTAGATCAAATTATTTATGGGATGCTAGTGCAGGTTTGTATGATCATGCATTAAAAATTTGGGAAGGTTTATCTCAAGAACTAAACTACAATGTAATGTTTAGTCAAAGAGGTGTAATGAATCTAGCACATAATTTACAAGATGTTAGAGATTTGAAAAGAAGAACACATGCAAATAGACTAAATGGAATTGATGCAGTTTATTTAAGCGCAGAAGAAGTTAAAAAGTTTTGTCCAATTATAAATACATCACCAGATATTAGATACCCCGTTTTAGGAGGAACTTTGCAAAGAAGAGCTGGTACAGCAAGACACGATGCAGTTGCTTGGGGATATGCTAGAGGAGCTGATGCAATGGGTGTTGATATTATTCAAAATTGTGAAGTTAAAGGAATAAAAAGAAATGGAGATAGTGTTGAAGGAATAGAAACAACAAAAGGATTTATTAAAACTAAAAAAGTTGGTGTCGTTGCAGCTGGTCATTCTAGCGTAATAGCTAACATGGCGGGTCTAAGACTTCCACTTGAAAGCAAACCTTTACAAGCTTTAGTTTCTGAACCTGTGAAACCAATTATTGATACAGTTGTAATGTCTAATGCAGTGCATGCTTATGTTAGTCAATCTGATAAAGGAGAATTGGTCATTGGTGCTGGAACAGACGATTATGTTTCTTACACTCAAAAAGGAAGTCACCAAATAGTTGAAGGCACATTAAATGCAATTTTAGAATTATATCCAATTTTTAGTAGAATGAGAATGTTAAGACAATGGGGAGGTATAGTAGATATTTGTCCTGATGCTAGTCCAATTTTAAGTAAAACATCAATTAAAGGATTATACTTTAATTGTGGTTGGGGTACTGGTGGATTTAAAGCAACTCCTGGTTCTGGAGATTTGTTTGCTCATACAATTGCAAATGATGAACCACATAAACTTAATGCTGCATTTAATTTAAATAGATTTGTAAGCGGAGACCTTGTTGATGAACATGGCGCTGCAGCGGTTGCTCATTAATGTTTTTAATAAACTGTCCATACTGTGGAGAACGAGATCAGCAAGAATTTAAAGCTGGTGGTGAGGCTCATATTGAGAGACCTAAACAACCAACAGAATTAAGTGATGATGAATGGGCAGAATATTTATTTATGAGAAAAAATATTAAAGGTGTTCAATTTGAAAGATGGAACCATGCACATGGATGTCGTAAATGGTTTAATATGGTTAGAGATACATCAAACGATGAAATAAAAGCAATTTACAAAATGGGTGAAAAACCACCTACTCAATAAAATGACTAAAAACCTAAGAGTAAAATCTAGTGAGTATGTTGATGAAACAAATAGGATTTCCTTTAAATTTAATGGCAAAACTTACCATGGATTTAAAGGCGATACTTTAGCATCAGCGTTACTTGCAAATGATGTTCATTTAGTTGGAAGAAGTTTTAAATATCATAGACCAAGAGGAATTATGACTTCTGGTTCTGAAGAACCAAATGCCATAGTTCAAGTAAATCCTGGTACCAACAGAACAGAACCTAATGTTAGAGCAACAGAAGTCGAGATTTATGAGGGTTTAGAGGCATCCAGTCAAAATTGTTGGCCAAGTGTAGAATTTGATATTGGTGGTATAAACAATTTTCTCTCCCCTTTTTTTCCAGCAGGTTTTTATTACAAAACATTCATGTGGCCTGCTAGTTTCTGGGAGAAATATGAATTTTTCATACGACACTCCGCCGGTTTAGGAAAATCACCAACATCAAGTGACCCTGATATTTATGACCACCGAAATATTCACTGTGATGTATTGGTTATTGGTGCAGGTATATCTGGAATATTAGCAGCAAAAAATGCAGCTAAAAATAATTTCAAAACGTTGTTAGTTGATGAAAAAAATGAACTTGGTGGCTCAACTATTTTTGAAAATAACGAATTTAACAAAATTGATAATAAAACTCCTTCTGAGTGGTTAAAAAAAGAAATAGAGGACATTAAAAATATTAAAAATCTTGAAATAAAAACTAGAACAAGTGTAGCAGCTTATCATCAATATAATTATCTTTTGGCTAGAGAAAATCTAACTGATCATTTAGAGGCAAAAGATAAAATAAATAAAATCAGACAAAGACTTTTGAAAATTAGAGCTAAGAAAGTTATTTTGGCCACAGGTGCTTTAGAAAGACCTCTGATATTTAATAATAATGATAGACCAGGAATAATGCTTTCTTCTGCTGTAAAAAAATACAGCGAATTTTATGGGGTTGCATGTGGTAATAAAAATGTATTTTTTACTAATAATGATAGTGCTTACGAAAGTGCTTTGTCACTATACAACAAAGGTATAAATGTTAAGGCAATTATTGATATAAGAGAACAATCTGAAAGTAAAATTGTTAAAAAAGTAAAAGAAGCAGGTATTAATATTTACTGGTCACACACAGTTGTTGATACAACTGGCTACAAAAGGTTAAATAGTGTTTCAATTATGAAGCTATCTAATGATGGTACATCAGTGACTGGAAGTAAAATTTCTATTTCGTGTGATTGCTTAGGAGTTGCTGGTGGCTGGACACCTGCTGTACATTTATATACACAATCAGGAAGCAAACTTAAATTTGATGAAGAGAAAAAAGTTTTCTTACCAAATCAGAATACAACTGAACAAATAAGTGTAGGATCTTGTGGTGGAGATTTTAAAATTGATGAAATCATTAAAAATCTAAATCAAAAGCTTAAAGATATTCTTAATATTAATGAAACAGATTTAGATAGTATTAAAGTTGAGATTGATCAGGAAAATTCAAAAAGAAATATTTGGTTACTACCTTCTGATAAACCTTTAGGCAAAACTAAACCATTTGTAGATTATCAAAACGATGTAACGGCTAAAGATATAAAATTAGCATTAAGAGAAGGTTTTAGATCAATTGAGCATGTTAAAAGATACACGACTACCGGCATGGGAACTGATCAAGGTAAACTAGGAAATATGCATGCATTAGGAATAATTGCTGATACTGCCGGCGTTAAAATGGGAGAATTAGGAACTACTACATTTAGACCTCCTTACACACCATTAACATTTGGAACTATTGTAGGTCGAAATGTAGGAAAGTTTTTTGATATTTTTAGAAAAACGCCAATGAATGATTGGCATGTTGAAAATAAAGCTGAATTTGAAAATGTCGGACAATGGAAGAGAGCATGGTACTACCCTATTGATGGAGAAACTATGCATCAAGCTGTTCAAAGAGAAAGTAAAGCTGCTAGAGGAAGTGCTGGTATACTGGATGCCTCTACTCTTGGTAAAATTGATATTCAAGGAAGTGATGCTTCTGAATTCTTAAATAGAGTTTATACAAATGCTTGGTCAAAATTAGCTATAGGGAAATGTAGATATGGCCTAATGCTAAATGAGGATGGTATGGTTTATGATGATGGAGTTACAACAAGATTAGGTGAAAATCATTACATCATGACCACAACAACTGGTGGGGCAGCAAATGTTTTAGGTAAACTTGAAGACTATCTTCAAACAGAATGGCCTGAGCTTGATGTTTATTTAACTTCTGTAACAGATCATTATGCTACAACGAGTTTATGTGGACCTAATAGTAAAAAAATTCTTAAAAAACTAATTCCCGATTTAGATTTATCAGATGAAAACTTTCCTCATATGTCATTCAAAGAGGCTCATATCGGTAATATCCAATGCAGAATAATGAGAATTAGTTTTACTGGAGAACACAGCTACGAAATGAATGTTCAAGCAAGTTATGGAAAAGATTTGTGGGAAAAGTGTATAGAGGCAGGTAAAGAGTTTAATATTACTCCTTATGGGACTGAGACAATGCACTTATTAAGAGCAGAAAAAGGTTTTATTATTGTTGGTCAAGATACAGATGGAACAATGACTCCTATCGATCTTCAAATGGATTGGATAGTAAGCAAGAAGAAATACGATTTCATAGGAAAAAGATCTCTTTATAGATCTGATACAATGAGAGAAGATAGAAAGCAATTAGTAGGTTTATTAACTGATGATCCAAATATTGTTTTAGAAGAAGGAGCACAAATAGTTTCTGAGTTAAATCAAAGTCCGGTTGAAATGCTTGGACATGTGACTTCAAGTTATTTCAGTCCAAACCTAAAGAAATCAATAGCACTTGCAGTAGTTAGAGGTGGAAAAGATATGATGGGAAAAAAACTTTTTGTGCCCATGGAAAATAAAAATATTAATGTCACTGTTGCGAATCCAGTATTTTACGATGAGAAAAATGAGAAGTTAAATGCTTAAATATAATTCAGTTATTAAAAATGAAATTAAGCAAGAAGGTATTTCTGTAAAGGAAATCTCTCCAGTAATAAAAATTAATTTGAGAGGTAAAAAAAGAGAATTTTTAACAAATGTTGGTAAAAATCTTAATATAATCTTGCCTACAGAAGCAAACACTTCAACAACGAGTGATAAATTAACAGCAATATGGCTTAGCCCAGACGAATGGATGATAATCTCAAATGAGCTGGCAAGTAAAGACACTAATAAATCCGATCTATATGAAACGTTATTTAATAGTATTTCAAAAACAAATTTAGGTGCTGTTATAGATGTAACAGATCAATTTGTTCAATTAGAACTTAAAGGTGAAAATGTCTATGAAATCTTTTCAGCAGGATCTCCCTTTAATTTTAATGAATTTAAAGAAAAAAAAGGATCAACAACTCAGACTGTTTTAAATCATGTAGATGTAATTCTGCACCATAAAAATGAAAATATTTTAAATCTGTTTGTTAGAAGATCTTTTGCTGAACATCTTTGTTCTTGGATTGAAGACTGTGCTTCAAGATTATAAACTTATTTTTTTCTTCTAAAGTCCCATGGCATTTCAAATTTACCTTGCCAAAGACCTTTTTTTTCATTTTTAGCATTAATTTCGTTTGATATATATTTTTTCGAGTATTTTCTATAAGCTACCGCATAACCGTTTGAAACTAGCCAAGAATTCAAGTTTAAATTTCTTTTATAACATTCTCCAATAAATCTTTTGTATCTATCAACATCCAAAATTTTACAAGTTATTACTTTGTTATTTATTTTTTTTTGTAATTTTTGAGTTGAAATTTTTCCACATGGATAATCTTTAGTAAAAGTAAAAAAAATTATTGTTAGATATGGTTTTTTACACATTTGCTTGAATTCAGGTGCATCAATTCCGTATAATCTTATCTTTTTTGAATTTATTTTTATTGTATCACCATCAATAATTTGAGCATTTCCAGAAATTTCTTTAATCTCTTCAGACCTAACATCGTTATATGTCAGAATAAAAAAAATCGAACAAATTATAATTAAAATTATCGCTTTTCTTTTTGTAAAAAACATACTTAAAAAATATTAAATATTAGCCAATTTATGTTTAATATAATATTTGACATAAAAAAGTAACATCAATGATATCAACCATTGAAAGATAGCCCAAATATAAAAAAAAGTTTTAAAATCTGCATTTAAATACTTTGCAATGTAAAAGGATAAAACTGGTACTATAACATTTCTGGCAATATTATTAACCATGGCTTTTTCAGATTTTTTTAAAGCCATAAAGAATCCATTTGATAAGAAAAATATTGGATAAGCAGGTAAAATAAATGCTGAAATCTTAAGGTACATCGAGCCATGCATAATTACCTCTGGGTTTGAAGAAAAGAATTTAGGAACAATGTCAGCACTTATAAAAATAAATACACCTGCGATTAACATTATAATTAGACCGTATTTTATCGAAGTAAAATAGGATTGCTCCACTCTATCATAATATTTTGCACCAATGTTTTGCGCAATTATAGAAATTATTGCTGTATTAATTCCTAATATTGGTAACAAAACTACTTGCTCAATTCTTGTGGCAGATCCATACCCTGCTACAGCATATTCACCAAATAACCCAACATATGTAAAAACAATTGTTGCAGCAATAGAATACCCTAATATGGCAATTGTAATTGGCATTGATTGAAAAAAAATATTTTTTAAGAAAAAAAATTTAGCTTTGAAATGATCTAATGTTATTTGTTTAATTCTTTGATTATTTAATATTTTTATCAAAATAACCAACAAAGATACAAATTGAGCAATTAAAGTTGCTATCCCAATACCAGTTATTCCTAATGGTGGTATAAATAAAAAACCAAATATAAAAATTGGATTTAAAATAATGTTTAAGAAAAAAGAAAATATTAGAACATTTCTGTAAGTTTTAGTATCTCCTTCTGCATGTAAGAATGAATTTAATGCTACTACTAAAATAAATAATATCGTACCTAAAAAAATTACATTTATATATTCGAGTCCAAGAATTGTTACTTCTCGAGAGGAATTCATTAATAAGAATATCTTTTCGCCAAAAGCAAATCCTAAAATAGATACAACTATTGAGATTATAATCGAATAAATGATTACATTTCCAAAATAACTTAAAACGTTTTTTTCGTTTTTTTCTCCGATACTACTGCCAATCAATGATGTTCCTGCTACGGTGACTCCAATGGATGTCGCAATAATCAAAAAATATATCGGAAAAGACTTGCTCAAAGCTGATAAGGCTTCTGGCGATATTTTTCCTGCATAAAAAGTATCTACGATTGTATAAAGTGTTTGGAATAATGTTCCTACACTTGCTGGTACAGCAAGTTTTCTTACTAACAACGAAACTTCATCTTTTAATAAATTCATTAATTTAAGATATGTTAATACTCTTTTTGGAAGATATGTCTTTTTCCTGCTTCTTTAGCAAGATTAATTTGTTTTTGCCTCATCCTAAATCTTGATTTTTGATGATCTGTTAGATTGTCGTGACAATTTGGACATGAAACACCCTCTTCATATTTTTTTGATTTTTTATCCTTACGAGATACAGGCTTCCTACAACCACTACACATTGAATAAGAACCAACTTTTAGACCATGTTTTAAACTAATCCTGTTATCAAAAACAAAGCATTCACCTTTCCATAAACTTTTTTTCTTATTTGTTTTTTTAAGATAATTTAAAATTCCACCATTTAACTGATAAATGTTATTAAACCCTTTATTCTCCAAATATACAGATGCCTTTTCACAACGAATTCCACCAGTACAAAACATAGCTATAGGTTGATTTTTTTTTAATTTTTTTAGATATTTTGGAAAATCTCTAAAGTTATCAATATCAGGATTGATTGCTCCCTTAAAGGTTCCAACATCATACTCAAATGGTTTTCTAGCATCTATAAGAACAGTATCCTTTTCTTTAATCAGCTTATTCCATTTGATTGGATCTACATGGCTATCCTTTTTATTTATTCTTTTGTTTAAAATTAAATTCATAGGAACAACTTCGTTTTTGATTTTCACTTTAGGTTTATGAAATGGTTGGAATAAGCTTTTAGACTTATTGCTGCTGTTAAATTCTTTAAATTTAAAAGTTCTTTTTAAATTGTTAATTGTGAATTTTATGTCTGCAGCTTTACCAGAAATAGTTCCATTTACACCTTCTTTGGAAATAATTATAGTGCCTCTAATGTTTTTCTTTTTTAAAGTTTCTAATAAAACTTTTTGATTTTTCTTTAGATAAGAAATTTTGGCAAATTTATAAAAACCAACTACTTCAAACATTATAATTTTCTACAAACAGTCATACCATCACCAAGAGGAATTATTAACTTTTCAACCCTTGTATCCTTTGAGATATGACTATTAAACTCTTTAATATTTTTAGTAAATTTATCATTATTGTTTTCATTCACAACTTCTCCATACCATAAAACGTTATCAATGATTATTAGACCATTTTTATTCAATAATTGTAAAGAACGTTCATAGTATTCAATATAATTCATTTTATCAGCATCAATAAAAACTAAATCAAACCTTTCATTTTTAATTTCATCTAAACTTTCTAAAGCAGGTTTAATTAATGTTTTTATTTTATGATCTTGATTAGCTTTTTTAAAAAAATCTATTGCAACTTTATTAGTTTCTTCATTTTTATCTAAAGCAATTATTTTGCCGTCATCTGATAATGCCAAAGCCATAGATAACGTACTTAATCCTGTAAATGTACCTATCTCTAAAATTTTTTTGATATTTGAAATTTTTATAATTAAATGCAGAAATTGACTTTGTGAAATTGAGATTTGCATTCTTTTGATATCACCAAGAGAAGTGTTGTAATGAATTATTTCTTTTTGGACTGGATGTAAATTAAATCCATGACTTAAAATATACTCTTGGAGTTCTTTAGTTATATTTAGGTCTGAACCCATAAATTCTAAAGTTTTTTCTTTAAAATCTTATTAACTAATTGAGGATTTGCTTTTCCACCAGAAACTTTCATTACTTGACCTACAAAGAAACCAAATAATTTAACTTTACCTGATTTATATTCGGTAGCTTTGTCTCTGTTATCATCAATAACCTTATCTATCAGCGCCTCGAGTGCTTTTGGATCACTCTCTTGTTTTAAACCTTTTTCTTCAACAATTTTTTTAGGATCCTTGTCTCCTTCCATCATTTGTTCAAAAACTGTTTTTGCAATTTTTCCTGAAATTGTTCCATCTTTAATTAAATTAATTAATTTTGATAAGTTGCCTGCGCTTATTGGACTTTCAGTTATTTCTAAATTTTTTTCGTTTAACGCTGCAAATAATTCACCAATTATCCAATTTGTTGCAAGTTTTACATCAGATTTCTTAATTACATTTTCAAAGTAATTTGATGTTTCAATATCAGAAACTAAAATGTTTGCTTCATAAGGAGATAACTTGAATTTTTCTATAAATCTTTTTTTCTTTTCATCTGGTAGCTCTGGAATTTCTGATTTCAAGTTTTCAATAAAATCATCTGAAACTTCTAATGGCAATAAATCTGGATCTGGAAAATATCTATAATCATGAGCATCTTCTTTTGATCTCATTGATCTAGTTTCATTCTTTTTGGTATCAAAAAGTCTTGTTTCTTGATCAATCGTTTGACCGTCCTCAATTAAATCAACTTGTCTATTAGCTTCGTATTCAATTGCCATCTGCATGAACTTTATTGAGTTAACATTTTTGATCTCACATCGGGTTCCAAATTCTTTTGAACCTTTTTTTCTAACAGATACATTTACATCAGCTCTTAAAGATCCTTCCTGCATGTTTCCATCACAAGTGCCTAAATATCTCATTATAGATCTTAATTTTTTAATATATGCATTTACTTCATCTGGGGACCTTAGGTCAGGTTTACTTACAATTTCCATTAAAGCCACACCCGATCTATTTAAATCTACAAAAGTATTTTTAGGATCTAGATCATGAATGCTTTTACCCGCATCTTGTTCCAAGTGTAATCTTTCTATACCTACCTCTTTCTGACCATCTGGCATATCAAGTATTACTTTACCCTCACCTACAATTGGATCTTTGAATTGTGAGATTTGATATCCCTGAGGTAAGTCTGCATAAAAATAATTTTTTCTATCAAAGACAGATCTCTTGTTGATTTTAGCTTTTAAACCAATTCCTGTTTTGATTGCTTGTTTTACACAATACTCGTTTATTACCGGCAACATTCCTGGAAATGCTGCATCAACTAAACTTACTTGAGTATTTGGCTCAGCTCCAAATTTAGTTGCCGATGTTGAAAATAATTTTGACTCAGATGTAACTTGTGCATGAACTTCTAAACCAATGACAACTTCATATTGATTATCATGTCTATTAATTAGATATTCAGATTTGTTCTTACTCACTTAATCCACCAATCAGTAATATTGTTTTTAAAATTAATTTTTTCTTCCATAGCATGTGCAATGTTTAAAATATTTTGTTCATCAAAAGCTTTACCAATTATCTGTAATCCTAATGGATACCCTTTAGCATCATGGCCTGCAGGTATAGAAATTCCAGGTAAACCTGCTAAATTTACAGGAACAGTAAAAATATCGTTTAAATACATTGAAACTGGATCATTTGTTTTTTCACCAATTTTAAAAGCTGAACTTGGAGTGGATGGAGTTAGAATTGCATCTACTTTTTCATAAGCATCATCAAAATCATTTTTAATAAGTTTTCTTACCTTTTGGGCTTTAAGATAATAAGCATCATAATATCCTGAAGATAAAACATAAGTTCCAATCATTATTCTTCTTTGAACTTCGGCACCAAATCCTTCTGATCTAGTTTTTTCATACATATCAATAAGATTTTCTCCTTCAGCTCTAAAACCATATTTAACACCATCGTATCTAGCCAAATTAGATGAGGCCTCTGCTGGTGCTACTATGTAATAAGTTGGTAGTGCATAATTAGTATGAGGTAGAGATATATCTATAATCTCAGCACCACAATCTTTTGCATATTCAATACCTTTTTTCCATAGGTCTTCTATTTCTTTAGGCATGCCATCTACTCTATATTCTTTGGGTATTCCTATTTTTTTACCTTTAATATCTTTTGTTAATTCTTTGCTGTAGTTGTTTCTTTTAAAGTCTATTGATGTAGAGTCTTTTTCATCATAAGTACTCATAACTTCCTGTAATAGAGCACAGTCCTTGACATTTTGCGCCATTGGTCCAGCTTGATCTAGAGATGATGCAAAAGCTACAATTCCATATCTTGAACAACTTCCATAAGTTGGTTTTAATCCAACAGTTCCAGTAAATGAAGCAGGCTGTCTTATAGATCCACCTGTATCTGTTCCAATAGTTATAGGTGTTAATTGAGCTGCTACAGCAGAAGACGATCCACCAGAGGATCCTCCTGGAACTAAATTTTTATCAACTGGGTTTTGTACATTACCAAAAAAACTAGTTTCATTAGATGAGCCCATTGCAAATTCATCACAATTTAATTTCCCCATTAGGATAGCTCCTTCATTCCAAATATTTTGTGTGACAGTTGACTCGTAAGTTGGAACGAAGTTATTTAAAATCTTACTACCCGCTGTGGTTCTTAAATCTTTTGTGCAAAATAAATCTTTTACAGCCATTGGAATGCCAGGCAATTTAAGATCAAGATTAGGTTTTTCATCAAACTTCTTTGCTTTATTAAAAGCATTTGCATAATCTTCAGTTATATATGCATTTAATTCTTTTGATTTTTCTGATCTTTCCACAAACGCTTTAGTAACTTCACTTGAGGAAAGTTTCTTACTTTTTATATTTTCAACTAACTCAGATAATGATTGTTTAGTTATATCTGACATTATTCAATTACCTTTGGTACTACAAAATAATCTTCATTTTCCTTAGGAGAATTTTTTATTACTTGATCTCTTAAGTTTTTACTTTTTACTTCATCTGATCTTAGTTTTAGAGTTGTTTCAGCAACAGAAGTTAATGGTTCAACATTGTCAGTTTTTAATTCGTTAAGTTTTTCAATAAAATCGAAAATTGAATTTAAATCTCCTGCAAGTTTCTCTGCTTTTTTCTCATCTACAGAAATTCTTGATAGTTTAGATATGTGCTTTATTGTTTTAAGATCGATGCTCATATGGTATTTAAATATGTCGCAAACTATCACTTAAGTTTAAAATATACAATATGATCACTATTGAAGAATTCAAAAAAAAACAGTCTGAAACCTTTAGATTGATTGGTTTAGATCTTGGTTCAAAAAGAATCGGTGTATCAATTTGTGATGAAAAACAGTCAATAGCCACACCTTTTAAAACAATCAATAAAACCAATAATGATGATCTAATCAACGAATTGAAAAAGATAATAGAGGAAAACAATATTAAAGGAATTATCATTGGATATCCAATTAACATGGATGGTTCATTAGGTTCTTCTGCTCAATCAGTAAGTGATGTATCTAAAAATATAGACAAAAATGTTGATGTAGATGTTTGCTTATGGGATGAAAGACTTTCAACGGTTGGGGCATTTAATCTATCTAGTCAGCTTGATATTAATGTTTCTAAGCGTGAAAAAAATATAGATCAAAATGCAGCTGCATTTATTCTTCAAGGAGCTATAGATTATTTAAATAATTAATCCTTGCCATTTAGGGGCTTTATAGCTATAGAGTTAATTTTAATGGCAATTAAAACCGATAAAGCTATTAAAATCTCACAAAAACATCTGTTAGGTATCCAAGATTTATCAGTTAATGATATTAATTATATCCTGGATGAGTCAGAAGCTTTCATAAAATTAAACCAGAGTAAAAATAAAAAAATTGATGTGTTAAGAGGTAAAACACAAATAAACTTATTCTTTGAGCCATCAACTAGAACACAAAGCTCATTTGAACTTGCTGGAAAAAGACTTGGTGCAGACGTCATGTCAATGAATATGGGTAACTCAGCCATTAAGAAAGGTGAAACTTTGATTGATACGGCCATGACCTTAAATGCAATGCATCCTGATATAATTGTGATTAGACATCAAGACTCCGGTGCTTGTAATCTGTTATCTCAAAAAGTTAATTGTGTAGTTCTAAACGCTGGTGATGGTAGACGTGAGCATCCTACTCAAGCATTATTAGATGCATTAACAATTAGAAATCGAAAAAAAAAAATTCAAGGATTAAAAATAGCAATCTGTGGAGACATACTTCATTCAAGAGTGGCAAGATCAAATATTTATCTCCTTACTATGTTAGGAGCAGAAGTTAATATAGTTGCACCATCAAATCTTATGCCAAAAGAAATTGAAAAGTTTGGTGTAAACACTTTTACTGATATGAAAAAGGGTCTCAAAGATTGTGATATTGTGATGATGCTTAGATTGCAAAATGAAAGAATGACCAGTTCATATCTTTCATCAAATAGAGAGTATTACGAATATTATGGGTTAACCCCTGACAAACTTGATCATGCAAAATCAGATGCTTTAATTATGCATCCTGGTCCAATGAATAGAGGAATAGAGATTGATACAAGATTAGCAGACGACATAAACAAAAGTGTAATTAAGGAACAAGTTGAATTAGGTGTCGCTGTAAGAATGGCATGTTTAAAAATATTTTGTGAATAAATGAAAAAACAATACTTTATAAATGCAAATATTATAGATCCTCATAACTCTTTAAACGAAAATGGTGGATTAATAATTGGAGAAGACGGAAAGATAGAGGCTATAGGAAAAAAGGTAAATGCAAATAATTTACCAACTAGAGAAAAACCTACTGACTTAAAAGGTAAATATATATTTCCTGGTATAGTGGATATGAGAGTTTTTGTAGGCGAGCCAGGATATGAATATAAAGAAAATTTTAGGACTTTAAGTAATGCAGCATTGTCTGGTGGGGTAACTTCTGTTGTAACCATGCCTAATACCGATCCAATAATAGATAATGTATCAATTGTGGATTTTTTAAAAAGAAGAGGACGTGATAAGTCAAAAATAAATATATTTCCTTGCGCTTCATTAACTCAAAACACAGATGGCACCAATATGACTGAATTTGGGTTACTGGCTAAAAAAGGAATTATTGCTTTTACTGACGGAGTAAAAACAATTCAAAATACTAGACTTATGTCTAGAATCATGAATTCAGCTAAAGATTTGGGATGTCTTATAATGCAACATGCTGAAGATTACGATTTAGCTAAAAATGGAATGATTAATTCTGGTATTATTGCAACAAAACTAGGCTTATCTAGCATACCAGATATTGCTGAAAGAATTATAATTGAAAGAGATCTTACTCTCTTAGAAAAAACTAAATGTCGATATCATATATCCCAACTATCATCAGGAAAATCTGTAGATATAATTAAGGAACGTAAACAAAATGTTAAATTTACTTGTGGTGTATCAATAAATAATCTCTCATTAAATGAAAATGATATTGGAGATTTTAGAACATTTTTAAAATTATCACCTCCACTTAGAAGAGAAGAAGATCGAGAAGCTTTAGTTCAAGGATTAAAAGATAAAACTATTGATGTAATTGTTTCTGACCATAAACCTGAAGATGAAGAATCTAAAAGATTAACTTTTGCTCAAGCTGCAACAGGTGCATCTGGTATTGAAACATTGTTGTCTTTAAGTTTAGAATTATTTCATAACGGATCTGTAAAACTTGAAACTATCATACAAGCATTAACATCTAACCCAGCAAAAATATTAAATATAAATAAAGGAAACCTGTCTATTGGAAATGATGCAGATTTTTGTATAGTGGATATCAATAAACCATGGATTGTAAAAAAAGAAAATTTAATCTCTAAATCTAAAAATACATCAATTGAAGATAAAAAACTTCAAGGAAAAGTAACCAATACATTTGTAAAAGGTATAGAATTATTTAAAATATAAAAATGGAACTTTTTATAATAGGTATAATATCATACCTAATGGGATCAATTCCTTTTGGATTAATTTTAACTAAAATATTTTTAAAAAAAGATATTAGAGAAATTGGCTCTGGTAATATTGGTGCAACAAATGCTTTAAGAACTGGTAATAAACTGATTGGTTATTCGACACTAATACTTGATGTGTTAAAAGCAGTAATACCTGTTTTATATGTAAAAATTAATTTCCATGATGCAGTGTATATATCAGCTTTATGTGCTTTTATAGGTCATGTGTTTCCAGTATGGTTAAAATTTAAAGGTGGCAAAGGTGTAGCTACATATGTTGGGATACTTTTTTCTTTAAATATTATTTTTGGTTTAGTATTTGGTATTAGTTGGTTAATAATTTTTTTTATTTCTAAATATTCATCTTTAGCTTCCTTAATAGGATCACTTTCTATACCTCTTTATGTTTTATTCTTAGAGGGTTTAGAAAATGTATTTTTTTACACAATAATGTTTATTTTAATAATTTTTACCCACAGACAAAATATTAAACGCTTGAAAAATAAAGAAGAAACTAAGACAAAAATTTATTAATTTGACTATCAAACTCTTTTGAGTAGTTTGTTAATTTATGAATCTAGTCATAGTTGAAAGCCCTGCTAAAGCGAAAACAATTAATAAATATTTAGGTGATAACTATACCGTTTTAGCTAGCTATGGTCATATTAGAGATCTACCTTCAAAAAATGGATCTGTAGACCCTGATCAAAATTTTAAAATGGAATGGGAAGTTGATAGCTTTTCGAAAAAATATTTAAAAGAAATTACTGATGCAGCAAAAGATTCTTCAAAAATAATTCTTGCTACTGACCCAGATCGTGAGGGTGAAGCAATAGCATGGCATGTAAAAGAATATTTAGACGAAAAAAAACTTTTAAAAGACAAAGAAATTGAACGCGTGGTATTTAATGAAATAACAAAAAAAGCCGTCACATATGGTATTGAAAATCCAAGACAGATAGAACCCTTATTAGTCGATGCATACATGGCTAGAAGAGCATTAGATTATTTGGTGGGATTTAATATATCACCTATACTGTGGACTAAATTACCTGGATCAAAATCAGCAGGTAGAGTTCAATCTGTTGCACTGAAATTAATCACTGAAAGAGAGCATGAAATTGAATTATTTAAACCAGAAGAATTTTGGACTTTAAGTATTAATTTTCAGGATAAAAATAAAAGTAAAATTACAGCAAGTATTTATCAACTTGATGGAGAAAAAATTGAAAAATTCTCATTTAAAAATAAAGAGGAAATTGAAAAAACAATTTCAAATATTAAGACCAAAAAGTTTAACATAACTGATATTTCCTCAAAAGTTGTTAGCAGGAATCCCTCAGGACCATTTACTACTTCAACACTTCAGCAAGTTGCTTCTAGTAGATTAGGTTTTGGTGCATCAAGAACAATGCAAATAGCACAAAAACTTTATCAAGGAATAGAAATTGAGGGAGATACAGTTGGGCTAATTACTTATATGAGAACAGATGGAACTAATTTATCAGCTGATGCTGTCTCTGATTTTAGAAATTTTATTAAAAAAGAATATGGAAATGAATACTTGCCAGAAAGTCCAAACAATTACTCTGGGAAAAAAGCAAAAAATGCTCAGGAGGCTCATGAAGCAATAAGACCAACTGATATTAATAGAAATCCAGAGTCGGTAAAAAAATATTTAAGTTCTGACCAACAAAAATTATATTCTTTAATTTGGTCTAGAGCTTTATCGTCTCAAATGGAAACAGCAAAGTTTGATAGAAATACAATAACAATAGAGTCTGAAGACAGTAAAACTATATGTAAATCAAGTGGTTCGGTTTTAAAATTTGATGGATTTTTAAAAGTTTATTCAAATCAAAGTAAAGAAGATGATGAGCAAATTTTACCCGAGATGTCAAAAGGACCAATTAATATAGAAGCTATTATTGATGAACAACATTTTACACAGCCTCCCCCACGATTCTCTGAGGCAAGTTTAGTTAAAAAATTAGAAGAGTTAGGAATTGGTAGACCCTCAACTTATGCAAGTATAATTTCAACAATAGCAAATAGAGGTTACGCAGAAATAATTAATAAAAGATTTTTCCCAACTGACAGAGGTAAATTAATTTCTGCATTTTTAGAAAAACTATTTTCAAAGTATGTGGATTATAACTTCACAGCTGGACTAGAGGACCAGCTAGATGAAATAACTTCTGGAAAAGAAAGTTGGTTAAAAGTCTTAGAAATGTTTTGGAAAGATTTCAATAGCAATGTTTCAGAGGTAAAAGAAAAAAGAACTAGAGAAGTTTTAGATCTTTTAAATGAAAGTTTGGGAGCATTGATATTTGATACAGATAAAGATGGAAATATAGTTAGAAAATGCCAATTATGTGACACAGGTTCCCTTAGTTTAAAAAATAGTTTTAGAGGAGGTGCGTTTATTGGATGTTCAAATTATCCTGAATGTAAATTCACAAGACCATTATCAAAAGCTAAAGCAGCTGCTCAGTCACAATTAGCAGAACCAAAATTTCTAGGAAAACACGAAAATGGAAATGATATTTTTTTAAAAAATGGAAGATTTGGTCCTTATCTTCAGTATGAGAAAGTTCTCGAAGAAAATATTGAAGAAGAAAAACCTAAAAAAAGAAAAAAAACTAAAAAAAAGAAACCTGAAGCAAATGAACTATTGAAAAATGTATCTATACCAAAAGGAATTGAATTAGAAAGTATTGATTTAGATAAAGCAAAATTTTTATGCTCGCTTCCTAAATCTCTGGGCATCAATCCAGAAAATCAAAAAGAAATCACTTTGAACACTGGTAGATTTGGACCATATTTAAAATGTGAAAATAAATCAGCTAGAATAGAAAATGTAGAAGAAATTTTTTCTATAGGATTAAATAGAGCTATTACACTCATTGCTGAGGCAAAACCTGGCAGAATGTCATCTTCGATTATAAAAGACTTAGGAGAGCATCCTGAAGATAAAAAGCCAGTCCGAATCATGAAAGGTCAATATGGAGCATACATTAAATACAAATCTTTAAATGCAACAATACCAGAGGAAAAAGACCCGGTAGAGCTAACAATGGAGGAAGCTCTTATACTAATTGAGAAAAGAAGAGAATACGATAAAAATAAAAAATCAAAAGGAAAGAAAAAAAAGTGAAAAAAATATTAATTATCATAACTGTTTACTTAATAAATACTATGCCAGTATTAGCTGAAAAAAATGATTGCTCTGAAATGAAAAAACTTTCAAAAGAGTACTTAACTTGTACAGCTAAAAACATTAAAGCTGCTGCTAATAAGAAGAATAAACAAATTAAAGAAGGTTCTGCGAAAAAGACTGAGCAAATAGCTGAGAGCACAAAAAAAATTATAAATAATGTAAAGAATAAAATTAAAAAAAAGGAATAATCCATGAGCTTTGAGAAAAAAATTCAAGAACTTAAAATTGAACTTCCCGAAGCTAAACCTCCAGTAGGTTCTTATGTTGCTACAAAAATTACAGGAAATCTTTTATTTATATCTGGTCAAATCTCAATCGCAGACAATGGTGAGCTAATAAAAGGTAAAATCGGAAAAGAATTATCAACAGAACAAGGATATGATGCTGCCAAAAGATGTGGATTAAGTATTGTTGCTCAGGCAAAAGTAGCATGTAATGGTGATCTATCTAAAATTAAATCATGTATAAAATTAACAGGTTTTGTTAATTCAACAGAAGATTTTACTGAACAACCAAAAGTAATTAACGGTGCTTCCGATTTAATTGCTACCATATTTGGTGATGCTGGAATGCACACAAGAGCTGCAGTAAGTACAAATAGTTTGCCGCTTGGAGTATCAGTTGAAGTAGATGCTATATTTGAATTAAATTAATTTTATCTTCCAATTCCAAAATATCTATAACCCATTTTTTTAATTTTATTAGGAGAAAAAATATTTCTCATATCGTAAATAATAAGATTTTTATTTTTAGAATATTTTTTAAAATTAATTGATTTAAAGTCATTCCATTCTGTATGTATGATAATTAAATCTGATCCTTCAATAGACTCTTGTATTGATTTTGAAAATTTAACATTATTTAATTTATTAAATTCTTTTTTAGAACCAGTTGGATCAAAATATTTAATTTTTGCACCTCTTTTAGATAAATAGGGAATTAATTTCAAACTAGAAGAATCTCTCATATCATCCGTATTGGCTTTGAATGTTACTCCCAAAAAGGATATTTTTTTATTTCTAATTTTATTTTTCAATATCAAATTAACTCTTTTTTGTAATATATCTGATCTGATTTCATTAGATTTAATAACACTTTTTATGACAGATAAATTAGTTTTAAATTTTTCTCCAGTAGAAACAATTGCTTTAGTATCTTTTGGAAAACATGATCCTCCATAAGCGGGTCCTGCTCTTAAAAATCTACTTCCAATTCTTTTATCAAGACCAATACCTATGGAAATATCCTCAACATCAATGCCAGTTTTTTCACATAAATTTGCAATTTCATTAATAAAAGTAATTTTTGTTGCTAAGAAAGCGTTTGAAGCATATTTAATTAATTCTGCTGCTCGTCTATTAGTAGATACAAACTTCGCACCTTTAGAAATTAAAGGAGAATACAAATTTTTTAATATTTTCTGAGATCTTTTATCATTACTTCCAATAACAACTCTATCAGGATAAATAAAATCTCTAATTGCCTCTCCTTCTCTTAAAAATTCTGGATTTGAAACTATTGAGAAATATCTTCTGCTTACTTTTTTAGAAATAATCTTCTCAACCTCATCTCCTGTTGTTACAGGAACTGTGGATTTGTTTATTATAATTTTAAATTTATTTATAGATTTTGATATTTCTTTTGCTACCAAATAAACTTGACTTAGATCTGCACTATTACTATTTTTTTTTGTTGGAGTTCCAACACATATAAAAATAATATCTGACTTTTTAACTGCTTCTTTTAAGTTTGTTGAAAAATTAAGTCTTTTGTTTTTATAATTTTTTAAAACTAATTCCTCTAAACCCGGTTCATAAATTGGGATAATGCCTTTTCTTAAATTATTAATTTTATTATCGTCTTTGTCTACACATATTACATCGTTACCTAAGTCAGCGAAACAAACGCCACTAACTAAACCAACATAACCTGTACCAATCATGCATAATTTCATAATTTACTTATCACTTTAGAAGAATTGATGTAACCGTTCATTGTTCCACAATCAAGATATTTTCCCTCAAAATTATGAGCTATAAATTTTTCTTTATCATTTATTAATTGTTGAATTGCATCAGTTATATGAATTTCATTTCCCTTATTTGGTTTTAATGATTTAAGTTTCTTAAAAATTGTACGGGGCAGTATATATCTACCTATAACTGCATTATTTGAAGGTGCTTTTTTAAAGGATGGTTTTTCTACAACACCATTAATTATATAATTTCTTTTATTTAATTTTTTATTTAATTTATAAATTCCCCATCTTGAAACAGTTCTTTTATTTACTTTCATAGATGCCATAACAGAAGCACTATATTTCTTATGAACTTTAATCATCGCTTTTGAGCAATTTTTTTTTATTATTAAATCATCTGGTAACAACATTAAAAAATATTTATTTTTAATATATTTTTGTGTTTTAAGTACAGCATCACCTGTGCCTTTAGGAATATTTTGATAAACAAATTTTATTTTTTTTTTATATTTTAATATTTTTTTATACTCATTAAGTATTCTTTGATCCTTCTTTTTTTTAATAATATTTTTATAAAAATTATCACTGTAAAAATATTTTTTAATCATTTGTTTTTTGGTAGATATTATAAAAACTATTTCTTTAATTCCAGCTTCAACACATTCGTCAAGAATATATTCAATTCCAGGTTTTCCGTTTATAGGTAAGAGCTCTTTAGCAAAAACACTAGTTAAAGGCAGCAACCTTGTACCTAAACCAGCCAAAGGAATAATTGCTTGTTTAATCATTTAAATGTTTTACTTATTAAATATTTTAATACAAATGAAAATTTTATTAGACAACTCCTCATTATTTGAATCATTAAGGCAATTTAATGACATAGGTTTTGTACCTACAATGGGAGGTATACATAAAGGTCATTTATCACTTATAAATAAATCAAATAGACTCTGTAAAATCACAATTGTAAGCATTTTTGTTAATCCAAAGCAGTTCAATAATAAACAAGATTTAAAATCTTATCCTAGAAATATTAAGGAAGATCTTAAAATTTTAAAAAAAACTAAAAAAGTTGATTTTGTCTATCTTCCAAGATTCAAAGATATTTATAAAAATAAAAATAAATCTAAAATTAAACTAAACAAAAAAGATGTAATACTTTGTGCTAAATATAGAAAAGGTCATTTTGAAGGTGTTTTAGATGTTATGGAAAGACTAACAAAAATTGTTAACCCAAAAAAGATATTTATGGGAGAAAAAGATTTCCAACAATTATACTTAGTTAAAAAACGATTAGAAAAAAAACACAAAGCAAAAATTATCCCTTGTAAAACTATTCGTGATAAGAACAATATAGCTTTATCATCTAGAAATTTCCTTTTAAATAAATTAAATTTAGAGGTTGCAGCAAATATCTATAATGAACTAGAAAATATTAAAAAAAACATTAAAAAGAAAAAAAATATCGTAAACTTTTTAAATCATAAAAAAACAGAATTAATAAATAATTATAAAATCAAAATTGATTATTTAGAATTAAGAAATAAAAAAAATTTAAAAATTTCAAAAAAAATAAATAACTCAAGATTATTTATTGCTTATTATTTAAATAATGTCAGATTGATAGACAATATCTAATTTTATAAAAAATAAGCCCCAACACCTAAAAAAGAAACAAAACCAATTACATCTGTAATTGTTGTCACAAATACACTTGAAGCAATCGCTGGATCTATATTCATTTTTTTCAGAGTAAAAGGGACCAGTATACCAAATAATCCCGCTATAATCATTGTTAGTACCATTGATATTGCTATGATCAGTGAAAGGATACCGTCTTGAAACCATATCTGTACAATAAAAGCACTTATTACTGCAAATATAATTCCATTTAATATACCAATAGAAAATTCTTTTAATACATTTGATGAGAAATTATTTTGGGTTAAATCATTTGTAGCTATAGTTCTTACTGTAACTGCAAGTGTTTGCATTCCAGCATTTCCTCCCATTGAAGCTACAATAGGCATTAAGAAAGCTAATACTACCATTTGTTCAATTGTTGCTCCAAATAAACTAATGCACCATGTAGCTAGAAAGGCAGTAAATAAATTAAGCAAAAGCCAATTAAATCTTCTCTTTGTTTTTTTTACAACTCCATCAGTAATCTCTTCATCTCCTACCCCTGCCAATCTCAAAGCATCTTCTTCGGCCTCCTCTTTCAAGACAGTTAAAACGTCATCGTTCATAATCATACCAACTAATTTATTGTTTTTGTCTACAACAGCAGCTGAATTCAAATTGTAATTTTCAAATAAGTTAGCAACTTCCTCTTTATCCATTTCAACAGGAATTAATAATTGAGATTCTGACATAATTGTTGCCATTTTAGTGTCTCGAGGTGTTGTTAAAACTCTAGATGAAGGAACAGTACCTATTGGTTTAAAATCCTCATTAACAATAAAAATTTCTAAAAACTCTTCTGGTAAATCTTTGTTTTCTCTTAAATAGTCAATTGTTTGACCTACAGACCAATTACTTGGTATAGCTGTAAATTCACGCTGCATAAGTCTTGCAGCGGTATCTTCTGGATAGCTTAAGCTTTCTAATAAGGCAAATCTATCCTTTGGTGGTAAAGAACTTAGAATTGCATTTTTATCTTCTTCAGGAACATTTTCTAATATAGATATTGCATCGTCTGACTCGAGACCCTTTAAAATACTCACTATAGAGTCTGAGGATAAATAAGTAATAATTTCTGATTGAATAGATTCATTTAATTCAACAAAAACGTCTGGATCAATATTAAAATTATTTAACTTAATTAAACTTTCTCTATCGCCTTCGCTAAGGTGTTCGATAATATCTGCAGCATCAGCAGGGTGCATTTCATTAAATGAATTAGTAATAAATTGAGCATCATTGTTAGCTATTTTGCTAGTAACAACTCTTATATATTCTTTATTAAACTCAAAATTTACTTTTTTATCTTTAGTTTTTTTAGTTAAAGACATAAATCTACCTATAATTTAGATTTGCACTATTAATACATAAAAAAGATAATACAAATTATAAATGAACATAGAAATCAAAAAGTCAATAAAACCAGTAAATTATTTTGATGCTATTAATATACTAGAGTCAAGATTAAAGGATTTATATGAAAATAATGAGCAAGAACTAATTTGGATCTTGGAGCATAATGAAGTTTTTACAGGTGGAACTTCTTATAAAGAGAATGAGATTATTGATAAATCCATAAAAATATTAGAAACTAACAGAGGTGGTAAAATTACTTACCATGGACCAGGTCAATTGATTTGTTATTTTGTTTTAGATTTAAGGAAAAAAAAAGATATCAGAAAATTTATAACAATTATCGAAAAAACAATAATTGAAACTTTAAAATTTTATAAAATAGAAACTTTTCCAGATAAAGATAATATTGGTATTTGGCATAAATATAATAATGAGGTTAAAAAAATTGCTGCAATAGGTATCCGGGTTAGTAAATGGATTGCCTATCATGGTTTTGCAATAAATATAAATAATGATCTAGAAAATTATAAGAAAATTATACCATGTGGTATTTCAGATAAAGGAGTAACTAATTTAAAAAATATTCTTGATCAGGATTATTCAAATCTAAGTGATATATTAATTCAAAATTTTATTTCAAATTTGAAAACCTAAGTCTTTTAGATTTTAAAAGTTTTTTAAAATAATCAGGTAACAATGCTGAATAAGTATGTTTTATGTCATTAATTTTAAATTTAATTTGATATGAATGTAGCATCAAATTTTTATTAACTCCTTTATTAGAATTTGATAATTTATATTTTTTATCTCCAAATATAGGATTTCCAATTGCATATAATTGTTTTCTTAATTGATGTTTTCGTCCAGTAATAGGTTTTAATTCTAATAAACTTGCTTCAGAATTTTTATCAATAACTGTGAAAATTGTTTTTGCTTTTTCAATTATTTTTTTATCACCGTCGTACCTAATTAAATCATAATCCCATACACCAGATTTTTTATTAATTTCTCCTTGACATATAGCTAAATAAGTTTTGTGTACTTTTCTTAGTCTAAATAAAGAAGTAAGCAATTGAGCGCTCTCTCTATTTTTAGCCATAATGAAAACTCCAGAAGTATCTTTATCTAATCTATGGACAGAATATGGTTTTGTTCCTTCAAAAATTTCACTTTTAGCAAAAATATCAACTAGATTTTTTTTTGATTTAGTTCCACCTTGAACCGATATGCCTGATGCTTTGTTTAAAACTACAAAATTGTCATTGTTGTCAATAATTTGATCTTCATTTGATTTTATAATTTCTTTTGATGGTAAAAACTTAATTTTTTTTTGTTGAATTGTTTCTTTAAATTCAATGTTGAATATATTTATTTCATCTTTCGTTTTTACTTTAAAAGAACTTTTAACTTTCTTTCTATTGAGTTTTATTTTTCCTGTTCTTAAGTATTTCTCCACAAGTCCTTGTGGAATTTTGCCAATTTTTAATCTTAACCATCTGTCTAAACGCATATCATTACACGTTGAATCAACGACGTAAGATTTCTTCATGATTTAAGATTTAAGCTGTAACTTGTTTTTTCTCTTCCGTTTTAGGAGACTCTTTGGTTGCATCCTTTTTTGGCTTATCAACTCTTTTTGCTTCAACGTCTCTATCAACAAATTCAATTATTGCCATTGGAGCATTATCTCCATATCTAAATCCAGCTTTAATTATTCTTGTGTAACCACCTTTTCTATCTTGATATCTTTTAGAAAGTGTTTTTTTAACTTTATTAGCTGATTTAATATCTTGTAGTTTAGAAACTAACATTTTAGTTGTCTGTAAGGTTTCTTTTTTGCCTAATGTTATTATTTTGTCCGCCTGAGGTTTTAAAAATTTAGCTTTTGGCAAAGTAGTTTTGATTTGCTCATACTTAATCAAAGAATTAAGCATATTCTTAAGTAAAGCTTTTCTGTGCTCTGATGTTCTATTTAATTTCTTATTTGCCAAACCATGTCTCATTAAATTGCTTCCTCCAATTTCTTAGACATTTCTGCAATGTTGTCTGGTGGCCAATTAGGAATTTCCATTCCTAAATATAGAGACATACCTGTTAAAACTTCTTTAATTTCATTTAATGATTTTCTTCCAAAATTAGGTGTTCTTAACATTTCACCTTCAGATTTTTGAACAAGATCGCCAATATAAATTATATTATCATTTTTTAAGCAGTTCATTGATCTAACTGACAACTCTAACTCATCTACTTTTCTTAGTAAGTTTTTGTTAAATTCAGGTTCAGTAGAAACTTCTTTTACAGGAGCTTCAACTGGCTCATCAAAGTTTACAAACATTTTAAGCTGATCTTGGAAAATTCTAGCTGAATAGGCTACAGCATCTTCAGCAGAAATTGATCCATTAGTTTCAACTTCCATTATTAATTTATCATAATCTAGTGCTTTACCTTCTCTAGCAGTACTTACTGAATATGAAACTTTTTTAACTGGACTATAAAGTGAGTCTATGGCAATAAGGCCTAATGGTGGCTCTTCAGGTTTATTTAGTTCTGCAGGAACATATCCCTTACCTGTATTAACATTCATCTCCATATGAAAAGTAGTATTTTCATCTAGATTACAAATAACTAAATCAGGATTTAAAATCTCAACATCTGCAACAGGAGCTATATCTGAAGCTTTAATTTCTCCAGGTCCTTTTGTGTCTAAAATTAATTTTTTTGTACCTTCTGAATTGCTTTTTAATGCTAAAGATTTTACGTTTAAAACAATATCAGTTACATCTTCTCTAACACCTTTTATTGAAGTAAATTCATGTAAAACTCCATCAATTTGAATTGATGTTACAGCAGCTCCTCTTATAGATGATAATAAAATCCTTCTTAGAGAATTTCCTAAAGTTAATCCATAACCTTTTTCTAAAGGCTCAGCTACAATTTTTGCATGTGTTAAGTCATCACTTATTTGAACATCTAATTTAGATGGCTTAATTAATGACTTCCAATTTTTTACATTAACATTTTCGACTTCCATTAAACTCTCCTTTTCTTTGGTGGTCTAGTTCCATTATGAGGCATTGGTGTAGTGTCTTTAATTGACAAAATTTTAAACCCTCTAGCTTGCAATGCTCTTAAAGCTGTTTCTCTTCCTGATCCAGGTCCTTTAACTTCAACGGACAAAGTTTTCATTCCATACTCCAGCGCTTTCGAAGCTGCAGCATCAGCTGCTATCTGTGCAGCGTAAGGAGTAGACTTTCTTGATCCCTTAAACCCTTTTTGTCCAGCAGATGCCCATGAAATTACATTTCCATTTGTATCAGCAATAGAGATGATGGTATTATTAAATGTTGATTGCACATAAGCAATTCCATTTAAAATATTTTTTTTAACTTTCTTTTTTTTTGAGTAAGAACTTTTTACACTTTTCTTAGTAGACTTTTCTACCTTCTGATCTTTATTATCAACTTTATCAGTTTTAGCCATAACTATTTTTTAGTTGGTGTTAATTTTTTTCCAGCAATAGCAATTGCTTTTCCTTTTCTTGTTCTAGCATTACATCTAGTTCTTTGTCCTCTAACTGGTAATTTTTTTCTATGTCTTGTGCCTCTATAACAAGCTAGATCAATTAATCTTTTTATACTTAATGAATAATCTCTTCTTAAATCACCTTCTACTTTAAAGTTTTGATCAATGTACTCTCTAATTTTTAAAATCTCTTCATCTGTTAATTCATTTACTCTTTTAGCTCTTGGAATTTCTAAAGATGAACAAATTTGCTGTGAGAACTTATCACCAATTCCATAAATATAAGTTAAACCTATATGAACAAGTTTATTCTGTGGAATGTTTATACCTGCGATACGAGCCATAATTTTTGTGATAAATTGTGCCTTTTATATAAGAAGATTAATCAAAGTCAACGTCTTATACATTGATAAAAGCGTCTATTTTCCTTGTTATTTCTTCAATTTCTAAGCTTCCATCAATCTCTTTAAAATTTGGATTCTCAGAGTAGAAATTTAGAACTGGTTGCGTTGTTTCCATGTATTTCACATACCTTGAAACTATCGTATGAGTATCATCATCAGACCTATTTTCTATAATTTTTCTCTTCTCAAGTCTTTTGAGAATTATTTCTTTATTTACGTTTAGAAATAAAATTAAATCTATGCTCTGATTTGAATTTTTTAGTAACGCTTCTAAATTTTTAGCCTGACTTAATGATCGAGGATATCCATCAAATATTAATTTATTTTTTTTTTGAGGATCAGATATTAAATTTTCTATAAGTTTATTAACAATATCATCACTTATAAATTTTCCATTCTTCATGTCATTGGTTATTGCTTTACCAATATCTGAATTTTTTTTGACTTCTTCTCTTAAAAGATCACCTGTTGAAATTTGAAAAGCATTTAATTTGTTTACAAGATATTTAGACTGAGTACCTTTTCCAGCACCAGGAGGTCCAAATAAAATTATATTCACTTACTTACCAAATTTTGTTTTTTTTATTAGTTGTTCGTATTGTGAACTCATTAATCTTGTTTGTATTTGTGTTACAGTATCGATAGCTACTACAACAACAATCAATATAGATGCGCCACCTAAATAAAAAGGTATTGGATAGTTTGCAATTAAAAATTCCGGCATCAAACAAACTAAAGTTAAATATAGAGCACCAATCGTAGTTAATTTTATAGAAATATTTTCAATATACAACGCAGTACTTTCACCTGGTCTAATTCCTGGTACAAATCCACCATACTTTCTCAGATTCTCAGCAGTTTCTGTTGGATTGAATGTTATAGACGTATAAAAAAAAGTAAAAAATATTATTCCTGATGCATACAACAACATATAAAGAGGTTGTCCTTGAGTGAAATAAGAACTCAAGTTTAAAAATGTTTCGTTATTAGAAAATGAAAAATTCGAAAATGTTACTGGTAGTAATAGAAGTGCAGAAGCAAAAATTGCCGGAATTACTCCAGCCTGATTTATTTTTAAAGGTAAATGTGATGATTCTCCTCCATACATTTTATTACCCATTTGTCTTTTAGGGTAATTAATTAAAATTTTTCTTAATGCTCTTTCCATAAAAACTACAAAAAGAATTGTAACTATTAATAGAACAAATATTGCTAGGATCATAAAAGTTGAAACTGCACCCGTTCTACCTAGTTCAAAAGTTGTAACTAAAGCTCTTGGAATTTCAGCTACGATACCGGCAAAAATTATTAAGGATATTCCATTACCGATACCTCTTTGAGTAATTTGTTCACCTAACCACATTAAAAATATTGTTCCTGCAACAATAGTTGTAACAGTGGTTATTTTAAAAAAAGCTCCTGGATTGATTACTAGATCAGCAGATGACTCTAAACCAACAGATAAACCATATCCTTGAACTGTTGCAAGTAACACTGTTCCATATCTAGTAATTTGTGTAATTTTAGCTCTTCCTGTTTCACCTTGAGCTTTTAGATTTTTAAAATAGTCAGTAACACCAGTCAAAAGCTGAACTATAATTGCAGAAGAAATGTAAGGCATTATACCTAATGCAAATATCGCCATTCTACTAACTGCGCCTCCTGCAAAAACATTAAACATGCCTAATAATCCTTTTTGATTACCTTCCATCATGATTTTTAATTGTTCAGGATCTATACCTGGTAAAGGTACAAAAGTTCCAAATCTATAAACGGCTAATATTAAAATAGTAAATATAATTCTATTTCTTAAATCATTTGTTGATGATGATGCACTCATATAAACAAACTATTTTTTTAATTGAATAGATCCACCAATTTTTTCTAGTTTTTCTATTGCTGATTTAGAGGCAAGGTCAGCTTCAATATTAATTTTATTTTTTACTTCCCCAGATCCTAAAATTTTTAATTTTTTTGAGTTTTTATTTATTAGTTTAAGTTTTTTTAATAATTCAGTGTTTAATACTTCATTTGGATTGATATTTTTCTTATCTATATAAGATTGAATTTTATCCAGATTTAAAATTGCAACATTCTCTTTTGATATTGGATTAAAACCTCTTTTTGGAAGTCTTCTGTATAATGGCATTTGGCCACCTTCAAAACTTTTTATAGCTACACCAGATCTCGATTTTTGACCTTTTACACCTCTGCCTGATGTCTTTCCTTTACCCGAGCCAATTCCTCTTCCAACTCTTATTTTAGATTTATTGATTTTTTCTCTATTATTTAAAGTAATCATTATCCTCTTTTTTCAATTATTTCAGAAATTTTTTTATTTCTAATTGCTGATATTTGTTTTGGTGAACTTTGTTTCATTAATGCTTTCATTGTAGCTCTAATAACATTGTGTGCGTTAGAAGTTCCCATAGATTTTGCAACAATATCTTTTACTCCTAAAACTTCACACACTGCCCTAACTGGACCACCCGCAATAATACCTGTTCCTTTTGAAGCAGCTCTTAAAACTATTCTACCCGAGCCATCTTTTGCCTTAACATCATGATGAATCGTTCTGCCTTCTCTTAATGGTATATGAGTAAGTTTTCTTCTTGCCATCTCATTTGCTTTTTTTATAGCATCAGGTACTTGTTTAGCTTTTGCGTGAGCTATACCAATTTTACCTGCTTGATTTCCAACAACTACAAGCGCTGAAAATCCAAATCTTCTTCCACCTTTGACAACTTTAGTAATTCGATTTATGTGGACTAATTTTTCTAATATATCGTCTGTTTTTTTATCTTTTAAATTTTCCATAATTAAAATTCCATTCCATTTTCTCTTAAAGTTTCTGCAAAAACTTTAATTCTACCGTGATATTTGTAAGAACCTCTATCAAAGTAAATTTTAGTAATATTTTTCTCTTGAGCTTTTTTAGCTAATTTTTGAGCAACCAATTTAGATAGCTCAGTTTTATTAACTTTGTCTACTGATCTAAGGTCTTTTTCTATAGATGAAGCTGATAACAAGGTTACTTTTTTTGTATCATCAATTATCTGAGCTGAAATATTTTTTGATGATCTAGAGATACTTAATCTAAATCTATCTTTTGAAGCAACTTTTTTAACTTTATTACTAACTCTAAATCTTTTTCTTATACTAGTGTTTAATTTCATTACTTTTTCTTACCCTCTTTTTTAAGAACATACTGTCCTTTTTCTCGAACACCTTTTCCTTTATATGGCTCGATTTTTCTTAATGTTTTGATTTTAGATGCAACTTCACCAACTAGCTGCTTGTCAGAGCCTGTAATTTTTAATGTTGTTTGTTTTTCTACGGCAATTTTAATGCCCTCTGGTATGTCAAAATTGATATCATGACTATAACCCAATTGTAAGTTTAAATGATTTCCTTTTAACGCTGCTCTATAACCAACACCAACTAATTCTAAGGTTTTTTCATAACCTGTGCTGGATCCAATAACAGCATTATTGATTAAACTTCTATTCATTCCCCAAAGTCTTTTTGAGTTTTGATCTACTTTTTTTGGTTTAATAGAAATTTCTTTACCCTCAATTATGTCTAAATTAAACATATCTAGATCAACATTGATTGATTTTTTTCCTAGAGGTCCTTCTATATTTATAATATTTCCAGCTAAAGCAACTTTTACTTTTTCAGGGATTGATATGTTAATTTTTCCTATTTTAGACATTAAAATACCTTACAAATTATTTCGCCACCAACTTTTTGTTTTCTTGCATCTATGTCTGTCATTACTCCTTTTGGAGTTGAAACAATAGCAATTCCTAAACCATTATTTATTTTAGGTAAGCTATCAGCAGATGAAAAAATTCTTCTTCCAGGTTTTGACACTCTTTCAAAAGCACTAATTACTGGATTACCTGAATGGTACTTAAGCTCTAATGATAAAATTGGTTTTTTATCCTCAGAAATTACTTTAAAATCTTTTATAAAACCCTCATTTTTAAGTATATCTGCAATTTTTGTTTTAAAATTAGATGAAGGTAATTCAACTTTTTTATGATTTCTGGCTTGAGCGTTCTTCACTCTTGCAATCATATCTCCTATCGGGTCACTTAAACTCATAATTTTCCTTTCTACCAGCTAGATTTAACTAAACCAGGTATCTTTCCTTGTAATCCTAATTGTCTTAATGCAATTCTTGAAATCTTTAATTTTCTGTAAACACCATGAGGTCTTCCAGTAATCTCGCATCTATTCATAACTCTTGTTTTAGCCGAGTTTCTTGGCAGTTTAGATAATTTTTGTTGCGCTTTAAATCTTTCTTCTAGTGGAATCTTTTTATCCATTACAATCTTCTTTAATGTTTGTCTTTTCTTATAAAGCCTATCTGAAAGCTTAATTCTTTTTTTATTTTTATTAACAGCGCTTAACTTTGCCATGTTTAATTATCTCCTTTTTTAATAAATGGAAAATTCATTTTTTCTAGTAATGCAAAACTATGCTCTTTGTTGATTGCTTTTATAACTATTACTATATCTAAACCTCTAACTTTGTCTGCTCTATCAAAGCTTACTTCTGGAAAAATTATATGCTCTTTAATTCCAAATGTATAATTACCAAATTTATCAAAGCCTTTTGATGACAAACCTCTAAAATCTTTAATCCTTGGTAATGCTATATTCACCAATCTATCTAAGAATTCATACATTCTATTTTTTCTTAATGTTACCTTTAAACCAGCATTTGATCCTTTTCTAGTTTTAAAATTAGCTACTGATTTTTTAAATTTTGTTGTAACTGGTTTTTGTCCAGTAATTTTAGCCATATCTTCTTCACATGATTTTATAATTTTAGAGTCTGTGGCATCTAAACCGAGACCCATATTTAAAACAATTTTTTCAATTCTTGGAGTCATGTAAATATTTTTAAAACCAAACTGTTCTTTTAATGCAGGCTGTATTTCTTTATTGAATATTTCTTTTAATCTTGGTGTCATTATTTTTTAGCCTCTTTTTTCTTAGCCGCTTTTTCATCAATTAGTTTTAAGTTAGAAATATGGATAAAGCTTTCCTTTGGAAAAATTCCACCTTTTTTCTCTTTTGTTGTTTTAACGTGTTTTTTAGCCATATTTATTTCTTTAACTTTAGCTCTGTTATTAACTCTATCAATTTCAATAACCTCACCTTCTTTTTTTTTATCTTTTCCAGTTAAAACTCTTACTTTCAAACCTTTTTTAATCATTATAAAACCTCCGGTGCCAAAGAAATAATTTTCATTTGACCTCTGCTTCTTAATTCTCTTGTAACTGGACCAAAAATTCTTGTTCCCACTGGCTCGCCTTTGTCATCAACTAGGACAGCGGCATTATTATCAAATCTTACTTTAGAACCATCATTTCTGTGAATTCCCTTTTTAACTCTCACAACTACAGCTTTATGGACAGATCCTTTTTTAACTTTCCCTTTAGGTATCGCCTCTTTAACTGCAATTACAATTGTATCACCAATACTAGCGTATCTTCTTTTTGATCCACCTAGAACTTTAATGCACTCAATTCTTTTTGCACCAGTATTATCAGCTACTTGCAATTCTGTTTGAACACCAATCATTACTTTCTACTCTCCATAACTTGAAATTTTTTATTTTTAGAAAAAGGTTTGCTCTCAATAATTGAAACCTTATCACCAGTTTTGAACTTATTATTTTCATCATGGGCGTTATAGTTTTTTCTAACTCTAATTACTTTTTTTAGAACTGGGTGAGAATATTTACGTTCTACCATAACAGTAACTGTTTTATTTGGTTTATCGCTTATAACTACACCTGTAAGTATTTTTTTAGGCATTTGCTTTTCCTTTTAAAATTGTTTTTAATCTTGCTATTGTTTTTCTAGTTTCCCCAATCTTTGCTGGGTTTGTTACTTGTGAATTCATTTTTTGAAATCTGAAATTAAAAAGATCTTTTTTAAGCTTATTAATATTCTTCACAATTTCGTCCTTTGATAATTTTTTAATTTCTTGTTTTTTCATTATGCAAATCTCTTAATTGTTTTAGTCTTTATAGGTAATTTTGCTGATGCTTTGTACAGTGCTTCTTTTGCAATTTGCTCCGAAACACCATCAACTTCAAATAATATTCGTCCTGGTTTTACTCTACATGCAAAGTACTCAGGTGAACCCTTTCCTTTACCCATTCTGACTTCAATAGGTTTTTTTGAAACTGGTATATTTGGAAATATTCTTGTCCAAACTCTACCTTGTCTTTTCATATGTCTTGTTAAAGCTACTCTTGCAGCTTCAATCTGTTTTCCTGTAACTCTTTCAGGCTGTAAAGCTTTTAATGCGTAAGCACCATAATTAATAGTACTTGCTCTAGTAGCATTACCATGAATTCTACCTTTATGCGCTTTTCTCCACTTTGTTCTTACTGGTTGAAGCATTATTGTTTACCTTCCTTTGGTGTTACCTTGTTTGTCTCTTGGCTAAATTCTCTAGCAAAAACTTCACCTTTATAAATCCAAACTTTAATACCAATAATTCCATATGTTGTAAGAGCCTCTGCCTCTGCATAATCTATATCAGCTCTTAAAGTATGTGATGGAATGCTTCCATCTCTTAACCACTCTGTTCTAGCTATTTCATTTCCACCAAGTCTTCCACTAACTGATACTTTAATTCCTTTTGCTCCTAGTCTAATACATGATTGCATTGCTCTTTTCATAGCTCTTCTATAAGAAATTCTTTTAACAAGCTGTTGAGCTATGTTTTCAGCTACTAAATAAGCATTTGTTTCAGGTTTTTTAACTTCTTTAATATTTAGATTAACTTCATTTGAAGTTAATTTTGAAAGATTGTTTTTAATTTTGTCTATATCACTTCCTTTTTTACCAATTACAAATCCTGGTCTAGAAGTATAAATTGTGACATAACACTTATTAGATGTTCTTTCGATCATAACCTTGGATACACCTGAATTAATTACATTTTTCTTGATATATTCCCTAATTTTAAAATCTTCGATTAGATAATTTCCAAAATCTTTTTTCTTAGCATACCATACAGAGTCCCAACCTCTGTTGACACCTAATCTAAAACCTACCGGATTAACTTTTTGTCCCATGTTTCTCCATTTGTTTTGCTTCTGATAAAATTATTGTAACAGTTGACCAAGGTTTTAATATTGGTGCTGCTCTTCCTTTGGCTCTTGGTCTAAATCTTTTCATAACTATTTTTTTTCCACAATATGCTTCTTTAACTATTAATTTATCAATATCGTATTGAAAATTATTTTCAGCATTGGCAACTGCAGAGCTAATTGTTTTTCTAACATCTCTAGTAACTCTTTTTTCTGAAAACTGTAAATCTCTAATTGCAACATCAACTTTTTTACCAACGATACTTCTAAGTATTGGATTTAACTTTCTAACACTTGATCTAATACCGTTATTAACAGACTTCACTGTTTTTTCGTTAGATTTATCTATTTTCTTTTTCTTACCCATAATTATTTCTTCTCTGCTGTTGCTGGTTTAGCTTTTTTATCAGCCGGTGTATGACCAAAGAACGTTCTTGTTGGCGCAAACTCACCTAATTTATGTCCAACCATATCTTCTGAAACTGTTATTGGTATAAATTTTTTACCATTATAAATTTGGAAACTTACCCCTACAAAGTCCGGTAAAATTGTAGATTTTCTTGACCAAGTTTTAATAGGAATTTTCTTTGGATCATCTTTATACTTGTCGACTTTCTTCATCAAGCTTTCTTCTACAAACGGACCTTTCCAAACTGCTCTAGCCATTACTTAGTATCCTTCCTCTTATTTCTTCTCTTAACTATAAATTTATCTGTTCTTTTATTATCTCGAGTTTTTAAACCTTTAGCAGATTGTCCTGTTGGTGAAACTGGATGTCTTCCTCCAGCTGATTTTCCTTCTCCACCTCCATGTGGGTGATCAACTGGGTTTTTAACAACACCCCTAGTATGAGGTCTTCTACCCAACCATCTTGATCTACCTGCTTTTCCAATTTTAATGTTTTTTTGATCTGGATTACTTAAAATTCCAATTGTAGCTAAAGCTCTTGAATCTATTTTTCTCACTTCACCTGAGGCTAGTTTTATTAAACTATAGTTTCCATCTAGACCACTAATAGTAACTGATGAACCAGCTGCTCTAGCAATTTTTCCACCACCACCTGGCTGTATCTCAACATTATGTATATTGACACCTACTGGAATGTCTTGCAAAGGCATACAGTTACCTACTTTAATTTCTTTTTTGGAACCGCTTTCAACTTTATCTCCAACTTTAATTTTTTGTGGTGCTAAGAAATATGAGTGAGTACCATCCTCAAATTTAACTAACATAATGTAGCATGATCTATTTGGATCATATTCAATTCTTTCAACTGTGGCTTCCATGTCGAATTTTTTTCGATAAAAATCCACATGTCTGTACATTTTTTTATGTCCACCAGCTCTATTAATAGAGGTGATATGACCATTATTATTTCTACCTTTCATTGCATTTTTAGGTGAAACTAGGGTCTTGAATGGTTTACCTTTCCATAAACCAGTTCTATCAACTAAAATGGTACCTCTTGTTGATTTTGTATATGGTTTAAAAGTTTTTAATGCCATTTATTAAATTCCTGTTGTTAGATCAATGCTCTGACCTTTTTTTAAAGTAATTATTGCTTTTTTATATCCAGATACTTTTACTTTTTTGCCTCTGGTAACTTTTGTTCTGTTTTGTTTGTTTATAATATTTATCTTAGTCACATTAACTTTAAATATTTTTTCAATATTTTTTTTTAAATTTTTTTTATTTGCACCATCTGGAACTTTAAAAACAATTTTATTCAGTTCAGACAAGTTAGTTGATTTCTCAGTAACCACAGGTGATAGAATTTTGTCGTATAAATGAATTTTTTCCATTTTATGAATATCTCTTTTCTAATTCTTTCACTGAACTTTCTGTGAAAACAACTTTTTTAAATTTAATAATATCGTAAGCACTAAAATGATTTACATCAGTAACTTTAACATTTGGAATATTTCTCACTGATTTTTCAATTTTTTCTTTAGAATTTTTATCCAAAATTATTAGTGAATTTTTAATTTCAAGTTTATTAATAATTGAATTCATTTCTTTTGTTTTTTTAATTTCAGAACTAAAATCATTTAAGATTAATAAATTTTTATTATTATTTTTTTCAGTAATTAATGAAGCTACGCTCTGTTTTTTCTCAGTTTTATTTAATTTTCTTTTCTTGTATGCTAATTCACCTTTTGGTCCATGAGCAATACCTCCACCAACAAATATAGGAGCTTTTCTACTAGCATGCCTTGCACCACCAGTCCCTTTTTGAGCATATATTTTTGAAGTTGGTCCTTTTACCTCATTTTGTTGTTTAGTTTTGGCATGTCTTCCTTTGTAATTAGCATTTGTTTTATAAAGAACAGCGCTAACTAATCTATGATTAATTTTTGCAGAAAAAATCTTATCCAAAACTTCAATACTATCTTTTTTCCCGTCTATACTAATTTTATCTAATTTCATTATTTTTTCTTTTTCTCAGGTGTTTTTTTAGCCTCTTCAGCAGCTGCTTGTTTCTCACCAATTGTCATTTTGCTTATATTTTTTATTGATTTTTTAACCATTACTTCAGAATTTTTTGAACCAGGTATTGATCCTTTTAAGTAAAGAAGTTCATTTTCTAAGTCCGTTTTTATTATTTCAATATTTTGCATTGTTCTTAGCTTGTCACCCATATGACCAGCCATTTTTTTTCCTTTAAAAACTTTTCCTGGATCTTGACTATGCCCAGTTGAACCATGTGCTCTATGAGATATTGAAACACCGTGACTGGCTCTTAAGCCACCAAAATTATGTCTTTTCATTGCACCTGCAAAACCTTTACCAATTGTCTTTGATCTTGTGTCTACAAATTTAATATCTTTGAATATTTCTAAACCAAACTCGTTTCCCTCTTTGTAAACAGATGTATCATTTACTCTAAATTCTTTTAATTTTTTCTTAGCTTCAGTATTTTTTTTGGAAAAAACACCTTTCATTGCTTTTGTTAATTTTGAATTTTTAATTTTTCCATATCCAAGTTGAACAGCTTTATATCCTCTTTTTTCCTCTTCAATAACCTGAATAACTCTAGCTTTTTCAACCTTAAGCACTGTTACAGGAACTAATTGACCAGATTTATAGAATTCTCTCGTCATTCCTATTTTTTTTCCTAATAAAGCTATCTCGCTCATGATTAAATTTTTATCTCCACATCTACACCAGAAGCCAAATCAAGTTTCATCAAAGCTTCTACAGTTTGTGGTGTTGGTTCAATAATATCTATTAATCTTTTGTGTGTTCTTGATTCAAATTGTTCTCTACTTTTCTTATCTATGTGAGGTGATCTTAATACAGTATATCTTTCAATTCTTGTAGGTAATGGAATAGGTCCTTTAATTGTAGCCCCAGTTCTTTTTACTGTGTTTACAATTTCCTCTGTAGAAGCGTCTAGAACCTTATTATCGTAAGCTCTTAATTTTATTCTTATATTTTGCTTTTCCATTATCCAGCTACCTTTTTAGTTACTTCGTCTTGAACGTTTTGTGGGACTTTTGAATAATGATCAAAGAACATTGAATATTGCGCTCTACCTTGTGACATTGATCTAAGATTATTTATATAACCGAACATATTTGCTAGAGGAACCATAGCTGTAATTACAGTGGCATTTCCTCTTTGCTCTTGAGTACTAATTTGACCTCTTCTACTATTTAAATCTCCAATAACGTCTCCCATATAATCTTCAGGAGTAACAACTTCTACTCTCATTATTGGTTCTAAAAGTTTTAAACCACCTTGAGTACAAGCTTCTTTAAAACATGCTCTACTTGCAAGTTCAAAAGCTAAAACGCTTGAGTCAACATCGTGATGTAAACCATCAACAATAGTTACTTTATAATCAATCATTGGGAAACCTGCCAAAATTCCACTATCAGAAACAGTTTCAATACCTTTTTCAACACCAGGAATAAATTCTTTTGGAATAGCACCACCTTTAATTGCACTTTCAACTTCTCTTCCTTTTCCAGGTTCTTGAGGTTCAACAAATAATTTTACTTTAGCAAACTGACCAGCACCACCACTTTGTTTTTTATGTATGTATTCATACTCAGCAGATTTTTCTATAGTTTCTCTGTAAGCAACTTGTGGAGCACCTACGTTTGCTTCAACTTTAAATTCTCTTTTCATTCGATCAACAATAATATCTAAGTGAAGTTCACCCATACCTTTAATAATTGTTTGACCTGACTCTTCATCTGAAGAAACTCTAAATGACGGATCCTCCTTAGCTAATCTTGCTAAAGCTTCACCCATTTTTTCTTGGTCACCTTTTGTTTTTGGCTCTACAGCAATTTCAATTACTGGCTCTGGGAATTCCATTGGCTCTAACAACACTGGATTTTCTTTGTCACATAAAGTGTGACCAGTCATAGTATTTTTTAATCCTGCTAGTGAAACAATATCACCTGCATTAGCTTCTTTAATATCTTCTCTTGAATTAGCATGCATTAAAAGCATACGACCAACTCTTTCTTCCTTATCAGATGAAGAGTTGTATACGGCAGTTCCAGACTTAATTGTACCAGAATAAATTCTAACGAATGTTAAAGAACCTACAAAAGGATCGTTTGCAACTTTAAATGCTAAACCAGAAAAAGATGAACCATCATCAAATTTCATTTCTATTTCATCTTCTGATCCAACTTTTGTTCCTTTAATTGAACCAATATCAACCGGACTTGGTAAGTAGTTGACAACTGCATCTAGTAAAGGCTGAACACCTTTATTTTTAAAGGCAGATCCAGTTAAAACTGGAACAAAACTAAAATTTAATGTTCCTTTTCTTATACATTTAACTAAATCTTCTTCCTTAATTTCGTCTCCATTTAAGTAAGATTCCATTAATTTTTCATCTTGTTCTACAGCAGTTTCGATTAATTCTGTTCTATACTTTTCAGTTATTTCTTTAAGATCATCAGGAATATCTTTGTATTCCCATTCTGCACCTAAAGCCTCATTTTTCCAAACTTGAGCTTTCATTTTAACTAAATCAACAACTCCAGTTAAAGAAGCTTCAATTCCAATAGGAACTTGTAATACTAATGGCTTAGCGCCCAATCTATCTCTAATCATGTCTACACATCTAAAGAAATCAGCGCCTGTTCTATCAAGCTTATTTACAAAACAAATTCTTGGAACTTTGTATTTATCCGCTTGTCTCCACACTGTTTCGGATTGTGGTTCTACACCTGCTACACCATCAAAAACAGCTACTGCACCATCTAAAACTTTTAAAGATCTTTCTACTTCAATAGTAAAGTCTACGTGACCTGGAGTGTCTATAATGTTAACTCTGTGATCATTCCAAAAACAAGTAGTTGCTGCGGAAGTAATTGTAATACCTCTTTCTTGTTCTTGTTCCATCCAATCCATTGTTGCTGCACCATCGTGCACTTCACCAATTTTATGACTTTTACCTGTGTAATATAAAATTCTTTCTGTGGTAGTTGTTTTACCAGCATCTATATGGGCCATGATCCCAATGTTTCTATATTTATCTAATGAATGAGTTCTAGCCATATCTTATTACCACCTAAAATGAGCAAATGCCTTATTAGACTCTGCCATTTTATGTACATCCTCTCTTTTTTTAACAGCAGCACCCTTTTTTTCATAAGCATCGTAAAGCTCATTAAAAATTTTATCTGCCATGTGTTTATCTTTTCTTTTTCTTGCTGACTCAACTAACCATCTGATAGCTAAGGCTTGTGCTCTTTTGCTTTTTACCTCAACAGGAACTTGATAAGTTGCACCACCAACTCTTCTAGATCTAACTTCTACAGTTGGTTTGATATTGTTAATTGCCTCATTAAAAATATTAATTGGTTCATCTTTAGTTTTTGTTTTAATTTTATCTATAGCGTCATAAACTATTTTAGCAGCAATACCTCTTTTGCCGTCATACATGATATTGTTGATTAATTTAGGAATAATAGTTGATTTGAATTTTGGATCTGGAACTACATTTTTTTTTGGTTGAGTTTTTTTTCTAGACATTATTTACCTTTTTTTGTTCCGTATAAAGATCTTCTTTGTTTTCTATTTGCAACACCTTGGGTATCTAAATTACCTCTTAAAATATGATAACGAACACCTGGTAAATCTTTTACCCTACCGCCTCTAATCAGTACTACTGAGTGTTCTTGAAGGTTATGACCTTCTCCAGGAATATAAGCTGTAACTTCAAATCCATTTGACAATCTCACTCTAGCAACTTTTCTTAATGCAGAGTTTGGTTTCTTAGGTGTTGTTGTATAAACTTTAACACAAACACCTCTCTTTAAAGGTTGTTTTTGTAGAGCAGGAACTTTGTTCCTAGCAGCTGGCTTAACTCTTTTTTTTCTTAACAACTGATTAATAGTTGGCATAAATTTTTTAAAATTAATTAATTTATTTTTAGATGAAAATAACTGACAGGTTATTTTGTGGCAGCGTTTAGTACTGTTAGAAGTACTACATTCCAACCAAAAACATCGCCAAATTACTTATTAATAGCTCTTTGTCAAACTAAAACTGCAATTTTTAGGCGATTTTTTTATTAATTTGCCTGTGTTTCTTCAGGTTCTGAGGCTTCTATTTTATCCTGCTCTGCTAAGAAATTATTATCATCTTCTAGAGCTTTATTGTTCCATCTATTTTTAATATTACCAGTACCTGCTGGAACTAATCTTCCAACAATTACGTTTTCTTTTAGACCATTTAATGGATCAACTTTTCCTTTAATTGCAGCATCGGTTAGTACCCTTGTAGTTTCTTGGAAAGAAGCTGCTGAAATAAAAGATTCAGTTTGAAGTGAAGCTTTAGTGATGCCCATTAGAACTCTCTCACCAACAGCTGGTGTTTTACCCTCTGCTACTAATTTTTCATTGGTATTATCAAACTTAATTCTGTCAACTACTTCACCAGGTAAATAACTTGAGTCCCCTGATAATTTAACTTCAACTTTTTTAAGCATTTGTCTTAAGATAGTTTCGATGTGTTTATCGTTTATTATTACACCCTGTAATCTATAGACTTCTTGAACTTGGTTAACAAAATATTCTGTTAATTCTTTTATTCCTAAAATTCTTAAAATATCATGTGGCAATGGTTGGCCATCTAAAAGATATTCTCCTTTTTGAATTTTTTCACCAGGGTTGAAATTGATATGTTTACCTTTTGGAATTAAATAATTTGAAGGTTCTGATCCATCTTCAGGAACAATAGATACTCTTTGTTTACCTCTTACCTCTTTACCAAAAACAACACTTCCATCATTTTCGGCAATGATTGCACTGTCCTTAGCTTTTCTAGCTTCAAATAACTCAGCAACTCTTGGAAGACCTCCAGTAATATCTTTTGTTTTTGTAGTTTCCTTTGGCAATCTTGCAATTACGTCACCTGCATAAACTTTTTGACCGTCTTTAATTGATAAAATCGAATCTGGTACTAAATAATATCTAGCCTCATTATCATCAGCTTTTTTAATCACATTTCCTTTTTCATCTCTTAGAGTAATTCTAGGTTTTAAATCAGTGCTTTTTGATTGACCTCTCCAATCAATTACTGATTTAGAAGAAATTCCTGTTGCATCGTCAGTAGTTTCTTGAATTGAAACACCATCAATTAGATCTACATAACTAGCTGTACCACTTTTCTCTGCTATAACTGGTGTTGTGTAAGGATCCCATTCACATATCTTAGTATTCGCTTTTACTTTATCACCGTTATTAAAAAATAATCTTGATCCATATGCAACTTTATAAACTGCAATTTGAACTCCATTATCATCCTCAATTGAAAGCTGAGTATTTCTACCCATTACAATTAAATTCTTTTTAGAGTCCTCTAATATATTTGAGTTTATAATTTTTAATGTTCCTTCATTTTTAGTTACAATTTGTGAGTCCTGTTTAACAGAGGCAGTTCCACCTACGTGGAAAGTTCTCATTGTTAACTGTGTTCCTGGTTCACCGATTGACTGTGCGGAAATCATTCCAATAGCTTCACCAACATGAACCATTTTACCTCTAGATAAATCTCTTCCGTAAGAAGTAGCACAAACACCTTCTTTTGAACCACAAGTCATTACTGAGTAAACTTTTATTGATTTTACCCCTGCAGCATCAATTTTATCACATCCAGCCTCATCGATCATGGTTTGTTTTTTGATTATTACTTCACCAGTTAAAGGATGTTTAATCTCATCAAATGTAACTCTACCAAGCGCTCTTTCAGAAAGGCTTACTACTACATTACCACCTTCTAAAATTTCAGAGAGTTCGATAAATCCTGGATTTTTACAGTCACAAGCTTTTTTGGTAACAGTTAAATCTTGAGCTACATCACAAAGTCTTCTCGTTAAATATCCAGAACTAGCTGTTTTAAGCGCTGTATCTGCTAAACCTTTTCTAGCTCCGTGTGTTGAGTTGAAATACTCCAAAGCAGTTAATCCCTCTTTAAAGTTTGAAATAATTGGGCTTTCAATAATTTCACCTGAAGGTTTAGCAATCAAACCTCTCATACCAGCTAATTGTTTCATTTGAGCAGCAGATCCTCTCGCTCCACTATCTGCCATCATAAATACAGAATTTATTTTCAATCCTTCATCAGTTTTTTCTGTAGCTGAAATTCCTTTCATCATTTCTCCAGCAACTTTATCTGTACACTTAGACCAAGCATCAACAACTTTGTTGTATTTTTCGCCTCTTGTAATTAAACCTTCAGCATATTGAGTTTCATAATCTGCAATTAATTTCTTAGTATCATCAATTAATTGAGTTTTATTTTCAGGGATTACAAGATCGTCTTTTCCAAACGAAATTCCTGCTTTAAATGCGTGTTTAAATCCTAAATCTTTAAGCTTGTCACAGAAAATTACAGTTGTTTTTTGACCACAAAATCTAAAAACAACATCAATTATTTCTGAAACTACTTTTTTAGGTAATAATCTATCTACTAAAGAGAACTTAATGTTGCTATTTTTAGGTAATAAATTTGCTAATAAAAATCTTCCAGCTGTAGAAGTGTATTTTTCCATTTTTTTATTACCTTGATCATCTACAGTTTCAAATCTTGAAATGATAGTACTATGTACATTTATTTGGCCAGATGATAATGCAAATTCAATTTGATCTGAGTTTGTAAAGTATCCTGCTGGTTTATCGGATATAGGTTCTTGTGAAAGATAGTAAATTCCTAAAATCATATCCTGACTCGGAACAATAATTGGTTTACCATTTGATGGAGAAAGAATATTATTTGTAGATAACATTAATATTCTTGCTTCTAATTGAGCTTCTAAACTTAATGGAACGTGAACTGCCATTTGGTCACCATCAAAGTCAGCGTTAAATGCTGCACAAGTTAAAGGGTGTAATTCAATTGCATCTCCTTCAATTAATTTTGGCTCAAATGCTTGAACTCCAAGTCTATGAAGTGTTGGTGCTCTATTTAAAAGTACCGGATGCTCTCTAACTATTAATTCTAAAGCGTCCCAAACTGCATTTGTTTCTTTTTCAACTAATTTTTTAGCTTGCTTGATTGTTGATGCTAATCCTAATTTATTTAATCTTGCATACAAAAATGGTTTAAATAATTCTAAAGCCATTTTTTTAGGCAAACCACACTCATGTAATTTTAAATCTGGACCAACAACAATTACTGATCTTCCTGAATAATCAACTCTTTTACCCAATAAATTTTGTCTAAATCTTCCTTGTTTACCTTTTAGCATTTCAGCGAGAGATTTAAGTGGTCGCTTACCTGTACCTGTAATTACTCTACCTCTTCTACCATTATCAAATAGAGCATCTACAGACTCTTGAAGCATTCTTTTTTCATTTCTTACAATAATATCTGGGGCTTTAAGATCCATTAATCTTTTCAATCTGTTATTTCTATTTATTACCCTTCTATATAGATCGTTAAGATCTGAAGTGGCAAATCTTCCACCGTCTAGAGGAACTAATGGTCTTAATTCTGGTGGTATAACTGGTACAACAGTCATAATCATCCACTCAGGTTTTTGACCTGTTTCAATAAATGACTCTATTAATTTTAATCTTTTAATTGCTCTTTCTTCATTAACTTTTGATTTAGTATCTTTAATAAAGCTAACAAGATTTTTTCTTTCAAATTCTAAATCTAAATTTTTCAGCATCTCAAGAACAGCTTCTGCTCCAATTCCCGCTGTAAAACTTTCTTCACCAAACTCATCCTGGTATTTTGCTAATTCTTCCTCATTTAAAAGTTGATTTTTTTGTAAACCAGTTAAACCAGGTTCTATTACAATAAAGTTTTCAAAATAAAGGACTCTCTCTATTTCTTTTAATTTCATGTCTACTGCTAAGGCAATTCTGCTTGGAAGAGACTTCAAGAACCAAATATGTGCAACCGGTGTTGCAAGGTTAATGTGGCCCATTCTTTCTCTTCTTACATTTGATTTTGTAACCTCAACACCACATTTCTCACAGATAATTCCTCTAAATTTCATTCGTTTATACTTGCCGCATAAACACTCATAATCTTTTATTGGTCCAAAAATCCTTGCGCAGAATAAACCATCTTTTTCAGGTCTAAACGTTCTATAATTAATTGTTTCAGGCTTTTTAATTTCACCAAATGTCCAAGATTTAATTTTCTCTGGGCTAGCAAGTGAAATTTTAATGCTATTAAAATTTTGAGCTTCTGAAATTTCGCTGCCCTTAAATAGATCTGTTAATTCTTTTTTCATTAATTAAGCTCCACATTTAATGCTAATGATTTAATCTCTTTAACTAAAACGTTAAACGACTCTGGTATACCTGACTCAAAGTTTTCTTCACCTTTAACTATAGTCTCATAAACTTTAACTCTTCCTGCAACGTCATCGGATTTAACAGTTAAAATTTCCTGTAATGTATATGATGCACCATATGCTTCAAGAGCCCACACTTCCATTTCACCAAATCTTTGACCACCTAACTGTGCTTTACCACCAAGAGGTTGTTGTGTAACCAAACTGTAAGGTCCAGTAGATCTTGCATGAATTTTATCTTCAACTAAGTGATGAAGTTTTAGCATGTAAATTATTCCAACAGTAACCGGTCTATCAAATTTCTCTCCTGTTCTTCCATCCCATAAATAAGTTTGTCCTGATCCTGGTAGATTTGCCAGTTCAAGCATCTCAGTAACATTTTTTTCTTTAGCACCATCAAAAACAGGTGTTGAGATTGCGATACCATTTTGTAAATTTTCACAAAGATCTTTGAATTCACTCTTACTTAATTTATCTACTTTTTCGTTGAAAATTTCTTCTCCATAAACTGATTTTAAAAATTTTTCGATTTTTTCTGTTCTTTCAATTTTTTTGTTATTTTCATTTACTAAATTTTTAACTTGTTCACCAAATTCTTTACATGCCCAACCTAAATGCGTCTCTAAAATCTGTCCAACGTTCATCCTACTTGGAACACCCAGAGGATTTAATACAATGTCAACCGGTCTGCCGTCTTCTCTGTAAGGCATATCTTCAACAGGTACAATCTTACTTACAACTCCTTTATTTCCGTGTCTTCCAGACATTTTATCACCAGGTCTTAATCTTCTTTTGATAGCAACGAATACTTTTACCATTTTCATAACACTTGGTAATAAATCATCACCACTTCTAATTTTTAAAACTTTATCTTCAAATCTCTCAGTTATGTCTTGTTTCGCTTTATTATATTGATCTTTTAATTGAGCTAATGTTGCCTCGTCATTTACATTTCCTACTGTGATTTTGAAAACATCATTAATTGATAATGTATTAATTGTATCAAAATCTAACTTAGTTCCTTCTGATAAATCTTTTACTTTTTTATTTAAAGACGATCCTGATAGGAATTGTGAAGCTCTTTGTTTAATACTTCTTTCTAATATTTCTTCCTCAACAATTTTATCTTGTTGAACTTGCTCAATTTCAGCTCTTTCAATTGTTATTGATCTTTCGTCCTTCTCAATTCCATGTCTATTGAATACTCTTACATCAACTACTGTTCCACTTGATCCTCTAGACATTCTTAAAGATGTATCGGTTACATCAATAGCTTTTTCTCCAAAAATTGATCTTAATAATTTTTCTTCTGGACCAGATGCTGAGTCTCCTTTTGGAGTAACTTTACCTACTAAAATATCTCCAGCATTTACCTCCGCACCAATATAAACTATTCCTGATTCATCAAGGTTTTTTAAAGCCTCTTCATTCACATTTGGTATATCTCTTGTTATTTCCTCTTCACCAAGCTTTGTATCTCTCGCCATTATTTCGTATTCAACAATATGAACAGATGTAAATACGTCATCTGTAACACATCTTTCTGAAATAAGGATCGAGTCTTCAAAGTTGTAACCCTGCCATGGCATGAAAGCTACTGTAACATTCTTACCTAAGGCAAGTTCGCCTAATTTCGTTGAAGGACCGTCGGCAATGATATCTCCAGATTTTACTTTATCACCAACTCTAACTAGTGGTCTTTGATTTATACAAGTATTTTGGTTTGATCTTTTAAATTTTTGAAGGTTATATATATCTACACCAGACTTACTAAAATCTGTTTCTTCTGTTACTTTTATAACAATTCTTTTACCATCTATTTTATCAACAATCCCATCACGCTTAGCAACAATAGTTACACCAGAGTCTAAAGCAACATCACTTTCAATACCTGTACCAACAAGCGGAGACTCGGGTTTTAATAATGGAACTGCCTGCCTCATCATGTTTGATCCCATTAAGGCTCTGTTTGCATCATCATTTTCTAAGAATGGTATTAATGATGCTGCAACTGAAACTAATTGTTTTGGTGAAACGTCAATGTAATCAATAGAGTCAGGTTTAGCTAAAAGAAAGTTTAGATTTTGTCTGCATGAAACTAGTTCTTCAGTAATTTTTCCATTTTTATCAAGTTTTGTATTTGCTTGAGCAATAGTGAATTTTGTTTCTTCCATTGCTGATAAGTATTCTACTTTATCTTGAACAACACCGTCTTTGACTTTTTTATATGGACTTTCAATAAATCCATACTTATTAATTTTTGCATAAGTAGATAAACTATTAATCAAACCAATATTTGGACCCTCTGGTGTTTCAATTGGACAAATTCTTCCATAGTGAGTTGGATGGACATCCCTGACTTCAAAACCTGCTCTTTCTCTTGTTAAACCACCTGGACCTAACGCTGAAACTCTTCTTTTATGAGTAATTTCAGATAAAGGATTTGTTTGATCCATAAACTGAGAAAGTTGTGAACTTGCAAAAAAATCTTTCAATGAAACTGTTAATGGTTTTGCATTAATTAGATCTTGTGGCATTGCTGACTCAACATCTAAAGTTGTCATTTTTTCCTTAATTGCTCTTTCCATTCTGTAAACACCAATTCTAGCTTGGTTCTCAACTAGCTCTCCAACAGAACGAACTCTTCTATTTCCTAGGTGATCAATGTCATCAACATCGTCTTTACCATCACGTAAATCGAGCATTTTATGAATAATTGCTATGATATCGTCATTTCTTAATATGGTAATTTTATCAGAACATTCTTGGTTTAATCTTGAGTTCATTTTAACTCTTCCTACATCAGATAAATCATATCTGTCTGAGCTAAAGAAAAGATTATTAAATATTTGAGTTGCTATCTCTATAGTTGGCGGCTCACCAGGTCTTAACATTTTATAAATTTCCGTGATAGCTTCGTCTTTAGTATTGTTTTTGTCAGCTAAAATAGTTGTAAGTAGATAAGGCCCTTTATTTATAGAGTTTGTAACAGAAATTTGAAGTGTATGTATATTTGCATCTAAAATTTGTTGAATAAATGTATCATTTAATTCAGTTCCAATTTTTAATACACCATCTTCTTCTTCATTAATTTTTACATCTCTGTGTAAAAATTTACCAAACAAAGACTCTCTAGAAACTAGTATGTCTTTTAAACCATCGTTAGCTAATTTTTTTGCACTTAAAAAATTAATCTTATCACCTAGTTTAATTACTACTTCACCAGTTTTTGCATCAACTACCTCTTCTGAGAAATTTTTTGCTTTGTAATTTTCTGGATTAAATTTAGTTTTCCATTTTTCTGTTTTTGGGTCGTAATTATATTGTTCACTTTCATAGAACTCATCTACTATTTCTGATTTTGTATAACCTAAAGCTAACAACAAAGTAGATGAAAAAATTTTCTTTTTTCTGTCAATTTTAAAATATAAAAAATCTTTAACATCATACTCAAAATCTAGCCAAGAACCTCTATTAGGTATTACTCTACAATTAAATAAAAGCTTTCCACTTGCATGTGTTTTGCCTTTATCATGATCAAAAAATACACCTGGACTTCTGTGCATTTGGTTTACTACAACTCTTTGAACACCGTTAGTTATAAAAGTTCCACTATTAGTCATCATGGGAACTTCACCCATATAAACTTCTTGCTCTTTAGCTGATAAAATATCTTTTGTATTATTTTCTTGATCGATTTCGTAAACCACCAACCTTAAAGTACACTTAAGAGCTGATGAATATGTGAGACCTCTTGCTATACATTCTTCAACATCAAATTTTGGTTTCTCTAATCTATATGAAACATACTCTAAAGTTGCTTTATCATTTAAATCTTCAATAGGAAAAATACTTTTAAAAACTCTATCAAAACCTTTTGTGAGTTCTGCTGCCTCAACATTAAATTCTGTTAATTCTTTATATGAATTTTTTTGTACTTCGATTAAGTTGGGTATAGATAAACTTTCTTTTAGTTTACCAAAACTTTTTCTAATGTTTTTCTTTTCAGTAAAAGATAATTGCATCTATGTTTATAAATACTGATTAAAAATAATCAGTATTCGAATTCTTTCTATTTAATTTATTTAAGTTCTACTTTAGCGCCAGCAGCTTCTAACTTAGCTTTAATCTCTTCAGCGTCTTTTTTGTTTACACCAGATTTAACTTCTTTTGGTGCTCCCTCTACAAGATCTTTAGCTTCTTTTAAACCTAATGAAGTAGCTGCTCTTACTTCTTTGATAACATTAATTTTTTTATCACCTGCAGAAACTAACATGATTGTAAAATCATCTTTATCTTCTGCTGGAGCTGCACCACCTGCCGCTGCTGGAGCTGCTGCTGCCATTGGAGTTACACCCCATTTTTCTTCTAATTGTTTTGAAAGTTCTGCTGCTTCTGCAACAGTCAAACTTGATAAGTCTTCAATAATTTTGTTTAGGTCAGGCATATGTATTACTCTTTGGGTTGTGTTTCAGAATTTTCTGCCGACAAACTACTCATTTTTTCTGAATGTGCAAGCAAAATACTGATTAATTTAGATGCAGAAGCATTCAAAATACCTACAATATTGGCTCTTGCTTCATCTAATGTAGGTAAACTAGCTACATTTTGGACACCGGCCTGATCCAAGACCTCATTATCCATGATTCCACCAATTAATTTTAAGTTTTCGTTATCTTTTGCAAATTTTGAAAGAATCCTTGCTGACATTATGGCATCCTCTCCAAATGCAACTGCCGTAGGACCAGTAAATAAATTTGATAAATCTTTACATTTTGTTTTTTCCAAAGCCAATTTTGTAATTCTGTTTTTTGTTATTTTGAAAATGATTCCATGTTCTCTCATTTTAGCTCTTAATTCATCCAACTGATTCATGGTTAAACCTTGGTAATGGGTAACCATAACAGCTTTACTGTTTTCAAACTTACTAGTCATTTCTTCAATATAATTTTTCTTTTGTTCTTTGTTCATCATAACTATATTGATTTCCCTAATTTAACTTTATATGAAACACCCATTGTTGATGTAGCAAATACGGTTCTAATTAAATCACCTTTTAAAGTATTATTTGATTTTTCTTTCTCTAAAGCATCTAAAATTGCATTGTAGTTTTTTAATAGTTGATCATCACTAAAAGATTTTTTACCAATACTAACTCCGATATTTCCATCTTTATCATTTCTAATTTCTACTTGGCCAGATTTAGCATTAGTTACAGCTTCTTTAATATTTTCAGAAACTGAACCAAGCTTTGGATTAGGCATCAATCCTTTTGGACCCAAAACTTTTCCTAATTTAGAGAGTTTAATCATCATTCCAGGTGTACAAATTAATTTTTCAAAGTTTAATTCTCCACCTTTAATTCTTTCAACAAACTCATCACCACCCACTATGTCTGCACCAGCGTCTTTTGCGTCTTGAGCTTTGTTATCCTCACAAACTACAGCAACTTTAACTTCCTTACCTGTTCCACCAGGCAAATTAACAACTGTTCTGATATTAACTTCACTTTTCTTTTGTTTGTTATTTATTTGAAAACTTAAATCTAAAGACTCATCAAATTTAGTTGTGCAGTTTTTCTTAAGTTCAGGCAAAAGTTTTTCTATAGACTCAGCACTCAAGTCTTTAGTTTTTTCTGGTAATTTTTTATATCTTTTAGATGCCATTACTCTTTTACCTCTATACCCATTGATCTAGCAGATCCCGCAATAATTTTTATGGCTTCTTCAACATCATGCGCATTTAAGTCATTCATTTTTTCTTTTGCAATACTCTCTAATTGTTTTTTAGAAATTGAAGCAACAATATTTCTTCCAGGTTCTTTTGATCCACCTTTAAGTTTTACTGCTTCTTTAATATAAAAAGACGCTGGCGGAGATTTAATTTTAAAATCAAATTTTTTATCTTTATAAACTGTTATTTCGACTGGAACAGGTTTGCCTGCCATTGATTTTGTTTTATCATTGAAAGCTTTACAAAACTCCATGATATTCACGCCACGTTGACCTAATGCAGGTCCAACTGGAGGAGCTGGATTAGCTTGACCACCTTTAATTTGTAATTTTATAAATCCACTAATTTCTTTTGCCATTAACTTACCTTTTCAACCTGATTATATTCTAATTCTACTGGTGTAGGACGACCAAATATAGAAACAGACACCTTAAGTCTAGCTTTTTCTTCATCAATTTCTTCAATCATGCCCGTAAATGACGCAAATGGTCCATCTACAACCTGAACTTTTTCACCTACACTGTAATCTATGCCAGATTTTGGCTGAGCAACACCATCTTTAATCTGACCTAAAATTTTCTCCACTTCTTTATCTGAAACTGGAACCGGAATACCTTTTGTGCCCAAGAAACCACTTACTCTCTTTATATTTTTAATCATATGATAAATGTTATTATCCATCTCACTTTTTATTAGCACATATCCAGGAAAGTATTTTTTTTTTCTTTGAATTCTTTTACCTCTCTTAACCTCAGTAACATCATGAGTAGGTACAATAATCTCTTCAAACTTATCAGCAATTTTAGCTTTATCAGCCTCTTCTTTTATTAATGAGGCTACTTTATTTTCAAAACTAGAGTGAGACTGAACAATATACCAATTTTTCATTATATGCTCACTTTAAGTAAAAGTTCTAAGAAAAATTTCAAAACCTGATCCAACAGAAGAAAAAATAAAGACATAACAACTGCCATTACAAAAACCATTAATGCACCTTGCAATGTCTCTTTCCAAGTTGGCCAGGTAACTTTAAAAGCCTCTTGTTTAACTTCCTGTATAAATTTTATTGGGTTTCTCATAATTTCTAAGCTCAAATTGGCAGGAGCGGAGGGACTCGAACCCTCAGCCTCCGGTTTTGGAGACCGGCGCTCTACCAATTGAGCTACACTCCTATTTATAGAGTTACTCTATAATTTTAGTTACTACTCCTGCTCCAACAGTTCTTCCACCTTCTCTGATTGCAAAGTTTAATTTCTCTGCCATTGCAATTGGTGTAATTAGTTTAACAGTAAATTTAGCATCATCACCTGGCATTACCATTTCAGTACCAGCTGGTAATTCTACTTCACCTGTAACGTCTGTTGTTCTAAAATAAAACTGTGGTCTGTACTTAGTAAAGAATGGAGTATGTCTTCCACCCTCATCTTTTTTAAGTACATAAGCTTGAGCTTCAAATTTAGTATGTGGAGTAATTGAACCAGGCTTACAAAGAACTTGACCTCTTTCAATATCGTTTCTTTCAATACCTCTCAGTAAAATTCCAACGTTATCACCAGCTTCACCAGAATCTAAAAGTTTTCTAAACATCTCAACTCCAGTACAAACTGATTTTTTAGTTTCTCTAATTCCAACTATTTCAACTTCCTCACCGGTTTTAATTACACCAGACTCAACTCTTCCTGTTGCAACTGTTCCTCTTCCAGAAATTGAGAATACATCCTCAACTGGCATCAAGAATGGTTTGTCAACTTCTCTAGCTGGCTGTGGAATGTGTTCGTCAACAGCTTTCATTAATTCTAAAATTGAATTTTTTCCAATTTCATCGTCTCTACCTTCAACTGCTGCTAAAGCTGAACCTTTAACGATTGGTGTTTTATCACCTGGATATTTATATGAAGTTAAAAGCTCTCTAATTTCTTCTTCAACAAGTTCAATCATTTCTTTATCGTCAACTTGGTCTACTTTGTTTAAGTAAACAACAATTGCAGGAATACCAACTTGTCTTCCTAAGAGAATGTGTTCTCTTGTTTGTGGCATTGGACCATCAGCTGCATTAACAACTAAGATTGCTCCATCCATTTGTGCAGCACCAGTGATCATATTTTTAACATAGTCAGCGTGACCTGGACAATCTACGTGCGCATAGTGTCTTTTTTCAGTTTCATACTCAACGTGTGCTGTTGAAATTGTTATTCCTCTCTCTTTCTCTTCAGGTGCTTTATCAATCTGATCATAAGCAACTGCAGTTCCACCGCCAGCTTGTGCTAATACATTTGTAATTGCGGCAGTAAGAGTTGTTTTACCATGGTCGACATGACCAATAGTCCCAATGTTACAGTGGGGTTTATTTCTTACAAATTTTTCTTTTGACATTACGTTTTTACCTCAGTTTTTTTGTTTCTTCTAATTTTAATTTCTTGGAGCGGGTAAAGGGAATCGAACCCTTACATCCAGCTTGGAAGGCTAGCGTTCTACCATTGAACTACACCCGCACAACCCCAAGAGTAACACTCCATGTTATCTAAAATTTATTAAATGGTGGAGGGGGAAAGATTCGAACTTTCGAAGACCGAAGTCAACGGGTTTACAGCCCGCCCCATTTGACCGCTCTGGAACCCCTCCTTTGGGGAAGTGTCCCCTTGTTCAATAAAGCTTCAAATAACAAGCGTTTTATATATTTTATTTATGCAAATGCAACACGTGATTTAATAGGAAAATATTAAAAAAACCGTATAAAACAGATACAAATTTATGAATAAATCATCATTTTTCATTGTTGGTCAACACGCAGTTATTGAAGCTCTTAGAAATCCTAAAAGAAAGGTTTTAAGAGTCTTTTTGACTGAGGAGTCTAAAAAAAATATTCATAGAAAAAGTCCAAATAAAAATCTTTTGGAAGATGTTAAAGTTTACTTTAAATCCAAAAAAGAATTAGACAAATATACTTCAAAAGAACAGTTAATGCATAATGGGTATGTTGCAGAGATTGAGCATTTAGATCAACCAGATCTGAAACAATTTATAAAAGGTAAAAATAATTTAACATTTGTCTGTCTTGATGAAGTTACTGATCCAAGAAATATTGGTTCATTAATAAGAAGTGCAGCATCATTTGATATTCATGGATTAATAATTAAAGAGAGGCATTTTCCTCGTGATAGTAAGTTAATGTATAAATCAGCAAGTGGTTGTATAGAACACATGAATATATTCCAAGTATCCAACATTAATTCTACACTAAAAAATTTAAGAGAAAAAAACTTCTGGGTTTATGGTTTTGATGCAAAAGGTCAAAAAAATTTCACAGATATAAAGTGGGAAGGAAACAATATTCTTCTTTTTGGTTCAGAAGGATTTGGTATGAGACAGCATACAGGGAAATATGCTGATTTTTTTGTAAAAATTAATATTAATAAAAATATCGAAAGTTTAAATATCTCAAATAGTGCAGCAATTGTATTTCATCACTTAAGTTATATTAAAAAAAAGAGTTGATTATTTATCAAATTGTTAATAATTATTGCGCATGCCCTTGTAGCTCAGCTGGTAGAGCAATTGATTTGTAATCAATAGGTCCGCGGTTCGAATCCGTGCGGGGGCACCATCTCACTGAATTTTTGATCAAAATTTCTATGTTAAAAATTACTTTTGCAACATTAAGTGTTGCAGGATTGTTGCAAGATTGTTGCTTAATCAAGTAATCGTTTAGTAAAATTCTATCTTAACACAAGGTTTATTGTAATTTAATAGAGTTATTTAAAACTTCTCCATCTTTCACTTTTGTATCTATAATTAAATTATTTCCAGAGGAAATAATTTGTGTCTCTCCCAAACTACCATTTCCTGCAGATCCACCATTAGCTATTGCTTCCTGACATGTTCCACTGCTGTGTTTTAATCCGTGGGGATTACACAATTTTGGTGAATTAAAATGATTTGCAAAATGAGACTTCATCTTACCAGAATTACTAGCATCGCCACAAACATTACTTGTATAAGTTAGTTTACCACTATTAAGATCATACGAGTATTTTAAGATTAGTTCCTGTCCTAATTCACATTTCATTAAACTAGTTGTAATAAATTTAGTTACTGTAGTATGATTTGATTTTGAAGCGCTAACTTTTGCTGCACTTGTATAACCATTATAAGCAACCACTCCTACTGCAGCTAGAATACCTATGATAGCAACTACGACTAAGAGTTCTATTAACGTGAAGGCTTTATGTTTTATAGGGTTAGTCGAAAGTAACTTCATAGTTTTTTCCCCTACACCTAGTTCTTATGTAATTATCATAAGTTGATAACATACCATCTTTGTATGGTACTCCATTCCAAGTTACATATTCAACATTACCATGATAAGTTGGGTTATACGGGTCTTTTACAATATTGGTAAGATGTTGCCCAACTGCTGTTATCAATTTTTTAGGACTTGTGGCATTAGAACAGTTATACTTAACTTTTGCTCCAGGTGTGTTTTTCCAATATTGTCCCTTTAATTCGATTTCACTTTCAATTTGACATAATGCATATTTCTCATTGATTAACTTAGACCACAATTGAAAGTTATTTTTACAAACAGACTCTTTTGCACTAGCTGTATAACCATTATAAGCAACCACTCCTACTGCAGCAAGAATACCAATGATTGCTACTACTACTAGGAGTTCTATTAGGGTAAAAGCTTTACGGTTCATAAAGTTACATTCTAGGTATTAATGTTGTTTCGATATCATTTGCACCTGTTCCCCACCTTGAATTACAATCTATTCTGTCTTTGTCAGATCGATAGTTACAAGCTGTTCTTCCTATTTGAGAAACATTAGGAACATCCCAGTTCTGCCAAAATGCACCTTCGTTATCAGAATTGTTAAACGGGTTCTTGTATTGCGGATCCTCATTCAAACAGCTAAAGGCATAACTTACATTTGAATCATAATTTTGATGTGCTGGTCTCATCTCACATTTTTTAGTTTGCGAGTTCCAAGCTTCGATTTGTCCATCAATTTCTACTCTAGTTAATTGAGCTGTAATTATTTTAACCGCTAATGCATGGTTTGATTTTACTGCATTCACTTTAGCAGCATTTGTATACCCATTATAAGCAACTACCCCTACTGCAGCGAGGATGCCTATAATTGCTACAACGACTAAGAGTTCTATTAATGTGAAAGCTTTACGGTTCATAAAAAACTATTTTGTGCAACTGCTCCCTGAAACAATATCAGTTTTAACTATAGCATTATCGTTACTATCAACATCGTAAGCCGTTTGAATCTTAAAACAACAAGAACCACTACAGTTAAATTCTTTAGCAACAGCGTTTGAAAATGGAACACGCTCAACAATAACTGTGCCCAATGTGATACAACAAATGAACCCTGACATGCTTCCATTTCTTTGAAGTTGTTTAAATCTTTTATTGTAATCTTTAGCTCCTGAATAACTTAACATCGGGGATTCTTTAACACCAACTATGTCATTATTATATGGATTTTGCATCCCATACCACCACTTTCCTCCTTGTTGAAATCCAGCATGCTTATTTATAATTGGGCTCTGCATTCCAAGAGACTCGTTACAAGGTATATTAACTGTGTACCCATTTTTATTTACATAGCTAACTGGGTCACCAATATCACATAAACCTAAAATTGATTGAACAGAATTTCTTACAATTGAATGTTGTTTAAGTGTAGCTTTTATTTTTGCACTTTTTGTATAACCATTATAAGCAACTACACCTACTGCAGCGAGAATACCGATGATGGCTACAACAACTAAGAGTTCTATTAATGTAAAACCATTAAGCTTCATAAAAAAACTCTATCACTGTTACCATATTGTTGCCAAGCTAGAATCTTTTTTGAAAAATTATTGATAAACAATAATTATTTAAACTTTTAGAATTGATTTGTAATCAATACATCCGCGGATCAAAATTTTACCAGGCTGTTAGTTTCCAACACTCATTAGCATCTTCAATACGAATATAACAACCGAGAAAAGACATAATTTTAAATGCACAAAAACCTCCAACTAAAATAATGACTACGAGTATTATTGGATTTATTTTTTTCATTTGTTTAACTAGTCTCTCTTCTTATTTGTTCAATTTTAATTTTTTTTTGTAAACTTCTATTTTTATCATAAAGGAGATTAAACTTTATTTTATTATTTGTTTTTACTGTAATTGATTTAGCATTTCTTACTTCTAAATTATCTGCTACAGCACTGATAGGTCTCTTAGTTGGGTTTAAATTAATTATAACTATTTTAGTTTTATCATTAACTATTTTGCCCTTCCATCTTCTTGGTCTAAAAGCGCTTATTGGTGATATTGATAATTTTTTTGAATGAAGACTTAAAATAGGTCCATGAACAGAAAGATTATAAGCTGTACTACCGGCTGGTGTAGATACTAATACTCCATCAGAAACTAATTTTTTAATTATTTGTTTTGAACCTTGTCTAATAGATAATGAGGCAGCTTGCCTACTTTGTCTAAGTACAGATACTTCATTTATAGCTATAGATCTCTTGGTTTGATTATTTTTATTTTTAACAATCATTTCTAGTGGAGAAATTGAAACTAAATTTGCTTTTGACAGGTTTTTTAAAATATCTTTTGAAGAAAATTTATTCATAAGAAAACCATAATTTCCAGAATTAATACCATAAAAATGTTTATTAGAATTTTTATTCTTTTTTAATGTTTGGAGCATAAAACCATCCCCACCAATAACAATTATGAGATTTTTTTTTTTAAACTGATTAAATTTTAATTTTTTTAATAATAAATTTTTAATACTTGACGATTTTTTATTTTTATCTGAAATAATTAAAAGCTTACTCATTTAGTGGTACCCTTGGCCTCAAATTGGCACTCCACAAGCGGCGAGGATTTTAAGTCCTTTATATTAATATTTATCATGGTCACTGAATTAAACCAAAATCTAGTTGTTTTTCACTATCGTCTCTTGATCTTGGTATTGATAATGCGGGATCAATATTTGATTGTGGAATATCTAAATTAAATTTTTTGTCTAAAAAATCAAAAGAATTAACAAGCATCATTTTATTAAATTTTTTATTATTTATTTTATACATCCCTACTGACAGTGCTTCTTTTGTCATTTCTTTCGTGGGCTCTCTCGTGCTGATAAATATTCCCCCTAGAGCATTATTTTTTTGAACAGTACGATTAAATTCTCTCACTTCCTTAACACCTATATTTTTTCCTCCCTTAACTGAAATTAATATCTTTTTATAATCCTCTTTAGAATCAAACGTTTTAATATAAATCAATCCATCTATACCACCATCAGCTCCCTTTTTAATTGAACCATCTGACTTCCTAACGTAATCTTGAGCACCAGGAATGTTGTTAACTGCCCAATGTTGAAATTCATACCACTTGTCTGAACCAATCTCTTTTGCTTCTTTTAGCATGTTGTCTAAATCTCGTTTAGTTTTGGGTAAACCATGGACTTTAAAATTACTTTTTGGAAAAGCATTTTCAATATTATTTTTTATTATATTGATTGATAAACACGTTATGTCAATTCCTATCCATTTCAATCCTAGTTCTTCGGCTACATGTATGCTAGTACCACAACCTGCGAAAGGATCTAAAACTGTATCACCTTTTTGAGTAGATGATTGAATTATTCTTCTGAGTAATCTTCTTGGTTTTTGAGTGGGATATCCTGTTCTTTCTGGATCAGAAGAACTTAGAGGTTGGATTTCCCACCAATCCTCTGGATGTTTCCCTTTTTCGTTTGGTTTATATGAGTCATAAACTTTATCTCCTCTAAAAGCTTTGGCTTTTGAATTTTTGAGTCTTTCTGCAGATGCTTCTGAATAAGGTATTCTCACAGGATCAACATTAAAAAAGTAATCTTTTGTTTTTGAATATCTAAATATTACATCATGTTTCTTAGCGAAATCTTTTTTAGAAACTCCTCCACCTCTGTAACACCAAATAATTTCATTTCTAAAATTTTTAACACCAAAAATGTTATCCATAATAAGTTTAATATAATGACTTGCTGTAGGATCGCAGTGAAGGAAAATAGTTCCGTTCGGTTTTAATATATTTCTTAATAAATTTAATCTAGCAGAAATATTTACTAAATAAGATAGCATATCACTTTCAGCCAAAAAACTTTTTAGAGCGGTTAAAAAATCTTTAATTTGTGTATTCGCTTCACCTAACATAAAATCATCATAAACTTTTGCTGTATATTCATCCCACTTCCAAAAATCGGAAAATGCAATAGTCTGTGCTTTATTAAAAGACCCATCTGGTGTTGGAAAAAAAATATTATAATTTCTCTTACTATTAAAAGGTGGATCTAAATAAATAAGATCAACAGAATCATTTTTGATTTGTTTCAATACTTCAAGATTATCGCCGTAAAATAATTGATTCACTTATAAACTATATCAAAGATATTCTAATTATTAAATAAGTGGTGCCCTCGGCCAGACTCGAACTGGCACTCCGCAAGCGGCAAGGATTTTAAGTCCTTTGTGTCTACCAATTTCACCACGAGGGCATTTGTGAATTTCATGAGTGTTTATGCTAATATTTATAATTGAACAAGGTTAATAAGTAAAATTTTTTTATTTTATCTTCCTATGTGCTGGTCTTGTGCTGGTTGTCCTATAAAATCCTATATCTAAAATGTTCTATTAAGGTGAAGGCTCTATTCTTCAACAATAGCCTCCGTAATCAGATATATCTATCTGATCAGTAAGTTTATCTTTATTATCATTATAGACAGTTTCTATATGAATTATTGGTTTTGAGTTCGTACATCTATTATAAAATTCAACAGACCCTTTTATCCCTCTTGGGCCAAAGTTTATTGCGGGATATGTTGGATCATTAAAAGGATGATCTTTTATAACACACCTTAAATGATAAACCATATTATTCATAACTGTGCTTACAGATGCAGGAAAAGTTTTAATATTTTGCGATCTACCACAGTTAAAATCTTTTGTTGAGAGTCTATTATTAAAATAACCACCATTTATATTTGCTTGCAAAAATGTTGTGTGTAAAAATTTTACTGCGGTTTTGTGATTAGATTTAGCAGCATTAATTTTAGCTGCATTAGTATACCCATTATAAGCAACAACACCTACTGCAGCTAGTATACCGATGATTGCTACAACGACTAGGAGTTCTATTAGGGTGAAAGCTTTTTTATTCAATCACCAACCTTTTCGTGTATCACGTATTTCCTTTTTTAAAGTTACACAGTTTTTAGAACAATCTCCAGATTTATTAGTATCATCATATTGAGATGTTATTAAAATTATACAGACTGGATTGCAGCTTTTAACAGTAACATGGATACCTCCTTTTAGGGGACTATCAAATGCGTTACCAGGGTCCCAAGCAGCTTTAAATTTTTTTCCAAACCTTGTATTATAACCTCCTTCTTCATAAGGATTTAACCATTGAACTCCTTTTATTTTTCCACCTTTTGTACCACCTGCTGAATTCTTTGCATGATTAATAAGAAAATTTATTAATTGTCCTGCCCTACCTGCTCTTCCTCCACCACCAGATATATTACACGAATAATTATAATAATTTGGATCCTCTTGTTTATACATCAATGACATGTTTTCAGCTCCCAGCTGACACGTTGCAAGTTCTGCTTCTACTAATTTTACAAAAGTATTAAATTGTGATTTCACGGTTGCTTTATTAGCACCAATTGTAAATTTAGAATAAGCAACAACCCCTACTGCAGCAAGAATACCGATGATGGCTACAACGACTAACAGTTCTATTAGAGTGAAGGCTTTATGTTTAGCCATATAAATTCAAAGTTTTCACAAGCTCAGGATTTTGAAACCAATTATCAATCCATGATTTAATATATGATTTAACAGATTCTATACGTTGCTCTCTTGAGGCATTATCCAAACATGTTTCAAGGGGCTCTAAATACTGAAGTTTTCTTGATTGTTTTTGTTGTTTATTTTCCTTATCGACTTTAGGAATTTTAAAATCATATTTAACATTATTACAAACGATATATCTCTTTGGTTTATAAATAGTAACTTCTGACACTAAAATTTCATTAAATAAATTAAGATCATTTTTGTAATTATTTAAATTATTCAATGTCAAATATGCTTTTGATATATACGAACCAGTTTTTTTTTTTAAATCTACATTTTTATTAAATAACTTAATTGCAAGATCCTTATTTTTTTCGACATTGCCCCAACCATTAAAATATATTATTGCGGGATAAGTACTTACAAAATTATTTGAATCTTTTGGGTTTTTAATTTTACTTTGAAAGTTTTCCATAAGCACAATAGCTTTTTTAAAGTCAGTTTTTTTATCAGAGCATTCATATATTGATTTAGTTACATCCATTGATGTTCTGCCTAATAATGAAAATGTATAATACGCTGTATTCAATAAAGAATCATTTTCGTACAAATAATTATTATATTTTAAAATAAATAAACACTCATCTTTATCTTTTTTCAAATCAAAATTCTTGGAAACGTCCATAAGATAGTCTTCCATAGCTAAAAGGTAACCTTCTTTTGCAGCCTCTTTATAAATCTTTATTCTTTCTTCAATGCCTACTTTGGCGGTATAGGATCCTGTATATATAAGAGCTGGATTATATAATTTTTTTTTATCTAATGAGGCTAAATATCTCTTGAATAAATACTCATCATTAATTTCATACAGCGTATAAAAAGATGTTGGATATGTAGCTAGTATATCTTTGGCGATTTGGCTACCTTTGTGAGCCTCCTTTAATAATATTCTAGTAGCCTTACAATGATTAAAATTAAATAGATTTTCATCTTTTAGAGCGTAAACTTCTTTAACAAATGAATAAGGTTTGAATTGGAAATAATCTATAAATTGTGTGTGAGCTTTAAAGAAATATTGAGAGTATTTTCCATATCCAGTGTATGCTATACCAGTTGAATAACATTCTCCCCATTCATCATTCCAAACAATATACTCAAACAGAACTCTTTCTTTTAAATTTTTATAACCACCTAATGAAATTAAACTTACAATAACACTAAAAATAAAAACACAAACTAAACCTTCAATTGTGTAAAATACGTGTTTAAATTTTTTTCGAATTTTTTTATAGTATTTAAATATCTTAATCTTATTTCTAAGCACCCATATATATGCAAATGTTATGGGCATTATTAGTGCTACTAATCCAAATAAATCACTTAAGTTCTGAATTTTTTTATCCAATTGTAAGCCAAGTGCCAAAGCTACAATCCAAAGAATTATATAAAAATAAAATGGTGGTTTTTTAAAATTAAAATTCATAGGCTAATCTTATCAATAAATTTATTAGGTAGTAATCAAATTATCTTTCCATGTGCTGGTCTTGTGCTGGTTTTCACAAATTAATTAACTCTTATTTTCTAATCTTAATTGAAAGCTAAATTAAAGTTATGAGATTTTATAGGATGTTTAGACTGCCTTGGACTACTATGGACTGACTTTAACTTCTATCCCTCGGCTTTTAAGTCCTTTGTGTCTACCAATTTCACCACGAGGGCATTAATGAATTTCATGAGTGTTTATGCCAATATTTATAATTGAACAAGAGGAATAAGTAAAATTTTTTTATTTTATCTCCCTAGGTACAAGTCTAGTACAAGTTCTCCCATATTATCCTATATCTAAAAAGTTCTATTAAGGTGAAGGCTTTATTGCCAGTGATATACTTTTTTCTCATAAATTTTATTTGAACCTTGACTGTCTCCTAAATTACCACAAATTCTAAAATATTTTTTACCATTACTCTCAGTTCCCCACATGAAATGAATATAACCTTGGCTTGGATTACAGTTTTGGCTTGTGCTAACAGCAAGCACTTTTGAGTCATAAGCATTTTGTTGATTCCACGTCCACATTATATGATTATAAAAACCATGCATCTTTTGCTCAACTGAAGAATTGTTACAATGACCAGGATTGTATAATGTTTGACCCCATCCTGCTGGAGCATGTAAACCTAAGCTGCCTCCGTCTATTTCACACATAGCCATTTTGGTTGCCATAAACTTTTCGATGTCGTCAACTTGTCTTTTAACAACATTAACCTTTGCACTTTTAGTGTACCCATTATAAGCAACCACTCCCACCGCAGCCAAAATACCGATGATGGCTACAACTACTAAGAGTTCTATTAATGTAAAACCATTTCTTTTCATCTGTGAATAATGCAAACAATTGTACTTAAAACTTTGTCAGAACCTGTTGATGAAAAAGTCCAATACTCATCTGTGAGACCGGATTGAACTACCATTTCTCTATCACATCCATTTTTTTCAACAGTCAAACTATAAAGACCAATTTGTCCTTTGCACATTTTTTTACCAAGGTGAGCTGACTGTATAGAGGTCATATCAGTCCAACCAGACCAAATATCACAAGTTCTATCTTTACCTACACTTCCATACGGATTTTTTACCATACCTTGATATCCAATGTGTGTTTGCAAAACATTTTCGTGAAATGGTGTCTTGTTATAGTCTGTAACGTTAGAGCAATCTTTATTTTGACCACCGCCACTATTATTAGTTTGTCTAAAGATTGTCCCTCCATTCATAACACACTTCATAGCGTCAGCTTGAATCCATTTTACAATTGCTTTATGATTTTGCTTAACAACAGCTTTTTTAGCAGAACTTGTATACCCATTATAAGCAACAACACCCACTGCAGCTAGAATACCGATAATGGCTACAACGACTAAAAGTTCTATTAGGGTGAAGCCTTTTTGTTTAATCATGGCTGTCCTATTTCTGTAGTTTCATAATCAAGAGTCAATATTTAAAAATATGTTATTTTAATATATTATATAATTCATCAGCAACATATTTGTGTCCAAAATCACTTAAGTGACCATCAACTCTAAATGTATATTTTTCACCAATATCAAAATCATAATAATTTAAATTGTTAAAATTATTTGATTTACCTTTTGGAAAATTGCGAAATTTCATGTCATATCCATTTACGTAAAAAACTATTATTTCTTTATTTTTTAAAATTTGACTTTCTCTAAGTCTCTTCTCGAATAAATCTTTGTGGTTATTAAAGTCCATCAATTGATTTTTTTTAGTCAAAATATCAATTGGAATAGTTAATGCATATCTAAAGGATTTTCTAAGTTTTTTAAAGAAAGACATTGATTTGCTTTTTACAATAATATCAAATTTTTCTTTAGCTATAATCTGATTATTTTTTTTGAAATCTTTATTTTCACTATAGTCATTATAACAATATTGGATTATTACTGTGCTAGCTTTATTTATTAAATTAGATTTTTCTAATCTAATTAACTCTCTTGCAGTTCCATAGCCAGAGACTGCCAAATTATATACAGGTCTATTAATTTTATGTTCTAAAATAGAAGAAAAAGTATCACCATCATTTACACCCCAGCCCATCGCATGTGAATCACCAAGCACAACAATACCGTTATTATCATTTGGTGGATGGTTAGAAAATCTTCCAAAATCGTCAAATTTTAAACTAGTATCAAACTCAATATTTTTAAAATCGCATGATGTTTTTTTTGGGACAAAAATTAATTCTTTATCATAATCAATGCAATTTTCATTGGATTGCCAAATTTCTCTAATACCTCCAAATTGATAAAAATTTCTTTGATAATCTCTAATTAACTTAAAGTCAGGAGTAATTTTATTCACTAAAAGAAAAGCACTAAAAATATAAAGCGAAAAAAAAATAAATATATAATTTATTAAAATTAAAAAAATTATACCTAAAATTTTTGAAAAAAATTTTTTTTTAAGCATTACTAACCAATTAATGCCGTGGTGAGGTGTCTTTTATCTAATTTGCAGTCGCTGTATCCACGTTTAACTATATTTAAATATCTTTCAGTAGGAAATTTAAAAGGTGTTTTTTTTACCATTGTGTAAGTCATCACTTTTTTTCCATAATAATAAAAGTAATATTTTTTATAAAGATTTGGAAAATCCTCATATACGTCTAATTTTTTTTCATCACTTTTAGAAATTTCATATAATGCACCTGGAACAATAAAATTTTTTTTTGGTTCAATATCTGCAGCTCTATACTTACTTCTAAAAGTTAATTTAAAATTCTTTAAATTTATTTTTTTTAAAAAAATACTATCTTTACATCTTCGTTTCATTTGAAAATGATGAAGATTACTACCATAAGCAAAATACAGCATTAACGATCCACTATCTCAATATTTTTCTCATTAATAAACTTCAAAATTTGGGAATTGCAATTATCAATTTTGCTTTGATCATCTGACCTTATTACTATCGAAACACCTAATTTGCCTGCATGAAAAAATGGATAACTTCCTATTTCAACTTCTTGATTGTCATACTGAACTTTTGTTAATGATTTAGCTATTTCGCTCTCAACAGTTCTCAAGCTGATTGTAAGACTTTTAATAGGTTCGCCACCAACTATACTATTAGTTAAACCTCCTAACATTGATTTTAAAATAGATGGAACTCCTGGCAAAGAAAAAACATTTTCAACATTAAATCCTGGTGCACCACTTGTTGGATTTAAAATTAATTTTGCATTCTCTGGCATCCATGCCATTTTTTGTCTACCTTCATTAAATTCACCTGGTTGATAATAAGCTTCTAAAATTTTAAAAGCCTCTTTATGAGGTTCGTATTTAATACCAAATGCTTTTGAAACTGATTTAGCTGTAATATCATCATGAGTAGGCCCAATACCACCAGATGTAAAAACATAGTCGTACGTTGATCTAAGTAAATTTAGAGTATCAACAATAATCTCTTCAACATCAGGTATTACTCTAACTTCTGCAACATTTACTCCAATTGAATTAAGCCAAATTGCTAAAGTTGAGGTATTTGTGTCTTGAGTTCTGCCTGACAAAATTTCATTGCCAATAATTAAAATTGATGCATTAACTTTTACTTTTTTATCCATATGAAATATATAATTTAGTAATGGAATTTACCAAGTCTTTAATAAAAGGCAAACTAATCAAACGTTATAAAAGGTTTTTTACTGACGTTAATCTAGGTAAAGAAATTGTCACAGCTCACTGTCCTAACACGGGATCAATGAAAGGATTGTTAGATGAAGGTAATGAAGTTTATTTACTTCCTAATAATGACACAAAACGAAAGCTTAAATATGGATTGGAGATTATTAAATCTAGAAAAAATTTAGTTGGGGTAAATACCCATATTGCAAATAGAATAGTTGAGCATGGACTCAACAACAATCTTATAAATGAACTTAAAAATAATGAATCTATAAAACCTGAGGTTTTTTTTAATAAGGAAACTAGATTTGATTTTTTGATAGAAAAAAAAGGTCAAAAAATGTTTGTTGAGGTTAAAAATGTTACTTTATTTAGAAATAAAGATACTGCTGAATTTCCTGATGCACCAACAGCAAGAGGAATTAAGCATTTATTAACCCTTATTGATGCCATAAAAAAAAGTTATAAAGCATACTTAATATTTTTAGTTCAAATCCAAAATATGAAATATTTTAAAATAGCTAAAGATATAGACGAAGAATATTATAAGAACTATTTAATTGCTAAAAAAGCTGGTGTTAATTTTTTAGCTTATAGATGTGATATAAGTTCTAAAAGAATTTTTATAGATAAAAAATTAAAAATTATTGATGACTGATTATAAAGAGAAATTTGAAAAGATGAGAGTTGCAGGAAATTTAGCTGCAAGAACTTTAGATATGTTAACTGAAAATATTAAAGAAGGTGTCTCAACTGATTATATTGATAAGTTGGGATATGAATTTATAAGAGATAATGGAGGCTACTCCGCCCCACTATATTATAGAGGGTTTAAAAAATCTTTATGCACATCTTTAAACCATGTAGTGTGTCATGGAATACCTTCAGATAGAATTTTACAAGAAGGTGATGCTGTAAATGTTGATGTAACAGCTATTGTTGATGAACATTATGGTGATACAAGCAGGATGTTTTGTATTGGAAAAACCCCAGTAAAGTTAAACAATCTTATAGATGCTACTTATGAATCTATGATGAAAGCAATTAGAATTTTAAAACCTGGAATTAAATTAGGAGATATTGGTTATGAAATTCAATCTTTTGTAGAAGAAAAAGGTTTTTCAGTCGTCAGAGATTTTTGTGGTCACGGAATAAGCACCACATTTCATGAGCCACCAAATATTTTACACTATGGTAAAAAAAATACAGGCATGGAATTAAGACCTGGCATGACATTTACAATAGAACCGATGATAAACGCAGGTAAATACGATGTAAAAATGTTGAATGATGGTTGGACAGCAGTTACAAAAGATAAATCTTTATCTGCACAATTTGAACATACGTTAGGAATTACTGAAAATGGTTATGAAATCTTTACAGAATCTGCTAAAGGTTATTCAAAGCCTCCATACTTATAATTAATGATTAAAAGATACTCGCGAAAAGAATTAACTTATATTTGGTCAGAAGAAAATAAATATAAAATCTGGTTAGATGTTGAGGTTGCAGCAGCAGAAGCAATGGAAAAACTTGGTCAAATTCCAAGAGGTGTTGCCTCAATAGTTAAAAAAAAAGCTAGAATTAATGTAAGCAGAATTCACAAAATAGAATCTGAGGTAAAACATGACGTAATAGCATTTCTTACCTCTGTAACTGAAAAAGCTGGAATTAAAGCACGTTACCTACATCAAGGAATGACATCATCAGATGTTTTAGATACTAGTTTTAATATTCAATTAGTCCAATCAGGTAAAATAATTTTAAAAGATATAGATCAAATTTTAAAAGTTTTAAAAAAACAATCCAAAAAATATAAATTTACACCGTGTATGGGAAGAAGCCACGGTATCCATGCTGAACCAATTACTTTTGGATTAAAATTGGCTTCGTTTTATGAGGAATTTAAAAGAAACAGAAATAGATTGAAAAATGCAATCGATGAAGTATCAACCTGTGCAATATCTGGCGCTGTTGGAACATTTGCCAACATCCATCCAAATGTTGAAAAACATGTGGCAAAAAAATTAGGACTGAAAGTTGAACCAATTTCTACACAAATAATTCCAAGAGATAGACATGCATTTTATTTTTCTGTTTTAGGCATTATTGCAGGGTCTATTGAAAGAGTAGCAGTTGAAATAAGGCATCTACAAAGAACTGAAGTTTATGAATTACAAGAATATTTTTCTAAAAATCAAAAAGGTTCTTCAGCGATGCCTCATAAAAAAAATCCAATCTTAAGCGAAAACTTAACAGGCTTAGCTAGGATGGTTAGAAGTGCAGTTGTTCCAGCACTTGAAAATATAGCACTTTGGCATGAAAGAGACATTTCTCATTCAAGTGTTGAAAGAAATATCGGACCAGATGCTAATATAACAACTGATTTTGCATTGGTTAGACTTACAAATATTTTGGATAACATGATTGTTTATCCTAAAAAAATGCTTGAAAATTTAAATTTAACAAAAGGTTTAATTTTCTCTCAAGAAGTTATGTTGGAACTAACTAAAAAAGGATTAAGCAGAGAAAAATCTTATAAATTAGTACAATCTTATGCAAAAAAATGTTTTGCGGAAAATTTAAACTTAATTGATGTCATTTCATCTGATAAATTTATAATGAGTAAAATTTCCCCAAAAAAACTAAAATCTATATTTAATTATTCTAAACACTTTAAAAATGTAAATTTAATCTTTAGAAGAGTTTTTAAATAATGAAAAAAGGTAAAAAATTATACGAAGGTAAAGCTAAAATCATTTATGCAACAAATGATAAAAACTTAGTTATCCAATATTTTAAAGATGATGCAACTGCATTTAATAATCAAAAAAAAACAACCATAGAAGGTAAAGGGGTTTTAAATAACAGAATATCTGAACACATACTTTCAAACTTATCTGAGGTTGGAATTAAAAATCATTTAGTAAAAAGAATTAATATGAGAGAACAATTAGTTAAGCTAGTTGATATAATACCTATAGAATTTATAGTAAGAAATATTGCAACCGGATCATTAACTAAAAGATTGGGTATCGAGGAAGGAACTGTCCTTGAACGACCATTGATAGAATACTGTCTTAAAGACGATAAGCTTGGAGATCCAATAATTAGTCGTGAGCATATTTTAACTTTTAATTGGCTTAATGTGATGCAGCTTAATTGGATAGATGAAAATCTATCTAGATTAAATGATTTTTTACTAGGAATGTTTAGAGGTGTCGGAATAAAATTAGTAGATTTTAAAGTTGAATTTGGCTTCACTCATGAAAGTGAAAAAAATCAAATTATATTAGCTGATGAAATAAGCCCTGATACATGTAGATTGTGGGATACTTTAACTGATAAAAAACTTGATAAAGACAGATTTAGAAAAGATTTAGGAGATCTTATTCCCGCTTATACAGAAGTTGCAAAAAGACTTGGAATACTTCATGAACAATCAAATGTTTCTGCTGTTAATGTCACCCAACTGTCATCGGTAAAAAGAAAGAAAAAATGAAAATTTCAGTAATCATTACTTTAAAAAAAGATGTACTTGATCCACAAGGAAAAATCATTCATCAAACTTTGGATGGAATGGGTTTCAATGATGTAAATGAAGTAAGACAAGGGAAGTATTTTGAAATAGACACTAAAGAAACTGATAACGACAAAGCAAAAGCAAAAGTTGAAGAAATGTGTAAAAAACTTTTGGCAAATCTTGTAATAGAAAATTATAAAATTATTGATCCAAAGTAATTAATGAAATCATCAGTTATTACTTTTCCTGGTTCAAATTGCGACAGAGATATGGATGTTGCTCTAAAAAAATTTGGGTTCAAAAATAAAATGGTATGGCATGCAGATGCTGAATTACCAAAAAGTGATTTAGTTGTATTACCAGGTGGATTTTCATATGGGGACTACTTAAGATGTGGAAGCATGGCATCAAAATCAAAAATAATGCAGTCTGTAATTAATTTTGCAAATTCGGGTGGTATGGTTATGGGTATCTGTAATGGATTTCAAATATTAGTAGAAACTGGTTTAGTTCCAGGTGTTTTGCTTAGAAACAAATATTTAGAATTTATTTGTAAAAACGTTTTTGTAAAAATTAATGATAAAAAAAATAAATATTTTAAAAATGTTAATAGCGAAGTTTTAGAATTCCATATAGCCCATAATGAAGGAAATTATTTTTGTACCAATGATCAATTAAAAGAAATTGAGGATAATAATCAAATAGCTATCAACTATTGTGATGAAAATGGAAAAATAGAAGATCAATTTAATCCTAATGGATCCATAAAAAATATTGCTGGTATATTTAATAAAGAAAAAAATGTTCTAGGAATGATGCCCCACCCTGAAAGAATGATTGATAAATCATTATCTGGTGAGGATGGATCATTATTTTTTATAAATTTAATAAATAACTTAAAATGATTGTAAACGAACAAGTAGCAATTGATCATGGTTTGAAAAAAGATGAATACGCTAAAATTTGTGAGCTATTGAAGAGAACTCCCAATATCACAGAACTGGGGATTTTTTCTGCAATGTGGAATGAACATTGTTCTTATAAATCATCAAGATTGCATTTAAAAAAACTACCTACTAAAGGAAAAAAAGTTATTCAAGGTCCTGGAGAAAATGCTGGTGTTATTGATATTGAGGATAATGATGCAATAGTTTTTAAAATAGAAAGCCACAATCATCCCTCATTTATTGAACCGTACCAAGGAGCAGCCACTGGCGTTGGTGGCATAATGCGTGATGTTTTTACAATGGGTGCAAGACCAATAGCTAACTTAAACTCTATTCATTTTGGATCACCACAACATAAAAAAACGAAAAATTTATTAAGAGGAGTTGTTCATGGAATAGGTGGTTATGGAAACTGCATGGGTGTTCCAACAATCGCTGGCCAAACAAGCTTTGATAGCTCCTATAATGGAAATATTTTAGTTAACGCTATGACTTTAGGATTAGTCAAAAAAGATAAGATTTTTTACTCTAAAGCAGCTGGTTTAAATAAGCCTGTTATTTATGTTGGGTCTAAAACTGGAAGAGATGGAATACATGGTGCAAGTATGGCTTCAGCTAGTTTTGATGAAAAAATTGAGGAAAAGAAACCAACAGTTCAAGTTGGAGATCCGTTTACTGAAAAACTTTTACTAGAAGCTTGTTTGGAGTTAATGGCTGGAGATTCAATTATAGCAATTCAAGATATGGGTGCTGCGGGATTAACTTCTTCAAGTATTGAAATGGCTTCAAAAGGAAACCTTGGAATAGAAATTAATTTAAACAAAGTACCATGTAGAGAAGCCAAGATGACACCTTATGAAATAATGCTATCAGAGAGTCAAGAAAGAATGTTGATTGTTTTAGAAAACGGTAAAGAAGATCACGCAAAAAAAATATTTGATAAATGGAACTTAGATTTTGCAGTAATTGGTAAGACTACAAAGTCAAAAAAAATAGAGCTTTATTTTGATGAAGAAAAAGTTGCAGATATTCCAGTAAATACCTTGGTTGAAAACTCTCCTATGTATGATCGTAAATGGAAAAAAGCAAAACTTCCAAAAAAGAATAGAATTAAAAAAGAAGACATTAAACATTTAAAAATTATTGATGTATTAAAGAAAATTTTAGCTAATCCAAATGTATGTAGTAAAGAATGGATTTGGCAACAATATGATCATACGGTAATGGGAGATACAATACAAAAACCAGGAGGGGACGCAGGTGTTGTAAGAGTTCATGGAACAGATAAAGCAGTCGCTGCTTCAGTAGATTCCTCTGCAGTTTATTGTTGGGCACATCCTTTAACTGGTGGAAAACAAGTAGTTTGTGAAAGTTTTAGAAATCTTATTTCTGTTGGCGCTAAACCAATTGCTATCACTAACTGTTTAAATTTTGGAAGCCCTGAAAATGAGGAAAATATGGGTGAGTTTGTTGAATGTGTTCAAGGCATTGGTGAAGCAAGCGAATATTTAAAGTTTCCAGTAGTTTCTGGAAATGTATCTTTTTATAACCAAACCAAAGAGCAAGGTATAAAACCAACACCTGCAATTGGTGGTGTTGGGTTAATCAAACATTATAAAAATATGATTACTATGGATTTTAAAGAAGTTGATAACTTAGTTTTAGTAATTGGAAAAACTGAAGGACATATTGATCAAAGTTTATTTGCAAGAAATATTTTAGATGAAAAAAATGGACCACCACCAGAGGTAAATTTATTTAATGAAAAAAATAATGGAGAAACATTGCTTAAATTGATTGATAATAAATTAATAAAAAGTTCACACGATGTTTCTTTAGGTGGCATAATTACTGCGGTTGCAAAAATGTGTATTAAAGGAAATAAAGGAATAAATATTAAAAAACCTAAATATCTTATTAATGAAATAGAATACTTGTTCGCGGAAGATCAAGGTCGGTATATTATAGAAATAAATAATAAAGATTTTAAAAAAGTAGCAGATATATTGAATAAAAATGCAGTCCATTTTGATGAACTTGGTAAAATTAATGAAAATGAACTATATATTAACGATAAGACAAAAGTTACAATTGACGAATTATCAACTTCGAATAAAAGTTGGCTTACAAATTATATGAGTAAATAATGGCAATGGATTTAAAAGAAATTGAGAGTTTTATAAAAGAGGCCATGCCAGATGCAGTTGTTGAAATACAAGATTTGGCAGGTGATGGAAATCATTATTCAGCTACCGTTACCTCTTCTCAATTTTCTGGAAAAAGTAAAATTGAACAACATAAAATGGTTTATAACTCATTAAAAGGTAGAATGGGTAATGAACTGCATGCATTAGCAATTAAAACAAAGGAGAGTTAAAATGGATCAACAAACAAATGATTTAATAAAAAATGAAATTGAAAACAATGAAGTATGTTTGTTTATGAAAGGTACACCTGACGCTCCACAATGTGGATTTTCAATGGCTACTTCGAATATTTTAAAAATCTTAGAAGTAAATTTTAAAGGTATAAATGTTTTAGAAAATCAAAATTTAAGAGAGGGTATTAAAGTTTTTAGTGATTGGCCAACTATCCCACAACTTTATGTTAAAAATGAATTTATAGGTGGATGCGATATTATTAAAGAAATGTATGAAAGCGGTGAATTGGCAAAACTTTTTGAAAGCAAAAATATAAATTTTAAGGCTAAAAGTTAATTATCTAGAATAATATTCAATTACTAGATTAGGCTCCATGACAATTGGATATGGAACTTCTTCAAACTTTGGAACTCTAACAAACTTTAATTTTTTGTTTTTTTCATCCATCTGAATATATTCTGGAGTTTCTCTTTCTTTGTTTGCAAGAGCAATATCGATTATTGCAAGTTGTTTTGATTTATCTCTTATCTCAATTGAATCTTCTTCTCTTACTAAATAGCTTCCAATATTCACTTTTTTGCCGTTTACTTTCACATGACCGTGATTAATTAATTGTCTAGCTGAAAAAATTGTTGTTGCAAATTTTGCTCTGTAAATCACAGCATCTAATCTTCTTTCAAGAAGACCAATTAAATTTTCTCCAGTATCACCTTTTAGCATTACTGCTTTTTTGTAAATATTTCTAAATTGTCTCTCGTTAATGTTGCCATAATATGCTTTTAATTTTTGCTTTGCTTGAAGCTGTATTCCATAATCAGATGGCTTTGATGTTTTTGTTTGACCATGTTGTCCTGGTCCATAAGCTCTAGTGTTAAAGGGACTTTTGGGTCTTCCCCAAAGGTTAACTTTTAATCTTCTGTCTACTTTATGTTTAGAGTTTAATCTTTTTGTCATTTGATAGTGGGCTTTATAAACTTACTCATCATTTTGTCAATCAACGTTTTTTACCTAAACTTGCAAATACCCCTGATAAAATACGTGTTTCTTTGGTTGATAATTCCATCCTATAAAAAATATTCCTCAAGTTTTCAAGCATTATTGGCTTCTTCTCTTTTGATTTAAAAAAATTAATCTCTTCAAGATTCTGTATACATAGGTTTGCCATAGCAACTATTTCTTTTTTAGATGCTGATTTAACTTTATTTGATTTCTTAAAAGAAGATGCATTTGAATTAATTATACTTGATAGATATTGAGCAATTATTATTAAGCTGTGAGATAGATTTAATGATTTAAAATCAGGATTTGTCGGAATTTGAAGAGTATAATTTGCATAGCTTACTTCATTATTTGATAGACCAGATGCTTCTGAACCAAATAAAAAAGCTATTTTTTTTCTATAATTAAGTTTTTTTAAATCTTCTAACTGAATATGTTTAATATTTTTATTTCTAAATCGTGCTGATGTTGCAATTACAATATCAATATTTTTTAAAGATTTTTCTAAATTTTCAAAATTCTTTGCTTTGTTAATTATATTTTTTGCCCCTACTGAGGTTGCTAAAATTTTATCATTTGGAAATATTGGTTTAGGATCAATAACAATAAGTTTATTAAAATTAAAATTTTTCATCCCCCTTGCACATGCTCCAATATTTTCAGAGAGTTGAGGTTTGTGTAAAATGAAAGAAATATTATTTATAGACATTAATCTATGCCATGATTTCTATTATAATTAGAAATAGCTGATTTTTTGATATCATTTAAATATTTAGGATCTACTGTCCAAATAGAAACTTTTAATGGATAACATTTTGCTACATCAGATGAATGTTCAGATCCACAATCACCGCCTGGACAAGCAGAAAGTGCACCCAATAAATCTGTTTCAGCAAAAAACTCTAAATAATCGCCAGGTCTAACAGGACTTGCTTTCATAAAGTATTGTTTAGTATCATTGGTAAATCCAGTTAACATAAAAACATTTAATACATCATGAACTATTTTTTCTGCATGGTCTAATTGAACATTTTTTTCTTTAACCAAAGCTCTTGTTAAATTTGAATGACAACAATAATGATAATCGTTATCACTCAAAAGTTTTGATGTATACGGATCACATCTAGTACCAATTACATCATGAACTGATCCTCCATCTTTATCATAATCATACCAATCTAAAGTATCCCAAGTTATTGTTGCTAAAGATCTAAGATAAGGAAAACTACTAAACATTTTATCTCCAACAGAAAGATGAGTTCCATAAAGTGCTCTTGTTTTTCCTGAGTAAAATTTTTCCTCTAAATTATCTAAATTAAATAAATTCAAATCACCTACTTGAGGTCCCTCTACACTTTCAATTCTAAAAAACTCACCAAATTTAACTTCAAACGTTTTTGCATCTCTTGGAGGTATTATAACTTCCTCTTTTTTAACCAAGTGTTCTCGAGCGGAATGTAAAATACTTAAATTTTTATCTTCAATATTAGTATTTGGGTAACAAACTATTGGTTTTGCTCCTATTCTATCTTT
>CACNTU010000003.1 GCA_902623415.1 uncultured Pelagibacteraceae bacterium
AACTTAAATTTAGTTTATTTGATAATTCGTTTTTTAATTCTCTTGATATATCAGATTGACTGTAAAAAATAGGTAAAAGTAAATAAGATACAAATAAAAAGATTGATGCGACAAAAGTTAAAATTATTTTATTATTTTTTGATAAATTTCTTAAATTTTTTAAATTTAACTTGTTTAAATTTTTTTCTAAAAGACTATTAATGGACTTATTAATGTTATTTAAAAATTTAACAAAAGAATTTGATTTACTCATTTTTTTAAACAAAGTTTATAAAGTATTATTTTAAATGATAAACAAAGATTATTTAAAAAATTTAAATGATGCTCAAAAAGAAGCTGTATTGCATTTAGATGGTCCTCTTCTAATAGTTGCTGGGGCTGGTTCTGGAAAAACTAAAGTTTTAACCTCAAGAATTGCAAATATTATTAAAGAAAACAAAGCATTTCCAAATCAAATATTGGCAGTTACATTTACTAACAAGGCTGCTAAAGAAATGCAGAATAGAGTAAGTAAAATACTTGGTTCTTCAGCGGTAGGACTTTCTTGGTTAGGAACATTTCACTCAATTTGTGCCAAATTATTAAGGAAACATGCATCTGCAGCTAATCTTAATTATAATTTTACTATTGTTGACACAGACGATCAGATCAAACTTATCAAAAATATTTGTAAAGCGGAAAATATTGATATCAAACAATTATCGCCAAGATTTATATTGGCAATAATCGATCGATGGAAAAACAAAGGGTTTTATCCAAATGAGGTTGTAATAAATAAAAAAGATATTTACGAAAAAACAATTCTTCCACTTTATAAAATTTACCAACAAAAATTAACTGACTTAAACTCCTGTGACTTTGGAGATCTAATTCTACATACAGTAAAAATTTTAGAATTAAACAGAGATATTAGAGAAATATATTCGAAAAATTTTAAATATATTCTTGTAGATGAATATCAAGATACAAATTTTATTCAAAGTAAATGGCTAAATCTTCTATCAGAAAAAAACAAAAACATATGTTGTGTTGGAGATGATGATCAATCAATTTACAGTTGGAGAGGTGCTGAAATTAAAAATTTTTTAGAATTTGATCAAGTTTATGAAAATACAAAAGTAATTAGATTAGAACAAAATTATAGATCTTCTCAAAATATTTTATCTGTAGCTTCAAATCTTATATCAAATAATCAGAACAGAGTTGGCAAAACATTAATCACTACTATGGAGGAAGGTGATTTAGTTAAATTAAATTGTTTTAAAAACGGAAAAGACGAAGCAGTCGGGATTTCAGATGAAATAGAAAAAAATTTAAAAAAAAAATTTTCTTTTAATAATATTGCAATATTAGTAAGAGCTATTTTTCAAACTCGTGAATTTGAAGAACGTTTCCTGAAAATTGGTATGCCTTATAGAATATTGGGAGGTACAAAATTTTATGAAAGGGCTGAAATTAAAGATTGTGTAGCTTACCTTAGATTGATTCATCAAGAAAAAGATGATCTCGCTTTTGAAAGAATAGTAAATAACCCAAAAAGATCTATAGGCGATAGTACTTTAAAAAATATTCATGAATTTGCCAAAGAGAATAATTTAAATTTGGAAAGAGCATCAACTAAAATGCTTGAGCAAAATTTAATAAAACCTAAAGCCAAAATTGGTTTAAATTTATTTATAAATTCCCTAATCAAGTGGAGGAATGATTTAGTTTCAAAAAAATCAAATCATATTAAATTATTACAAACGGTTTTAGATGAGTCTGGATATTCAGCAATGTTAAAAAATAAAAAAGATTTGGATAATGAAAATAGAATAGAAAATATTAAAGAATTATTAAGCGCTATGAAAGAATTTGACAATTTAGAAAGTTTTTTAGAACACGTTTCTTTGGCAACCTCAATAGATCAAGAGTGGGATGGTGAAAAAGTTAATATGATGACGATGCATGCTGCGAAAGGATTAGAGTTTGATGTAGTTTTTCTGCCGGGTTGGGAAGAAGGATTATTTCCGCATCAAAAGTCTATTGAGGAAAAGGGACAAAGTGGCTTGGAAGAAGAAAGACGTTTAGCTTATGTTGGGATTACTAGGGCAAAGAAAAAAGCTATAATATCCTTTTCAATGAATAGATTTTATCAGGGAGACTGGATGGATAGTATGGCTTCTAGATTTATAGATGAATTGCCTGAAAAAAACTTAGAGAAAAATTCTTTTTTTGATGAAGAGATAGATAATGATGAAGATTTTGAATTCAATCAAGATTTTGAAATTGAAGAAGGTACCAGAAGTCCTGGCTGGATAAGATATCAAAAGAGAATAAAATGAAAAAATATATTCAAATATTAAGAAAAAAATTTAAACAGTATAAAATTGACGGATATGTAATACCAAAAAATGATGATTATTTTACTGAATATTCAAAGATTAATAGATTAAAGATTATTTCAAATTTTAGTGGCTCAGCAGGATTAGCAGTAATATTAAAGAATAAAAATTATCTATTTACAGATGGGAGATATACGATTCAAAGTCACGTTGAGAGCGGAAAAAATTTTAATATTTTTGGATTTGAAAGATTAATAAATTGCAATTTATTTAAAAATTTAACTTTAGGTATTGATCCAAAATTATTTACAAACTCTCAAATTGAAGATTTTTTTTTAAAAAATAATAAAATTAAATTTATTAATAATAATCTTATAGATGAAATTAAAAAACCCAGAGAGTCTGTTAATATCCCTTTTTTTTCATTAAATCAAAATACAGTTGGTGAAAGTGTCAATTCTAAAATTAGTAAAATTTCAAAATATCTAAAAAAAAATAAATCTGACTATATTTTTATAAGTGCCCCAGAAAATGTTGCGTGGATATTAAATATTCGAGGGAGTGATGGTCCAAATAGCCCGATACCCAATTCAAGATTAATAATAAGTAAATCAAAAAAAATATTACTAGTGAGCAAAAAGCAAAAGTGCAAACAGTTAATAAAAAATAGAATTATTAAATTAAATCAGTTATTAGAAATTAATGAATTACGAAATAAAATAATTAGACTAAAAGGCAAAAAATTCATTATTGATGACAAATCATGTTCAATATTTTATGAAAATTTAATTAAATCAAAATTTAAAATTATTGGTAGAGAAGATCCCACCTATCTTTTAAAAGCAATTAAAAATAAAGTAGAAGTAAATAATATGATTAACGCTCATATTTTAGATGGTGTAGCCTTAACAAAATTTATTTATTGGATTAAAAAAATTAATAAAAATAAAATTACTGAGGTAGAAGCAGCTAAAAAATTGGAAGGATTTAGAAAAATGAACAAAAGTTTTCTTTATCCTAGTTTTGATACTATTGCCGGTTCTGGAAAAAATGGGGCTATTGTTCATTATCGTGCAAAAAAAGAAAATTGTAGAATTATAAATAAAAAAGATATTTTTCTTTGTGATTCAGGTGGACAATATAAATATGGTACAACAGATGTTACAAGAACAATTTGTTTTTCTAATCAAAAAAAAAATATAAAAAACATTTTTACTAAAGTTTTAAAAGGGCACATTGCTGTTGCTACAACAAATATCAATAAAGATAACATTGGTAAAAAAATTGATAAAAGAGCAAGAAAATTTCTAAAACAGAGTAATTTAGATTATGCTCATGGCACTGGTCACGGAGTTGGTTTTTTTCTTAACGTTCATGAAGGTCCTCAATCAATCAATAAGATAAATAAAGTTAAAATAAAACCAGGAATGGTTTTAAGTAATGAGCCAGGTTACTACAAAAAGAATCATTTTGGAATACGTATAGAAAATTTAGTTTATGTCGATAAAAAAAATGGAAAATTATTTTTTAAGAATTTAACAATGGCACCTATTGAAAATGATTTAATTAATTTTGATTTATTAACTCTTTCTGAAAAAAATTACCTATTTAAGTACCATCTTGAAGTTTATTCCAAAATATCAAAATATTTAAAACAAAATGAGAAAAAATGGTTAGCTAGTCTTATTTAGCATCTTTAAAAACTCATCTTGATTTATAATTTTAATATTAAGTTCTTTTGCGTTTTCTAATTTTCTTCTAGTTGGTTTTTCCCCAATAATTAAATAATTAAGTTTTTTTGAGACAGTGCTTACAGTTATGCCTGAATTTTCTTCAATTAAAGATTTAACTTCAGCTCTGCTAATTCCATTCAACTTACCTGTCACTAAAAATGATTTGTTTTTTAGTAATCCATTTTGTTGAGTGGCCATAACATTTTTTATCACTAAAATTTTTCCTAGTTCATCTAAAACTTTTATATTTATCTGATTAGCAAAAAAACTTTTAATCGAGCTTACCTGAGTTTCTCCAATTCCATCAATATTTAATAAATCTTCGTAATTTTTTGTTTTAGATAAATTTTGGAAATTCATGAAAGATGTAAAATGTTTAGATAACAATTTTGCATTTTCTAATCCTATGTGTCTAATACCTAAGGCAAATATAAATCTTTCTAGAGAAATATCTTTTTTCTGATTTATAGAATACTTTAAATTTTCAACAGATAAACTGCCCCATCCTTCAAGTTTTTCAATTTTTTTATAATCTAATTTAAATATATCTTGTGGAAATTTTATTAATTTTAATTTCCAAAATCCTTCAATTATTTTTTTTCCAAGACCATCTATATTAAATGCTTCTTTTGAAACAAAATGTTTTAACTTCTCGATAGAAATTTTATCACAATAATAACCTTCACTAGAGCATCTTCTAACAGCATCATTTTTTTTTGTTACCTTATTGAATTCTTTTACTGTTTTTGAACCACAAGAGGGACATTTGTTTGGAAAAATAAATTTTGAACTTGAATTAGATCTTTTTTTAAAATCAACTGAAAGAATATGTGGTATAACATCACCAGCTCTTTCGATTGTTACTGTGTCACCAATTCGAATATCTTTTCTATTAATTTCATCTTCATTGTGTAAAGTTGCATTAGAAACTAATACTCCTCCAATATTTATAGGTTTTATTTTGGCTACTGGAGTTAAAGCACCAGTCCTACCGATTTGAATATCGATATCTAAAATTTTAGAAATTGCTTTATTTGAGGAAAACTTGTGAGCAATAGCCCATCTTGGAGCATTCGCAACATTTCCTAATCTTTTTTGCAATTCGAAATCATTTACCTTGTATACAATGCCATCTATATCAAAATCTAAATTTGCTCTTTGTTGTTCGACTTCATTATAATTTTGAATTAAATTTTTAATACCAGAGATAGTTTTGTTTAATGGGTTAATTTTAAAGCCCCACTCATCTAATTTTTTTAAATAATCAGATTGTTTTTTTGGTTTGAGACCCTGCTCAAAACCAAAAGTATAAGCTATAAAATTTAAGGGTATTTTTTCTGTATCCTTAGGGTTTTTTTGTCTCAAAGAACCTGAGGCAGCATTTCTGGGGTTTGCAAATTTTTCTTTGAAATTTTCAAAATCACTGTTTTGGATAAACACTTCTCCTCTAATATCTATATCTTTAGGAAAATCTTTGTCTGAAATTTTTTTTGGAATATCTTTTATAGTTGCTAAATTTAGAGTTATATCTTCACCTTCCTTTCCATCTCCTCTAGATAATCCTCTCTCAAAATTTCCATTTTTATAAGTTAATGAAGCAGAAATTCCATCTATTTTTGGTTCAGCACTATAATGTATTTGAAAATTTTTATCTTTAGAAAGATAGTTTGTAATTTTTTTTTCAAAGTTAATTAAATCTTCTTCGTGAAATGCATTTGCTAGTGACAGCATTTGCACTCTGTGAGAAACTTTTTTAAAATTTTTAGAAGGTTTAAATCCTACTATTTCTGAAGGTGATTCTTTTGATTTTAAAAAATTATTATTTTTTTCTAGTATTAAAATTTCTTTTTTAAGCTCATCATATTCACCATCTGAAACTAATGGCTTACTTTTTTCATAATAAAACTTATTTAATTTTTTGATTAATTTAATTTTTTTTTTATAATCTGTTAGAATTTTTTTTATATTCATCTCAGTTAAAAAGAGATTTAAATTTTTTTAAAATTGAATTATTTTTTTCTTTATCTTTTTTGATTTTCCTTTTTTTATTTTTTTCATACATTTTATCAAAAACAGCATATGATTTTTCATACCACTGGGATGATTGATAATTATAACCTAATAAACTTGCATACTTTTTAGCCTCATTTTTCAATCCTAGTAAGTAATAAACTTCCACTAATCTATGTAAAGCCTCTTCAGTGTAAATTGTGGTATCATATTCATCTATAACTGTTCTAAATCTGTTTATTGCTGGTATCCATTTTTTTTTATCAAAATAATACCTTCCTATATACATTTCCTTAGAAGCCAAAGTATCATTAATTAAATCTATTTTAAATTCTGAGTCCAGTGCATATTCTGTATTTGGGTAATTATTTATTAAAACTAAAAAATATTCTTTAGCTTGTATTATTGTTTGTAAATCTTTTTTTTCATCAATAATTTGTTCATAAAAACAAAGGCCCATTAAGTAATATGCATAATCTAAATTTTTATAAAATGGATAGACTTTTAAAAATCTTTGTAACTCTAAAATTGCATCCTCATAATAATCTTGAGAATAATATGAATAAGCTGCCATCAAGGATGATTTAGGAGCCCATTTTGATTGAGGGAATAAATTTTCTGCTTCGTTAAACTTTTTTGCAGCAAACAGAACGTCACCTTGTTTTAAGGAATCCATACCTTCTTTGTATGCTTCTAGAACTTGTAATTCTAAATCTTTTTCTTGAATAACAGATTTTTTAATTTGATCTTTTGAACAAGAAATAAAGAGCATAAAAGTAAAAATTAAGAAAACCTTAACTATATTCATAATAGTTTATACTTATTTAATAACTAACTTTAAAGTTATCTTTATATTTATGCAATAGATCTTAGAACTTGTTTATTTATTAAAGTGTGTGGAAGGTTTTTTTCTTTTATTTCTAAAATAGAAAAATTTTCCTTGTCTTGAAATACTTTTCTTAAGAGTTGATTTGTTAGATAATGACCGCCTTGAGAACAAACAATACTTGCGACAATTCTATATCCAGATGTGTAAAGATCACCAATACAATCTAATATTTTATGGTTTACAAATTCTTTTTCATTTCTTAAACCCTCTGGATTTAATACTTCGTTATTATTTACAACAACTGCGTTCTCTAGGCTTCCACCTTTTGCTAAACCCTTTTTTTTAATTAGTTCAATATCCTCATATAGGCAGAATGTTCTTGAGTTAAACACGTCTGTAAGATCATCCTCATAAACTTTAAATTTATTTTTTTGATTTCCGATTATTGAGTTTTTATATTTTAATTCGAAATCTATATCCAAACTAAGAGTGGAAGGTTTTATTTTAATAAATCTTGATCCTTCTGAATAATTTATTTGTTTATTTATTTTAATAATTTTTATTGGTGAGTTACTAACCTCTAATCCTGCTTGAATAATTTTTTCAATAAATACTTTTGCTGAACCATCTAAAATTGGCACTTCTTGATTATCAATTTCAATTAGCGCATTATCAACCCCTAAACCAAATAAAGCACCCATTAGATGTTCTATTGTAGAAACTTTTACCCCAAAGTCATTTTCAACGGTTGTGTTTAAAGACGTGTTGCTTACATTCATAAAATTTGGATAAACAAAGTTATTTTCTTTAATATCTACTCTTTTAAATACAATTCCAAAATCAGGTTTAGCTGGTTTAATACACACATTTACATCTAATCCACTATGAAGAGCAATTCCTCTAAAATTTACATTTTTCTTAATTGTTTTTTGACTTAAGTAAGACATAAGAGCATTTGTAATTAGAATTAGGGAGAATTAAAAAACAACAAATGTTACCAGAAAAAACAAAATTAACTAAATAGTTGAAAAAATTTCTCAAAAAAACCCAAATTTTTTGTATTTTTTTGCACAACCATGACTTCATTCGCATTACAACCATTTAAAATATCAAAAGCCATTTTTGATATTTCCATGTCTTTATTAAAAAAATTTTTAACATAATTTCCATCTAAAAACTTAATAATATTTATTTGATAATTTTGTAATAGTTTATTTAAATTATACATAATTTCATTTGATATAGATTTAAATTGAATTACTAAATTTAACTGCTCGCACTCTAAATTATCTTGTAGATAAAAGTAGTTTGTACCATCAATTAAATAATTATTTATTATAATATGCATTATTTTTTCATCTGGATAATTTTCCCTGAATAAATCTTTGGCGTTAGTTATTGAACTTTGAAGATAAACCTTGCTTTTTGAAGGTTGATAATTTTTTTGTTTAATTCCTATTTGGGTATTTAAAATATTGTCATCCTCAATAATTATAAAAATATTCTCAATAAATTTTCCTACTAATTTTTCTATTCTAAAAATATTATCATCAAGAAATTGCTTCAGATGAGAGTAATTAATAAAATTTGTTTTTTCAAAAGTTATTTCTTTACCATACAAGTTATTTCTACTTTTAGTATCAAGCAAATAAATACCAAATTTAGTTTGAGAAATACTTAAATAAGTTTCAAACTCTAAAATTTTATTCATTTAATATAACTTGATTATTTATTCTAATATCAATTGTGGTAAATTTTTCAGTAGTATTATTTTTTAAAAATTCATAAGCATTATTTAAATCAGCCATCGTTGAATTATTAGATAATTTTAATAAAATATTATTTTTTAGTTTAATGTCCCATCTTTTAGATGGAAAAAAATATAAACTATCAATTTCATCAAATGAAAATTTAGATCGATCTAAAATTTTTTTAAATTGTAAAAATTCTTGAATATCTGGTTTGCCAAAAATATAGGGCAAATCAGATGCTTGGAAATTATTTGGTATTAATTTGCCATTTGAACCAATTACAAATATTTCATTGTTGTGATTTATTTTAGCTATAAAATTTGTTTTTTTAACCATAATTTTTATAGCTGAAGGATAACTTTTAAAAATTTGATATTTTTCAATTAGTGGATTTGAGCTAATTAAATTATTGATTTCTGCTTTATTAATAAAAAAAATATTAGTTAAATTAAGATTTTTTATTTGATCAATTATGAGTTTATTTTCAATTTCATCTAATCCTGAAACTTCAATATTTCTAACTTTTTGAAATTCTAAATTTTTTAATGAAATATTATTAGTCGAACTTATTATAATTAACAAAAAAAAATAAATTAATAACTTTTTACTTTTTCTTTGATGCATCTCGCATTATCCACTCGATTAACTCTAAAAAACTCATACCTCTATGTGCTGCAATTTCAGGTACTAGTGAAAGTTTAGTCATACCTGGTTGAGTGTTTATTTCTAAAAGATAAAATTTATTATTAAAAAATTTAAAATCAGATCTTGTTACACCCATACATCCAATCACTTTATGAGCTTTATATGCCATATTCATAACTATATCCATTTTATCTTTGGGTAAATCAACTGGAATTATATGTTCAGTTTTCGCACTGGAATTATATTTTGCTTGATAATCATAAAATTTTCTTTTCGGTTTTAGTTCTATTGCTCCTAGTTTTTTATTTCCCATTATTGCAACTTGTATTTCCCTTCCACCAATAAATTCTTCAATCATAATTTTTTTATAATGTTTTATTGAATTAAGGATTTTATTTATATTTTTTTCATTACAAATATATACGTTAACACTAGAACCCTCATTTAAAGGCTTAACTACTACTGGAAATCTTAATTTTTTTTTTATTTTTTTTATTAAATCTTCATTTTTAACATCGTATGAATAAGTAAAAAATTTTGGTGTATTTATTTTATTTTTAATAAATATTTTTTTTGAAATTTCTTTGTCCATTGCAATAGACGATGCAATTACACCTGAATGTGTATAGGGAATTTTAAATCTCTCAAGAATAGTTTGAATATAACCATCCTCACCAAATTGACCATGCAATGCATTAAAAATTACATTTGGTTTAAAAAATTTAATATTTTTTTCTAAATTATTATCTGGTTCAGTAATTTTAATTCTATAACCATTTTTTTTAAGCTCATTTGCAACCTGTTGCCCTGTATCAAGGCTGATTAGTCTCTCTTTCGATATCCCACCTGATATTATTAATATTTTTTTTTTCAAATTATTCTAATATTTTTATTTCAGTTTCTAGTTTAATTCCTGTTTTCTTAAATACACTTTCAGACACAAAATTTATCAATTTTTTCATATCCTCAAACTTAGCATTACCTTTATTTACAAAAAAATTACAGTGTTTTTGAGAAATTGATGCATCTCCAAATGATTTTTCTAAAGGCACAGACTCTTTAATTAATTGCCAAACTTTTTTATCAGATTGATTTATGGGATTTTTAAATGTGCTACCACTGGTTCTAATTTTTGTTGGTTGAGCTTGCTCTTTTTTTTCTTTAAGTAGCCTTATTTCATTCTCTATTATACTCTTATCTTTCTTAAAACCTCTAAATGATGCACTTAAAAAAATAAGATCTTCAGATAATCCACTGTCTCTATATTTAAAATTAATATCTTTTGCAGGTATAGTAATTACTTGACCAGATTTATTTACTGCTTGAATAGAAATAAGAATATCTTTGAACTCTCTTTGAAAACAACCTGCATTCATTTTAATACCACCACCTATTGTTCCAGGTATACAAGAAAGAAACTCCAAACCACCTAAACTATTTTCCATTGCAAATTCAGATAATGATTTATCTGTAACTGCACTACCAGCAACTATGATTTCTTCAGAATGTAAAGAAATATTATTAAAATTTTGAGCAAGTTTTATTACAACTCCATCAAATTTATTATCAGATATAAGTGTATTAGAACCAGCTCCTAATATAAATATTTTCTCTTTATCTTGAATTTTTTTAAGAAACTTAATTAATTCTTTTAAATCATCTGCCTTATAGAAAGCTTTAGTTTTACCTCCTATGTTAAACCAATTTTTTTTTTTTAGATCATAATCTAACTTTAAATTGTTATTAAATTCTATAACCAGTTCTTTTAAGTCAATTTTCATGATAATAACTTAGGTAATTCCCGCATCCAGCTCGAAATTGTACCCGCACCCATTCCTATGACAATTTTTTTTCCATATATGTTTGCTTTAATAAATTTTGCTAATTGAAATCTATCATCTACTAAAAATAGCTGAACCTTTGAATTTTTAATTATTTCTTTTGCAAAATTTGTATAACTAAATCCAAGCTTTAATTTTTCTCCAGCAGTATAAATTGGAAACAAAATAACTTTATCTGCGTTTTTGAAAGCGTAGGTAAATTCTTTTTTTAAATCTTTTAATCTTGATATTCTATGTGGTTGGAAAATACATATTTTTTCATAATCTTTATAAACATTTTTTACACCATCCAGTACCTCTTTTATTTCTGTAGGATGATGGGCATAATCATCATAAAAATCTACATTATTAAAATTGAAAATTTTATTAAATCTTCTTTGAACCCCTTTAAAATTTTTAAGTCCTTTTTTTATATCATTTATTGGTAGACCGACAGTTAAAGATAACGCGGCTGCAGCTACAGAATTTTTAATATTATGAGTTCCTAATAAAGGAATTTTGAATTTTTTAATTAATTGATTTTTTTTATTAGGTAATTTTATAATTAAGTCAAACTCAGAGTACTCTTTTAATTGTTTTATATTTTTGATACAAAAATTTGATTTGTTATCCATACCATATGTATAGAAGTTTTTATTTTTGATATTTTTAATTAAATTTTTGTTATTCTTGTCATCTAAACAAATAAATGATTTTCCAAATGAAGGAACTTTATTTACGAAATTTTCAAAATATTTATTTAATTTATCCATACTGCCATAATAATCCATGTGCTCTCGATCTATATTAGTAATGATTGAATATGTTGGGGGTATAAAAATAAAACTTCCATCTGATTCGTCTGCCTCTAATATAGACCAATCACTTTTTCCAAGTTTTGCAGAATTATTAATTGAATTTATTACTCCACCATTGATTATTGTAGGATCAATTTTTGTTTCTTGAAATATAGAAGCTATCAAAGATGTTGTTGTGGTTTTACCGTGTGATCCAACTACTACAATATTTTTTGTTAAAGAAACAATATTAGCGAGCATCTCTCCTCTTTTATAGACAGGTAATTGTTTTTTTTTTGCCGCGGCAAGTTCAGGATTATTTTTTTTTATAGCCGAAGATATAACTAGGATAGTTCCCTTATTTATATTTTGTTTCTTATGTCCAATAAAAACTTTTATTTTTTCTTTTCTCAATCTTTCAATATTTTTATTACTTGAAATATCGCTGCCTTGAACTTTAAAACCTTTACCCTTCATTATTAGTGCTAGGCCACTCATACCAATTCCACCTATTCCAACGAAATGTATAAGTTCAGATTTTGCTAATTTAATTTTCATTAATAATATTTAGAATTTTTTGATTAACATTATTCCATGTATTTTGATAATTTAATTTCTGTAAATTATTTTTTTTTGCCATGTAATCCTGACTTTTATTTGTCAATTCTAATAAAAATTTCTCAAATTTTTGGTCGTCAAAATTTTTTTGATCAATTATCCAACAACATCCCTGTTCCTCATAATATTTTGCATTTTCATACTGGTGATTGTCTTTTGATGACGGAAGTGGTATCGCTATAAATGGAATATTTAAAAAAGATAGTTCAGCTAAACTTGAGGCACCTGCTCTCGTTATGCATAAATCTCCCTGTTTTAAAACTTCATTAAGATTGTGATCAAAACTGAAAACTCTACTTTCAATATTATTTTGAGAATAAAAATTTTTTAAAAAGTTAATATTTTTCTCACTTGTTTGATGAATAATTTTTATAGAAACCTGTTTTGCTATACTCACAAAAGATTTATTTAGAAGCTCATCAAAGATTTTTGCACCCTGGCTACCTCCTATAATTATAATTGTAAATAAATTATCAGTTTTTTGATACGCACTGGTTTCGTAATATTCTTTTTGTATCAAAGGTTTGATAGTAGTTAATTTATAATTAATTCCAGATGGTAAATTAATTAAATTCTTTGAATAACATATTAATTTTCTTGAAAAATTTAAAAAAAATTTATTTGCTCTTCCAAGAACCATATTTGGTTCAATTAAAAAAATATTAATTCCTAATATTTTTGCTGCTAAACATATTGGTAAAGACATATAGCCACCTGTAGAAATTAAAATTGAAATATTATTTTTTTTTAAAATAAAAAAAGATTTAACAGTTAGAAAAAGTATTTTTAAAAATGAAAAAGGAAGTAGAAGGTAATTATTTAATTTTGGGGTGTTGATTACAAATACTTTGTAATCCTTGTCTAAATATGCAAGGCCTCTTATATCAGTAGTAATCAAGGTTTCATGTGTATGCTTTATATGATTATAAATTGTAATTGCTGGTATGACATGACCTCCAGATCCACCTGTAGAAATTAAAACTTTTTTTGTCATTTATTAAGTTATTTTTCTTTTTGTTAAATTTAAAATTATCCCACCTAATATTGATGTGCTTATTATCGATGAACCACCATAACTTAAAAAAGGTAATGTCATTCCAGTAGTTGGAAATAATCTTATATTAACACCCACATGAATTGTGGCCTGCATTAATATTAAACTAATTGATCCTATTAAAATAAGTTTAACTTTATCATTTGTCTCAAAACTTATTTTTTTAAAAACCATATAAATTAATATCAAAAACAATAATAATATTAACATTATGGCAACAACGCCAAACTCTTCGGAAATTACTGAAATAATGTAGTCAGTATGAGCTTCGGGAACTCTATTTTTAAGAACTCCTTCACCTATACCTTTTCCAAAAAAGCCTCCACTTGTAATTGACTCTATTGCTTTATCAGATTGGAAGTTATGAGTACCTGTTTCTCTATTAAAAAATGAAAAAATACGTCCTTGAATATAATCAAACCTTGGAACATATATTATAAGATAAGTAAGCAAAGACGCACCAGCAATAAATATTGCTAAAAGGATATATATATTAATTCCTGATGTGAAGATTAGAACTGCCCAACAAAATATCACTAATAAAGTTTGACCGATATCTGGTTGAGCTATTAACAGTAAAGAAATGAAAGATATTAAAAAAATAGATATCAAATACTTAAATAAAATATTTGATTTAATATCACATAGGATAGTTGCTAAAATTATTATCAAAAATGGTTTTAGAACTTCTATGGGCTGAAATCTTGGTAAAAAAAATAAGTCTATCCATCTTTTAGAACCTTTAACTTCAATACCAATGAATGGAACTAAAAATAAAGAAATAAGTGAAATAAAAAAAAGAATAATAGAGTATTTATATAATTGATCTGAATTTAATGATGAAAATATAAAAATAAGAGATATTCCAATTAACACATAAATCAAATGTTTAAAAAAGAAGAAATAACTGTTGGTATCTAACTTATCAGAAGCTATTAGAGAAGTTGAAACTAAAGAAAAAAACAATCCAATAATAAATAATAAACTTATTAGTAAAAAAATAGATTTATCTATGTTTTTCCACCACTGATAATAAAATTTGTAAACAATACTATCGCTTTGCATTTATATATTTTTTAATTATTTGATTAAAATAATGCCCTCTATCTTCAAAATTTTTGAAACTATCGAATGAAGCTCCAGCTGGACTGAAAAAAATAATATTTTTTTTAGATTGTTGAATATTAATTTCTGAAAAAATAACTTTAAGAGTTTCTTTTAAATTTTTAAAATTTTTAATTTTTAATCTATTTTTTAAAATTTTTATAAATTTTCTATGATGTGATCCAAAAATATAAGCTTTGATATTTTTACACTTTATTTTTGATAGTTTAAATTTATCTCCTTTTTTAGGAATTCCTCCTAAGATCCAAAATGTATGATTTAAATTTTTTAATATATTTTCTGAGGAAGCAAAACTTGTAGATTTAGAGTCGTTAATTATTGTTAGATTTTTTTTATCTAATATAATTTGTTGTCTGAAATCTAGTCCTTTAAATTTATTAATAGTTTTAATTAATTTTTTGTAATTAAGTTTTAATCTTGGAGCAATTTTTAATATAAATGATAAATTTTCTTTATTGCCATCAGATAAAAAATATTTATTAGTAATTTTATTAAACTTTTTATCTATACTTGAGGTCTGTACTCTGTAGATTTTTGAATTATATTTATTTTTATTTAATTTTTTAGTTATTAGTTCATCCTCTTTTTTTACGTATGCGAAAGATCCACTTATTTGAGATTTTAATAATTTAAATTTTGCATTTACATAATTCTTTAGACTTTTATGTCTTTCAATGTGGTCTGCAGTTATGTTTAAAATTATCGCATATTTTGATCTAAATATGCTGCTGTAATCTAGCTGATAGGAAGAAGCCTCTATTACAAAGATTGTTTTTTTTGTAATATTTTTTTCTGATAATGCTGGATTACCAATGTTCCCAATAAGTCTTGAGTCTCTTTTTTGATCAATTAAAGCATCATGTAAAATTTTAGCAGTAGTAGATTTACCATTAGTTCCCGTAATCGTAATACTTTCATTGTTATAAAATGAAAACAAAACATCAAGGTCGGTATGAATTTTTTTAAAATTTTTCTTTAAAAATTTTGATAATTTGCAATTTGAGATATCAATTCCAGGGCTAATAATAATTCTATCAAAATTTATTCTTTTTATTTGTTCATATCTAATAATTTTTTTTTTAAGTTTAAATTTAATTTTTTGATTGTCATCAAACAAATATACATCAGACTTATTTTTTAAAAACTTATAAGATGAAATGCCGCTCTTTCCTAAACCATATATTAATATTTTTTTTCTTAAAAAAATATTATTAAATATTTTCATTATCTTAATTTTAAGGTGGCTAAACCAATCATTGCTAGGATGATAGAGATGATCCAAAACCTAATTACAACTGTAGACTCTGGCCATCCCTTTTTCTCAAAATGATGATGGATAGGCGCCATTTTAAAAATTCTCTTTCCAGTAAGTTTAAAAGAAATTACTTGAACCATTACTGAAACTGCCTCTAGTACAAAAAGTCCACCAGTAATAGCTAAGACAATTTCATGCTTTGTGATAATTCCTACTGCACCTAAAGATCCTCCAAGAGATAATGAGCCTGTGTCACCCATAAAAATTTTAGCAGGTGGAGCATTAAACCATAAGAAACCTAAACAAGAGCCAATAATTGCACCACAAAAAATGGATACTTCACCAGTTCCTTCTATGTAGGGTATTTGTAAATAATTTGAAAATACGATGTTTCCAGTAACATAACTTATAAAAGCAAAACATGCTGCAACTAATATTACTGGCACTGTTGCTAGACCATCTAATCCATCCGTAAGATTGACAGCATTAGATGAACCTATGATTACAAATATTGCAAATGGTATAAAAAACCATCCTAGGTTTATGATCAAATTTTTAAAGAATGGAAAATATAAATTATTTAAATTTTTATAATCATTAAAATAAACAAATAAACTCACTCCTATAATTGCTAATATTATTTGTGAAGTTATTTTAAACTTTGATGAAATTCCTGATGAGTTGCTAAATTTAATCTTCTTAAAGTCATCATATGCTCCCAACAAACCAAACGTTATTGCTATGTAGACACAAAATAAAATATTAATATTTGATAAATCTGCCCAAAATATTACTGACACCAACAAGCCAAATAAAATTATTAAACCGCCCATTGTTGGTGTACCAATTTTTTTAACTATATGATCCTCAGGTCCATCGTCTCGGATTGGATTTAAAATTTTTTGTTTTGAAAAAAATTTAATAAAAGGACCTCCAACAATCAGCACAATAACCAATGAGGTGAAAAAAGATAAACCTGTTCTAAAAGTTAAATATTTAAATACATTTAAAAAACTAAAAATATCTACAAAATTTAATAAAAATTGATAAAGCATTTAATGCAATCCTTTCAGATCTTTTACTATGTCGTTGAATCCTGTCGCAAGTGAGGCCTTAATCATTAAATAATCATTATTATTTAAATCTTTTTTAATCAATTCAATAATTTGAGATTTGTTAAATAAAATTCTACCCTTTTTGGCTTTTGAAATATTTGCAAATATTATAGGTGCCATTTTACCTTTAACAAATACCTTATCTATCTTAGTTTGATTAATTATTGGAGCAATGGACTGATGAAGTTTTTTAGAATGACTACCGAGCTCTAGCATGTCACCAATTAGTAAATATTTATTTGATTTTTTTGAGTTTATCTTATCAAAATTTTTTATTGCTGATTTTAATGATAGAGGATTTGAATTATAGCTTTGATCAATCAAATTAATTTTTTTATTGCCAATTTTTACAACAGAATGATCTCCTCTTCCTCCAGGAATTTTGAAATTGAGGAAAATATTTTCATTAAGTTTAAATATGTTTTTATAAATACTAATAACTGCTAAAGCAGAAAGTGTATTATATATATTATTTTGAAAATCGTTAGATACTTTAAAATACTTTTTTTTATTGTTTAATCTAACATTAATTCTAAATTTTTTTCCAAAAGTCTTTAAATTAATTAATTTAATATCTGCTTTCTGACTGTTGATGCCAAAAGAAACTACTTTAATTTTATTTTTTTTGGCTATTTTTTTATGCAATTGAAAAAAGTTGTCGTCTGCATTCAATACAATATAACCATAAGGTTTTATGTTGTTAATAATTTCAGATTTTGCCAAAGCGATTTGTTTGATATTTTTAAAATTTTTAGCATGTGCATAATTTATATTTGTTATTACTCCCACATCTGGTTTTATTATTTTTGATAAATAATCAATTTCACCTTTTTTATCCATTCCAACTTCTAAAATTCCAAATTCATCATTTTGTTTTAAATTAAAAAGACTCAAAGGAACTCCAAATTTATTGTTATAAGATTTAGGAGAAATACTTACTTTTGAAATTTTGCTTAATACATTCCCCAACAATTCTTTAAGTGTAGTTTTGCCACAACTACCTGTAATAGCTATAATATTTGTATTAATACTTTTTCTAAAAGTTTTCGAAATATCTGTTAGGAATTTTAAAGTATTTTTTACTTTAATCTGACGACTTTTATTTAAGTTATTTTGAAATCTATTTACTACAGCCAATGATGCTTTTCTATTGAAGGATTGTGCAACAAATTTATTACCATCATTTTTTTTTCCTTTAATAGCAAAAAAAATATCATTTTTGGTAACTTCTTGAGAATTAATTCTTGCTATTTTTAAAGATGTGGAGGGAGACAATTTTTTAATTTTAGCTGTATCTTTAATTACATTTAATTTTAAATTATTTGATAAATTATTATTTTTATTCTTAATAGCATTTAAAATTACTTTTCTATCTGAAAAGAAAATTTTCTTATTTCCAATATCTTGCGTTTTCTCATGACCTTTTCCAGCGACTAACAAAATATCACCTGAATTCAAATTATGAATAGCTTTTTTTATTGCTATTGCTCTATTAGGAATTTCTGTAATTCTTTTTTTTTTGATCCCTTTTTTTATATCTCTTCTTATTTTTTGAGGATTTTCAAATCTAGGATTATCATTTGTAAGAATGATACTATCTGCAAAATCACTAGCTATTTTACCCATTTTTGATCTTTTATTTTGATCTCTATTTCCGCCACAACCGAATAACACTGTGATTGCTTTATTAGGAAATTGTTCTCTAAGATTTAAAAGACACGTTTTTAATGCATCAGGCGTATGAGCATAATCAAGAATTACTTTTGATTGATTTTTAATTTTACCAATTTTTTCAAACCTTCCCTCAACTGGTCTTAATTTAGGAATTGTATTTAAAATTTTATCTATATTAATACCACTATATTTTGCTGCAATTATTGCCATCAAAACATTTTTTAATTGTATTTTTCCAATTAAATTTAAATTTATTTCCTTTATTGAGCTATTTAATTTTATTCTAAGAAATTGACCCTCTCCTTTAAAATTATGAGATAAAAGCTCTAGATTATTTTTCTCATCATTAAGTGTATGCAATTTTAATTTTTTATTAATTGCAATTTTTTTTATGTTTTTAAACTCAGGTATTAATTGATCTGTAATTACATTTCCTCTTTTTGAGATTAGGTTTTCAAATAAATAAAGTTTTGCATTTAAATAATTCTTTAAATTTTTATGATAATCAAGATGATCCTGAGATAGATTAGTAAATATACCTGAATTAAACTTTAAACCATCTAATCTATTTTGCTTTAAACCATGGCTTGAGGCCTCCATAATAACATTTTCTATTTTTTGATTTTTTAACTTGCTTAATATTTTAGCCAATTTTATTGGATCTATTGTGGTATTAGATAAATTCAAATTAATACTTTTTGATTTAACACCTAGTGTTCCAATTGAAGCACCTTTTTTATTATTTAATTTTAATATTTGATAATAAAAATCTGCGACTGATGATTTTCCGTTTGTACCAGTAACTGCAATTAAATTTTTTGGTTTTTTATTATAAATTTTAAAAGCAGTTTCAGCTAATAATTTTCTTATATTATTTGTATGAATATACAAAATTCCATTTTGAGATTGACTTGTTTTTCTTTCGGTTACAATAATTTTAGATCCTTTTTTAATTGCTTTAGGAATAAATTTATTACCATCAATACTATTTCCTTTGATTGCAAAAAAATATTATTTTTTTTAATACTCTTTGTGTCAAATGAAATTCCTGAAAAAGAAAAATTTTTATAATTTTTATTTATGTCATGAAAGTAATTTCCTAGGAGCATAATTAATTAACCTCTATATATTTTGTGGCTAAAATAGGCCCGATTTTATCTATGACTTTTCCAGCTACCTCTACTGAGGTCCAGCCAGCAGTATTATAAAGTGTGCCCTTCCACCCTCCCTTTCGATGTCTATATTTATAATAATAATCTTTAGATTTTTTTGGAGTATCTAGCATTACAACAAAAACAAATTGTGGATTTGATGTGGGAAAAATGGAAGCAAAAGTATTTATTTTTGCCTCGGAATATGCTCCTCCCTCAGGTTGATCAGCAGTTCCTGTTTTTCCACCAATTTCATAATTCTGAACATCTGCAAATTTAGCCGTCCCTTCCTCGGTATTTACAATTTTTCTTAAAGCGCTAACTACTTGTTCTGAAATACCTCTGTTTAATATTCTTTTATTTTTTTTATTAAAATTATTTTCTTTATAAATTAATGTTGGCTTAATTTCATAACCACCATTTGATAAAACAGAATAACCTTTTGCTAATTGAAGAATTGTAGTTGCTATGCCATGTCCAAAAGAAGCTGTAGCCAATCTGCATTTTCCAAAATTATAATTTTTTTGAGGAGCAACTTCCTCAATATCAAAATCAATATCACTTAACACGCCAACTTTTTCTAAAAATAATTTAAATTTTTCTGAGCCAACTTTTTGGGCAATTTTTACTGATCCTATATTTCCTGATCTAACTAAAATTTGCTCTGCAGTTAAATCTGATGGTATTTCATTGTCGTACTCACCTATTCTATATTTGTCACATTTAATTGATTTGGGTAAATCTAAAAATTCAGTCTCTGGTTTAATTACCTTTTCATTTAAGGCGCTAGCAAAAGTAAATGCTTTAAATACAGACCCTAGTTCATATGTTCCTTTAGTTACCCTATTAATATAATTTACATCTGTAATATTTTGTCTTTCATTTGGATTAAAATCTGGCAAAGAAACTAATGATAAAATATTGCCATTATTAACATCCATTAAAATAGCTGCACTACCTTTGCTTTTAAAAATTTCCTGATATTTAATTAATTCATTTCTGATTAAAAATTGAATATCTCTATCTAAGGTAAGTTTAATTGACTCTTTTGATTTTTTAAGTTCATCATTTAACGATTTTTCTAATCCAGAAATACCATTATTATTATCATCTATCTGACCTAAAACATGACTAAAAAGATTTTTTTGTGGATACACTCTTAAAACTCTTTCTTCTGGAACTAAAGATTTGTCCCCTAATTTCATTATTTTTTCATAATTTTCCTCTGAAATTTTCTTCTCTAAATAAAAGAATTTCTTAGTTTTTATTTTTTTTTTAATTTCATCAAAATTTTTATGAGGAAAAATAATATTTAAACTTAGAAGTAATTTTTTTTCATTGATTATATCTGAAGTTTTTAAACCAATATCAATCGATTTAACTGTCTTAGCTAAATAATTTCCATTAATGTCTATGATGTCTGCCCGATAAAGCTGTTTTTTAGATACAGAAAGATTATTGATTTTTTCTAATTTACTCTTTCGTGAACCTAAGTGAACTAGGTGTATTGTGTAAATTAAATATATAATAAAAAAAACAAAGAAAATAAAAGCTACGCGATTAAATTGAATATTTAATCCATTTTCTTTTTTCTTAAATGTAAAATCACTTTTATAGTCCTCTATAGTTAATTTCGATTTATTATCAGTCATTACTCTTTAATAATTTTAAAATTTTGGATTTTATTTACATCTTTTGTAATATTATAGACTCTTATGTCGTTTATATTTTTTTGAATTAACTCATCCTCAAAATACTGAGACTGATATTCAAGTAACCTCTCTGAGGAACTTAAATAATTATACTCCAAGGAAACATTTTCAAATTCAGTCTTTAAAATTCTAATATTCTCTTTTGCTGTAAATATTTCATCTTCAATCTGTTTAGTCGTATTTTTTATTATTGTAGTTGATAAGACTAAAAAAAAAATCACTACAGCTAAAGCAAACTTTTTCACAGTTTGTCTCCATAATTTTCAATTTCAATGTAATTTCTGAATTGCTTCTCTATATCGGTATCAAAATTATAAAAATCTTTTTTTTTAATCACATATCTAAATTTAGCAGATCTAGATGGTGGGTTTTCATTAACCTCTTCATCTGAGGGTGTTATTGGTTTTTTTTGAATTAAGTTAAACAGTGTATCTACTTGTTCAATAACTGGACTATATCGTGAAATACTTTTATTTTCAGATAGACTTTTAAAAAAATATTTTACTATTTTATCCTCCAAAGAGTGAAATGTAACTACCCCCAAAACACCACCTTTTTTTAAAACTTTAGTGGCATTAATAAGCCCAAAAATTAGCTCACTTATTTCTTTATTTACAAATATTCTAAGAGCCTGAAAAACCTTGGTCGCATTATGAACTTTAAAATTTTTTCTTTTTTTTGATTTATCAATAATTTCAACTAAAGATTTAGTATCAATTTGATTTTTAGATCTTTCTTTTATGATATCTCGTGTAATAAATTTTGCCTCTTTTTCATCTCCAAATAATTTAAAAATTTTTTCTAATTCTTTTTCATCGAGTTTGTTGATTACATCTTCTGCTGAATAACTATTTAATCCTAATTGCATATTTAATTTACCACTAGCATCGAATGATAATCCTTTTTTTGGATCTTTTATTTGGGTATAAGAGTAACCAAGATCAAAAATTACACCTCTTATATTTTCATTTTTGAGCTTTAAATTACTTAATTGACTAAATTTTATATTTTTAAAAATAAATCTATCTTCAAAGTTTTCTTTAAATTGATTAGCAATTTTTTCACTCTCTATGTCTCTATCAATAGCTATTACTTTTGTATTTTTAAAATCTAAAATTTTTTTGGAATAACCACCTTGACCGAAAGTACAATCGATAAATGTGCCACCATGTTGAGGGGAAATAACGCTAATAATTTCTTTTAGCAGTACCGGATAATGCTTTTGCATTTTCGGTACTATGGTGGCGTCCATTTATCTCTTGGAAGACCATTAATTTTTTTGTCTTCTTAAGAATGCTGGTATCTCAAGATCATCTTCTTCCTCTTCATCTGAAGCCAATAAATCCTCAGGGCTTGAATTATCAGTTTCTGAACTAAATAAATCTGGTGCATCTGAGTCAACTCCGAATTCTTTTAAATCATTAGAGGTTTCTTCTTCATTGTTAGTATCTTGATGATCTTCATGGTTAGTTTCCATAGCTTCTTGAGCAAAAGATTTTTCCATTTCATTAACTGAACTATCCTGAACTATACTTTCGCTTTCCATGTTAGTATTTTGAACAACCTCTTCACTAATCATCTGATTATGAGAACTCTCGGTTTGTTGTTCTTGAATAATCTCATTTTCAAGCTTTAAAGCATTCGCGCCATGTGTAATTGGATTTGATGCTGTTGTATTTGAAAAATTAAAAGATTGAGATGATCCCATGTTTGAAAAATCAGAGTAACCTGGATTACGGTTTTGAATTCTATGAACCATATTTACAACAGATTTTGATTCTGGTTGTTGTCCGTCTAAAGAGGTAGCAACAATTGAAACTCTCATTTTTCCATCTAGCTCAGTATCGGTGATAGCACCAATAATTAACTCTGCTTCAGGATCAACTTCAGCTCTTACTTTATTTACAGCTTCATCAACTTCAAAAAGTTTAAGATCTTTACCGCCAGTAATATTTACCAATAAACCTTTTGCACCTTTTAAAGTATAATCATCTATAAGTGGGTTGCTAATTGCCATCTCTGCAGCTTTTAGAGCTCTACCTTCTCCTTCAGCTTCTCCAGTTCCCATCATAGCTTTACCCATCGCTGCCATAACGGTTTCAACATCAGCAAAATCTAAATTGATTAAGCCAGGTCTGACCATCAAATCGGTTATACTTTGAACACCATGCATTAAAACATTATTTGAAAGATTAAAAGACTCTTCGAATGTTGTTTGTTCGTTTGCTATTTTAAATAGGTTTTGATTTGGGATAACAATTATTGTATCAACATGTTTTCTTAATTCTTCTAAACCTTGTTGTGCTCTTCTCATTCTAGAGGGGCCTTCATATAAAAACGGAAGAGTCACAACGCCTACAGTTAATATATTTAATTCTTTAGCAGCTCTTGCGATGACATGAGCAGCACCAGTGCCCGTTCCACCACCCATACCAGCTGCAATAAAAACCATGTTTGCACCTTGAAGTGTATTTACAATTTCATTCAAAGATTCATCAGCTGCAGCTTGACCAATATCAAGTTTTGCACCTGCTCCTAAACCTTTTGTTAAATTTAATCCAATTTGAATTCTTGTTTTTGCTTTACTAAGCTTTAAATCTTGAGCATCGGTATTTACTGCAATAAACTCTACTCCTTGTAGATTGTTTTCTATCATTTCATTAATTGCATTTCCGCCAGCTCCACCGACTCCTAAAACTAGTAGTCTTGGCTGTAGCTCTTTTATCTCTGGTGCTTTAAAATTAATTGTCATCTTTTGTCCCCTATTGTTTGTTATGTTGAAGCTCCCATTTAAGATTACCACGATTAATATTTGCTTTTTTCCTCGCTGTTATCTTAAATTTTTCAAATGCTGTTGGTTCCCATATTTGAAATGTTTGGCCTTGACCAACAAACAACATGCTATTTTTTATTTTTGCATGTTTTAATAATTTAGATGAAAGTAAAATTCTACCCTCACTATCAAATTGTAAATTTATACTTTCTGCTAATATTGATGTTGCAAAATAATCTCTTTTTTCTTCAAAGGGATTTAAAGAGTCAATTGCTGAAGAAATTTTTTCAATTCTATCTTGGGAACATGCTTCTATAGATGAGTTATTAAATGATGGGTAACATATAACACCATTGTAACCTAGGTTGGATAAATGTGACCTAAAACTAGCAGGCACAGATACTCTTCCTTTTTTGTCTAATTTGTTTTCGTATGTTGATAAAAACATAAAACATAATTTCCTTTATTCCCACATAAATGGGAATTTATGGGATATTATGGGTTTTATAACTAGACGTCAACACCTAATATTTTAATACTATTATTCTTTTAGTAATAAATAAAATAGCCACTTGTAATTATAAAAGGAGAACAAACTAAGAAACTTAAATTGACTTTTTCATTTGAAGTGCCAGATAAACTATAAGCCGGGTTCTGTCATTTAAACCTATCATTTGTCTAGACTTAAGATCACTCTTAAGCTCAAGCAACTAACCCTGATGACTAGCCAAGGACGGCTTTTAGTTTTTCAACAATGTCATCTCTACTTAGTCTTGCTCCCAGTGGGGTTTTCCAGCGTTCATTGTTACCAATAGAACCGGTGTGCTCTTACCACACCTTTTCACCCTTGCCATGTTATGGCGGTTTATTTTCTGTGGCACTATCCCTGGGGTTTCCCCCGCCAGGTATTACCTGGCACTGTGTCCTTGTAGAGCCCGGACTTTCCTCTTTAAGTAAACTTAAAGCGATAAGTCATTTATCTGGCGATTTCAATTTATTACTTTACTTTTACTTTTCAAGTAAAATTATTTTAGGTTTTTTGCAAGATTTTTACTTATTAACAAACACTCTTGGTCAATTATTCCATTAACCAAATCTTGTCTAAATCTTCTCTGAAAAGCTAATGTAATAATTTTTAAATATTTATTATTTTTAATTTTTTTATTCTTTGGATATCCAATTTTAAATAAATTTTTAATAAATAATTTGTTGTCAGAATATTTAGTTTTTACATTTCTATTTTTTAAAAGATAATTTGAATTCAAATTATGCCAATATCCAATTTTATATTTTGATAAATATTTCCATGGAAATTTTTCTCCAGGATCTTTTTTTCTATCTGGTGCTACATCAGAGTGTCCCAAAATGTGGGATTTTTTAATATTATATTTTTGAATTAAAAATCTACTTAATTTTACTAAAGATTTTATTTGTTTTTTCGAAAAATTTTTATATATAAAATTATGACCAGGGTTATTGATTTCAATTCCTATAGAATTTTTATTTAAGAGTTTATATTTTTTCCACGATGAAATTCCTGCGTGCCAAGCTACATATGAGTCAGGAACTAAATTTAAAATCTCTCCACTATTTTTAATAAAATAATGACTACTAACTTTAGATTTTTGGTCTAATAATTTGTTAATAGCATTTTTCTCATTTTTCATTCCAGTATAATGAAAAATTAAAAACTTTATTTGTTTAGATTTTCTTTTTTTTTTGTCAAAATTTAAAGAGTAATTCTTGGTTGTATTTATACTCAATTTAGACATCAAATTTAGCTACTTTATCGACATTTTATAGTCACTTTTTAAAAATAAATGTTAATTTACTTTTAAAATTTATATATTATACAGAAATAAATGTTTAGAAAATTTACAATTACCTTGATCGTACTTTTATTGTTCTCTTTTAATTTTAGTAATGCTAAAGCTGGCTCAAACGATGAATTAATTTTGGAAAAAAATCAACCAGCTGAGGTAAAAGATTGTTTTGAAAAAATAAATAGAGTGACATTTGCATTCAATCAAGCACTTGATGGTGTTATTTTTAAACCTGTGGCTAGCGCCTATAGACTGCTTCCTCCACCTATAAAATCAGGTGTGAGTAATTCTCTAAATAACTTATCTAATGTTTTAACAATCCCTAATAACATACTTCAAGGAGAATTAAAAAAAGCTGGAGTAAATACAGGTAGGTTTTTAATTAATACAACAATTGGTATCCTGGGTATTGTAGATGTTGCAACAGACTTGGGATTTCCTGAATATGAAAAAGAAGATTATGGTCAATCGCTCGCTACAATGGGAGTTGGACCTGGATGTTATGTTGTTTTACCAATTTTAGGTCCAAGCACTATAAGAGATGCAACAGCATCTGTAGCTAATTTTGTTGGTGGAGACGCATGGTACAATGTTAGTGTTGAGAACGATACTAGATATTTTAGTGATTTTGACTACTACGCATCTAAGATAATGTCTGGAGTAGACTTTAGAGCAAAAAACTTTGATTCAATTGAAAACTTGGAAAAAAACTCAATTGATTTTTATGCATCTGTAAAAAGTTTATATTTACAAGATAGACAACAAAAAATCCTTAACACAAATAAAATTGTTGACACCCAAAATGATGGTGATTGGGAAGAAATAGAAAACTAATAATTTAAATTTAGTAATGAGTATTAAAAAAATATTTTATTTTGCTATCTTTTTAATTTTTTATCAAACAAATGTTTTATCTATCGAGCCAGATGTGTTTGTTCAATCAACAGTCAATAGGGCATCTGCAATTTTGTCAAAAAATATAGCTAAGAATGAAAAAATAGATGAATTAAAATTAATTGCAAAAGAAACAGTCGATATAAGAGGAGTAGGATTCTACTCTTTAGGATCTGCAAGAAAAGATTTAAATGAGGAACAGAAAAATAACTATTCAAGTTTATTTGAACAATACTTTTTAAAAAGTTTTTCTAGTAGATTAGCTGAGTATACAAATCCACAAATTGAGGTAACAGGTAAAGAAAAGCTTAACGATAAATACACCATTGTTAATAGCACTCTTGTTGCAACGAATGAAAGACCTGAGGTAAAAATTGATTGGAGAATTTATACAAAAAATCCAGAGAATCCTCTAATAAGAGATTTAATTATTGAAGGATTAAGTCTAGCAAGAACTCAAAAAGAAGAATTCTCCTCTATATTAAATTCTAATGATGGTAATATAGAGGCATTATTTAAGAGTTTAGAAGAATTTTCAAAGAACTAATTATTTTTAATCCTAAACAAACCTATTGTAAAAAAAAATATAATTACAATGAAGGATAATAAAATTGAAATCAAGCTAATATAATTTGAAATAATTTGAACTTTGCTAAAATTGAAATTAAATTTTTCATAATTTAAAAACTTTAATAAATTTTGCTCTTCATCATCCTTAAATATATCGCCTGGTAAACAATTGTTTTCTTTGGGAAATAAAAAACATGATGGGTTAAAAAATGTAATTTTATTTTTAAATTCTTTAATATTAGAATAATACAAAATACTTTTATCTTTTAAAATTTTTCTTTTACCAAACTTAATATTATTTGTGTTTAATTTTTCTAATCCATATCCGAATATTGGTTGATAACAAAAAAGAGGTGAAAACGAATAATAAAATGCATCATTTCTATTTCTAATTTTTTTCACTGTACCATCATTATTAATTAAAGCAGAGGGTCCATTTATTTGAGGTTTAAAATTATTGTTTAATTTTTCATTAAAAATTTCGCTATCTTTCATGTTGTAACTAGCTGTTTCTATGTAAATTGAATTATCTTTCAAATAATTTTGAGAAATCAAAATAATAATAAAAATTAATGATAAGTATTTTTTAAATCTCAACGAAAACTTAGAATTTTCTAACAAAAAACATGTCAAGATTATTATAGGTAAAATATAAATTACCATCCACCTAAATTGAACCCATGTGCTTTTTAAAATTGGTATTTTTGATATTAAATCATTTTGACCAAACAGATTTATATTGAAAAATATTGGTATAAAAAAAATAATTAATATAATTAATAAATTTCTAATGTTTTTATATTCAAAGTAAAAATTTTTTTTATGTATAAAAAATATTAAAAAAATAGATAAAACTGGAATTATACTAATAGAAAAATCTATTTCATGAATTCCAAAATTTAACATTGCAGTTATATTTTCATTAAAATATTCAATATCTGGTTTGAGAAAAAAAGATGAAAAAAATATTTTCATATAGCTTATTATTGAATTGAATTCGGTAGAAGAATACACTCTAGGAAAGTTTGATAGAAAATAAAGGCTAGACACAATTTTAGACAAAGAGATTAAGCTTCCTATAAATAAGGAAAGAACAAAATTATAAAAAATTTTGAAATTATTCTTTATGATGCCATATAAAAGTATTGTGCAGAATATACTTGCAATAATAATTAAAATTATCGGACCTGATCCAGAGTGAAAGAAATTTGCAAATATTAATGACGAAATAATTAAATTAATAATTCTTGATTTTTTATTTTGTTTCTCAAAACTTTTAATCAAGAAAAAACAAAATAATGGTATGAAAACAAAACTTAAATAAGCTACGTGTCCAATTATTGCTCTATAAACAAAAAATCCATTAAATAAAAATAAACTTGCACTTAATAAAGCTGTGTATTTGTTAAAATTTAATTTTTTACCTAATAAAAACATACCAAGAAAGCTAATTATTGATAAAATAAAGAATAAAATTTTTGTAGCTTGTATTGGATCAAATATTAAAAATACTAACTGATTTATTGAATAAAACATTGATTGAGGATCAGCAAAATATGGTAACCCACAACAAAAACTAGGAGTAAACCAAGGTATTGCTAAAAAATTATTTTGAAACCATATTTTACCAAAAATTAAATTTGGAATAAACTGTTCATAATCGTGACCCAAGTTATCTGTAAAAAATTTTTGAAAAATAATTTGGTGTGTAAAAATTATAAATATAATTAAAAAATATAAAAAAATATTTTCAGATATTCTATTCATTTTATATATGGTGAGGTTTTATTAGCTTTAGCATAACTAGATTAAATAAAAACATCAATCGGTGGGCCCGCCAGGACTCGAACCTGGGACCAATACATTATGAGTGTACTGCTCTAACCAACTGAGCTACAGGCCCAAATACAGATTTAATTATATCATTTTTAGTTACTATTCAATTAAAGATAATTAATTATGGTGGGCCGTGTTGGTTACGCTCCAACTACCCCTGCAATGTCAATGCAGTACTCTACTATTGAGCTAACGGCCCAGTACTAACTTTCCAAGAAACTTTTTAATTGTTTTGATCTGCTAGGATGTTTCAATTTTCTTAAAGCTTTAGCTTCAATTTGTCTAATTCTTTCCCTGGTTACTGAAAACTGCAAACCAACTTCCTCTAAAGTATGATCTGTATTCATTCCCACACCAAATCTCATTCTCAAAACTCTTTCCTCTCTTGGTGTAAGTGTGGATAAAATTTTTGTTGTTGCCTCTCCAAGATTTGACTTAATTGCCTGTTCTAATGGTGCTAAAGCTTTAGTATCCTCTATGAAATCACCTAAACTACTGTCTTCTTCATCTCCAACTGGTTTTTCTAAAGACACAGGTTCTTTAGATATTTTTAAAACTTTTCTAACTTTATCAAGTGGCATTCTAAGTTTTTTAGCTAATTCCTCAGGTGTAGCTTCTCTACCAAATTCACTTAAAATTAATCTCTGAGTTCTAACTATTTTATTAATAGTTTCAATCATATGTACAGGAATACGAATAGTTCTTGCTTGGTCAGCTATTGATCTCGTTATCGCCTGTCTAATCCACCAAGTGGCATAAGTTGAAAATTTATAACCTCTCCTGTATTCAAACTTATCTACTGCTTTCATCAATCCAATATTTCCTTCTTGAATTAAATCTAAAAATTGCAAACCTCTATTTGTATATTTTTTTGCTATTGATATTACTAATCTTAAATTCGCCTCCACCATTTCTTTTTTTGCTATTCTAGACTCTTTCTCGCCTTTTTGAACTCTGCTAACTAATTTTTTAAAATCAGTAACAGAAATTCCAAGTTTATAACTAATTTCAATTAGTCTTTCTCTAATATTTTTAAACTCTTCTCTATTTTTTGAAAAAAATTGCTTCCAAACTGAATTGGTATCTAAAAATTTTTTTAGATTTGGATTAATTTCGTTGCCAACATAAAATTTGATAAATTCATTTCTTTGTATTTTTTGATCCATAGCAAGTCTAAGAAGATTACCCTCAAGTGAAATAATTTTTTTATTTTCCACATAATGTTTTTGAACCAACCCTTCTAAAACTGATGGAGATAATTGTAAGGATTTTATATTTTCTAAAATATCATTAACTAGTTTTTCATATCCCTTTTCTTTAGCAGTTGAAAAATTTTGAGACTTTAACACACACTCAAGTTTTTCCTTTTGATACTTAATCAACTTGGTGTATTCTTTTGTAAGTGTGTTAACTGTTTTTAAAACTTTTGGTTTAATTTCTGTCTCCATTGCGGCAAGTGTTGGGTTAAAATCATCTTCTTCATCAGAAGCACCCTCCTCTTTGTCGATTTCTCCTGAATTTTTTTGCTTAGCACTTGGTCCGGTAGACTCATCTTCCATATAGTTAGTATCTATGTCTATGATTTCTCTAACAAGAATTTCATCTTTTTGTAATTGCTCATTCCACTCAAAAAATTGTTGCGCAGTAATTGGGCTTTGAGAAAGTGCAATTAGCATTACATCTTTTCCTGCCTCTATTCTTTTTGCAATTGCTATTTCACCTTCTCTAGATAAAAGTTCAACACCACCCATCTCTCGCAAATACATTCTGATAGGATCATCACTTTTCTCAATAGTCTTACCTTCTTCTTTGTTTGAATTTTCTTTTTTTCTTAAAACTTTAAAATCAGATTTTTTTTCAACCAAAGTAACATTTTCATCCAATATATGAATAAATGCTTGAGATAAATTTTCATCAGATAAATTTCTCTTACCTAAAGATTTACTTAACTCTTCATAAGTAATAAATCCCCTATGGGTTCCTCGACCCATAAGTCTAGCAAATGATTTTGTAATAATTCTTTCCACGATAATTTGAGTTTAAAGGTCTTATATAATGTCAATTATATAAAAATCTATTAATAATTTAGTCAGTTTAGTTGAGATTCTGCTTTTTTTTGAGCTCTTTTAGCTCATTAAATGTAGTCTCACTCATATCCACAGAAAACCTCGATTCTAATTCCTGGATTCTGAACTCAAGATCGTAATTCATCAAATCTCTAGAGATGTCCTCTAATAATTCTATTATTTTTTGATCATCATCAGATTGATTTTTTAGAATATGTTTGATTGTAGCAAATTTGTTTATTTTTTCTATTAGCTGAACATCTAAGTTAAGATCTTCAATTTTAATTTGTGAACCAGACTTTAACTTTTCAAGTATCATTTCAAATATTTTTTTATTAAACTCAGTAAATAATTTAATATTTTCAATCAAATGAATATTTGCTTGCAACAAATCTAATTTATTTATGACCAAATATAATAAAGAAAACTCTTTTAATTCTACACCAGTCAAAGACTGACTTTCTTGAAAATATTTTTTTGTAGTTTCTAAAGATTTTGTTTTCTTTGAATAAAATCTTTTATCATTTTGGTTAGAATGTGGTGTTAACTCAGCAATTTTTTCTAAAAAATATTCTAAAACATATTTTTTTATAAAATCATCTTTAATTGTATTTGCAATTCCTCTAAGTTTTTTCTCAAAAATAGCCATTGACGAAGGATTATTTTTAGTTTGTTTTTTATAATGACTAAAAATAAATTGATGAATTGATAGTTTGCTCTGCTTTGTGAAATCTACAAAATTAGCCTTACCATTTTTATTTACATAACTATCTGGATCTTCTTTGTCTGGTAAAAATAAAAATGAAATTTGTTTTTCTGGTTTTAATTCTTTAATTGAATTTTCAGCAGCTCTAACAGCAGCTTTATATCCACTTTCATCGCCATCAAAACAAATTATAATATCATCAAAAAATTGGTTCAAAGTTAAAATTTGCTTGTCGGTTAAGGATGTACCAAGATTTGCTACTACATTATCAATTCCATTTTTGCTGAGACCTAAAACATCCATGTATCCTTCAACTAAATAAATATTATCAATTTTATTTGAAAGTTTTCTTGCTAAATCTAAATTATATAAATTTGATCCTTTTTTAAAAAAGTTTGTTTCAGGTGAATTTATATATTTAGCTAAGTAATCTAAATTTTCAATTATTCTTCCCCCTAAAGCTATTGGCTGACCTGAAATATTATTGATTGGAAATATTAATCGGCCTCTAAATCTTTCTACATAAATTTTTTTTTTTTCGTCTAAATAAAATAGACCAGTTTCTAAAAGAGTTTGTTCGCTATAATTTTTATGTAATTTTTCAAAAAAATTTGGATTTTTTTCTATATACCCTATCTTAAATTTTTTAACTTGATCTTTACCAAGTGATCTGTTTTTTAAATAGTCTCTAGCAATCGAATAATCTTCATTTTTTAAAAGTTCACTATGATAAAAGTCAACATATTGATTAAAAATGGATTTATACTCATTCCATTTTTTCTCTCTTTCTTCATCTTGTTTTGAAAACATATATGGCTGCATACCTGCTAATTGAGCTAAATACTTAACTGCTTCACCAAATTTTAAATTTTGAGTTTTCATTACAAAATCAAAAATATTCCCATGTTCTGAGGTTGCAAAACAATGATAAAATTCTTTTTCATCATTCACAGTGAATGAGGGTGTTTTTTCATTTTTGAAAGGTGATAGACCTACAAATTCTTTACCTCTTTTTTTTAAGGAAACAGTTTTTGATACTACTGTTGAAACTTTCAACCTATTTTTAATTTCATCAAGATACTCTTTTGGGTATTTCATTATTTGTTTAACAATTCTTTGATCATTGATCCTGCTTTAGAAAAATCAATTTCATCTGCATGAGTTTTTTTTAGTTCTCCCATAACTTTTCCCATATCTTTTAATGAGTTTGCTCCAATTTTCGAAATAATATCTGCACAAATTTTTTTGGTTTCCTCTTCACTAAGCTGCTTTGGTAAAAAACTAGTTAAAATATCATACTCATTTTGCTCAACCTCTAAAAGATCTGTTCTATTATTTTTTTTATAAATATCGATCGATTCGGCTCGTTGTTTAACCATTTTTTTTAAAAGTTTCTTAATGTCCTCATCATCAGTTTCTTTTTTGTTAGGGCCTGATCTGTTAACAATATCCAAATCTTTAATCGAAGATAATATTAACCTATAGGTTGATATTTTATTTTTATCTTTAGATTTTAAAGCATTTTTATATTCATTTTCGATGGTCTGTTTTAATGACATAATTTTTTAATCTACTTTAAAGAAAAAATTCTTCAAAAGAAAAATTGTTTTTTTACAATTTTATATTACATCTCTGTTGCGATAATAAAGCAATTATTGTATTAACCTTTAACTCATGAGTTGTAATTGAACAAAAAATCAAAAAAAACTAACTCAAAAATAAAATCTCAAATCAATACAGGCGTTTTAGTTCTCGAAAATAAAAAGGTATTCAAAGGAATTGGAATTGGTTACCAGGGAGAAGCCACAGGCGAAGTTTGCTTTAATACATCATTAACAGGCTATCAGGAAATTATCTCTGACCCATCATATGCAGGCCAAATTATTAACTTTACCTTTCCCCATATTGGAAATGTTGGAACCAATAAAGAGGATCATGAGTCTGATAAAATATGGGCAAAAGGAGTAATAATTAACTCAGAAATAACATCGCCCTCAAACTATAGATCTTTTCTACATTTAGACTCTTGGCTAAAGAAAAATAAAATTGTTGGAATTACTGGCTTAGACACCAGAAGCCTAACAAGTTTTATAAGAGACAAAGGCGCCCCCAAAGGTACTATTAGTTATTCAAAAAAAGGAAAATTTAATATTAATAAATTGACCAACTCTACAATAAAATGGAGTGGATTAAAAAATCTTGATCTCGCGGAAGTAGTTTCAACCCAGAAAAATTATATTTGGAAAGGTCTTAAAACATGGAAAAAAGAACTTGGATATAAAAAAAATAATAAGAACTCATTTCATGTTGTTGCAATTGATTATGGAATTAAAAAAAATATTTTAAGATATTTCTCTGACTTCGACTGTAAAGTTACAGTTGTCTCCTGCAAAACTAGTGCCCACAGAATTTTAGCTTTAAAACCAAGTGGAATATTTTTATCAAATGGTCCTGGTGATCCAGCTGCAACAGGGAAATATGCTATAGAAATTATTAAAGATCTAATTAAAAAAAATTTACCAATATTTGGTATCTGTTTGGGTCATCAAATTTTAGCATTGGCATTAGGTGGTAAAACAAAGAAAATGAAACTTGGTCATAGAGGAGCAAATCATCCTGTTAAAAATTTAATTCATGATAATGTTGAGATAACGAGTCAAAACCATGGATTTGAAGTAGTTAAAGAAACGTTACCTAAAAATATTGAGGTCACCCATAAATCTTTATTTGATAATAGTATTGAAGGTATCAAGCTAAAAAATAAACCAGTCTTTTCAGTTCAATATCATCCAGAGTCTAATCCAGGACCTCAAGATAGTGTTTATTTATTTCAAGAATTTATTAACAACATGAAAAAAAATGCCAAAAAGAAAAGATATTAAAAAAATATTAGTTGTAGGAGCTGGTCCAATAATTATAGGACAAGCATGTGAATTTGATTATTCAGGGACACAAGCATGTAAAGCTCTTAAAGATGAGGGTTATAAAGTAGTCTTAATAAATTCAAATCCTGCAACAATTATGACTGATCCAGATGTTGCGGATAAAACTTATATTGAACCTATTACACTAGATGTATTAGAAAAAATTCTAAAGAAAGAAAAACCCGATGCAATTCTTCCAACAATGGGAGGGCAAACTGCGCTTAATCTTGCAATGGAAGCAGAGAAAAATGGAATTCTAAAAAAATACAAAATTGAGTTGATAGGAGCAAATTCTAAAGCAATTTCTAATGCCGAGGATAGAAAGAAATTTAGAAAAAATATGATAGATATTGGTTTAGATTTACCAAAATCAGAAATCGTAAATAATAATAATCAAGCATCGAAAGTATTAAAAAAAATTGGTTTACCTGCAATTATAAGGCCTGCTTTTACACTTGGTGGGCTTGGTGGGGGAATAGCCAAAAATAGAAAAGATTATTTTAAAATTGTTAAAAATGGATTGTATGAATCTCCCGTAAGCCAAGTTCTAGTAGAGGAATGTTTAGAGGGCTGGAAAGAATTTGAGATGGAGGTTGTAAGAGATAAGAAAGATAACTGTATCATCATTTGCTCGATTGAAAATATAGATCCAATGGGAATTCATACGGGTGACTCAGTAACAATTGCACCAGCTCTTACACTTACAGATAAAGAATACCAAGTAATGAGAAATGCATCTATTGCATGTTTGAGAAAAATTGGAGTTGAAACTGGAGGATCAAATGTTCAATTTGCTATCAATCCTAAAAATGGTCGAATGGTTGTCATTGAAATGAATCCACGTGTATCAAGATCATCAGCACTTGCATCAAAAGCAACTGGATTTCCTATTGCAAAAGTAGCTGCAAAATTAGCAGTTGGCTATACTCTAGATGAATTAAAAAATGAAATAACTAAAGTTACTCCTGCATCATTTGAACCAAGTATAGATTACGTGGTGACTAAAATTCCAAGATTTACATTTGAAAAATTTTCAACTTCTCCTGCAACTTTAGGGACATCAATGAAATCAGTAGGTGAAGCAATGGCTATTGGAAGAAACTTTAAAGAATCTCTACAAAAGGCTTTGGTGTCTCTTGAAACTGGTTTTTCAGGTTTAGACAGAATTTTTGATTTAAATAAAAAACAAATTGAGAAGAAACTAAAAGAAACAATACCGAATAAGATATTACTAGTTGCTGAAGGAATTAGAAAAAAAATAGACCTAAAGAAAATACACAATTTATCTAAAATTGACCCTTGGTTTTTAGAACAAATTAAAGAAATAGTTGATTGTGAAACACAGATCAAAAGCAAAGGACTTCCTAAAGAATTTTCGGAATTTAATAGAATAAAATCAATAGGATTTTCAGATAAAAAACTTTCGGAATTAACTAAAACTTCTGAAGACGTTGTTAGAAGAAAAAGATCTGCACTTAAAATACTTCCAGTTTATAAAAAAGTAGATACTTGTGCAGCTGAATTTAAATCGTTTACACCTTATATGTATTCAACGTATCAAAGAAATTTTTCAATTAATTCTGAATGTGAGGCTGATCCATCCAATAAGAAAAAAATAATTATTCTTGGAGGGGGGCCAAATAGAATTGGACAAGGAATTGAGTTTGATTATTGCTGTTGTCAGGCTAGTTTTTCATTAAAAGACGCAGGATTTGAGACGATAATGGTTAATTGTAACCCTGAAACAGTATCAACAGACTATGATACGAGTGATCGATTATACTTTGAACCTTTAAAAGAAGAATACGTTTTTAACTTAATTAAAAAAGAACAAGAAAAAGGAAACCTAATAGGTGTAATTGCTCAGTTTGGTGGCCAAACTCCGATTAAGCTTGCTAAATTTTTACATGACAACAAGCTTCCGATTTTAGGAACGCAATATACATCGATCGATTTAGCAGAAGATAGAGACCGATTTAGAAATTTATTAAATAAATTAAAACTAAAACAGGCAGATAGTGGAATTGCAAAGACATTTAATCAGGCAATTAAAATTGCAGATAAAATAGGGTTGCCATTAATGGTAAGACCTTCATATGTTTTGGGTGGAAGAGCAATGGAAATTGTTCATGAAAAAAATCAGCTTAAAAAATTTGTTGAGGAAGCCTTTAAAGCTGCAGAAGATAATCCAATTTTAATTGATAAATTTATCGATCATGCAATGGAAGTGGATGTGGATGCTATATCAGATGGAAAACAGGTTCACGTGGCAGGTATTATGCAACATATCGAAGAAGCAGGAATTCATTCAGGAGATTCTGCATGTAGCCTTCCCCCTGTATCTATCAAACCATACCTTCTTAAAGAAATTGAAAATCAAACAAAAAAATTAGCGATAGCTTTGAACGTAAAAGGTTTCATGAACATACAGTTTGCAATAAAAAAAGATAAAATTTATGTCATTGAAGTTAATCCAAGAGCTAGTCGAACAGTTCCTTTTGTATCAAAAGCAAAAGGTCTTCCTTTAGCTAAAATTGCATCAAGAGTAATGGCTGGTGAAAAGTTATCTAAGTTTAATTTAAAAGATAAATCTAAAGGTATGTACGCAGTTAAAGAAGCTGTGTTCCCATTTAATAAATTTCCAAACAGTGACTTATTGTTAGGGCCTGAAATGAAATCGACAGGGGAAGTGATGGGATTTGATAAAAATTTTGGAATGGCTTTTGCGAAAAGTCAAATCGCAGCTGCTAACTCATTACCAAAACAAGGATTAGCTTTTATATCTCTCAAAGATAGTCACAAAGATGAAGGAATAGATTTAGCAAAAGAACTTATTAAACTAAAGTTTACATTATGTGCAACAAAAGGAACTGCGGAATATATTCGAAAACATAAAATGAAATGTAAAATTATAAACAAAGTAAGCACAGGCTCACCTCATATAGTAGATGTTTTAGATTCTAAAAAAATTGCATTAGTAATAAATACTGGAGGTGGAAATAGTGAACACCGATTAAGTGATGCTATAGCATTAAGAAGAGCAACGCTTAAGAATAAAGTTCCTTATTGTACTAACATGTCTACTGCTCAAGCCTGTTTAGAAGCAATTAGATCGCTAAAAACAAAAAAACTAGAAGTGACTTCTCTTCAGGAAGTTTAAGAATTTACTTTCCAATCAGTTTCAAAGGTTACGTAATTTACTTGAATACATCGTCTTTCTTTAACAATTTTTTTCTTTTCCATACCATGCCAGGTATTTGGTCCACTTGTAAAAAGATAACCATAATTATGTTTGTAAGGAAGTGTCTTAACTTTCTCTAATTTTTCATTGTAAAAATCAGTTCCTAAATCTTCAGATTCATTTGTATTATTAACAAATATTAAGCCTGACATAAGTTTTTCTTTTATATCGCAATGAGGTTTTAACCAAAAACCCTCTCTATCACATATAACCTCAACTCTAACATAAGAATTTGATAAATCTTTATTTATCATTTTAGAAATTGTTTCATATGTTTCTTTAGATTGAAGTTCGTTTATAAATTTTACTAAATTTGGAAATTGTGATGCATTTTCTTTATTAATAAAACATCTAAACTTTATTGCTTGTCCACCTGAAGCTATACCTTGTCTAAATTCTGCGGCTCCACCATCTATTGCTCTTGTTCCATCATAATTAAGATTATGTTTACTGACATCAGGAATGTCTGCTTTAACTATTTCATCAATAGCATCTTCTGACAAGGCATCGCTATACTCCCAGTGATCGAAAGGGAAATTGTGTTGCTTCGAATTATTTTTAATTGAGTTTAAAAATGACATTATGATTGAATTTTTTCTTTAATAATTTGTGCTACTCTATTCGTTTCATCTAATTTTTGATAGTTCCAATTTTCAATTTCTTCACCTAAGTTTCTAGTAATATTTAATTCTCTGAATAAATTTCTAAAATTTTGAAATCTCACGTCTTTTCTTTTCGGTAAAATATTAGCAACATAAATTGGTTTTCCAGTTAAAGCAGCTTCAGATATCATTGAGCTAGAGTCACATGTAACAACTATATTTTCCGAAATTGCTAAAGCTGAAAGATAAGCTTTTTTATCAACGTTCATAATCACAGTGTGATTTTCTCCAAAAAACTCTTTTGCATAATGTATAGTATTTAATGGTGTTCTCATTGAAGGTATCACCACAAGTTGAAAATCATGTTTTTTCAATAGTTTGTAAAAAATTGAAAATATATGCTTCATATTTTTTGTTGAGTAGTCATAATATTTTGTAGGACCACCCATTATCAAACACCAAACTTTTCTATTATCCTGTTTGATATATGAATTTAAATAACTTCTATTTTCTTCAATTTCATTTTCTGTTAAATAATGAATTGCACCCTTTGTTTTAATTATATTTGTACCGCTTATCCCATCATGTTCAGGAGCAACAATAAAATCAAAATGATTAAAATCTACCTTTGGATCTTGAATATGAATATTTGAAACTTTTTTTTTTGAGATACTTTTTAAGTGGATTGATGGAATCACACTTTTTCTTCCACATGAAATAATTACATCAAAATCATACTCGTTTATTTTTTGATAAACATTTTGTGATATTGGAGTTAATTTTGGAGGAACAATTTTCCAAAAATTATTTAGTTCAACCTTATGGTGTGTAAAATCCAAATCTAAAGCTTTAGCTAAACCTTCTACTTGGCTTATCATGCCATGCATACCTTGAGTTAATAAAATACCTTTTAATTTAGTCATTAATCACTATATAGCTTTCATATGAGTCAAAATCCAACTAAACACACAAAAGTGTTAATAATTGGATCAGGTCCAGCTGGATACACTGCAGCAGTTTATGCCGCTCGTGCAATGTTAAATCCTATTTTAGTTTATGGATCTGAGCCAGGAGGACAATTAACAACGACAACTGATGTTGAAAATTATCCAGGATTTTCTGAAGTTATTCAGGGGCCATGGTTAATGGATCAAATGAAAGAACAAGCAAAAGCAGTTGGAACTGAAATGATTGAAGACCATATTGGATCTGTAAATTTAAAAAGTTCACCATTTGAAGCAATTGGTGATAGTGGTCAGAAATATACTGCTGATAGCATTATTATTTCTACTGGAGCTCAAGCAAGATGGTTAAATATAAAATCAGAACAGGAATTTAGAGGATTTGGCGTCTCTGCTTGTGCAACTTGTGACGGTTTCTTTTTTAAAAATAAAGAAGTTGCTGTAGTTGGAGGAGGTAATGCAGCGGTTGAAGAAGCAATGTTCCTTACAAAGTTTGCATCTAAAGTGAAATTAATCCACAGAAGAGATAGTTTAAGAGCTGAAAAAATGCTTCAAAAAAAATTAATGGAAAATAAAAAAATAGAAATAATTTGGGACTCTGTAGTTGAAGATGTATTAGGTGATAAAAATCCTAAAAATGTTAAGGGAATTAAAATAAAAAATGTCAAAACAAATGAAACACAAGAATTAAAGCTTGATGGAGTATTTATTGCTATTGGTCATGATCCAGCAACTCAGCTATTTAAAGATCAACTGGAAATGGATAAAGAAGGATACTTAATCACAAAGGCAGACTCGACTGAAACTAATGTGCCTGGAGTTTTTGCAGCTGGAGATGTAAAAGACAAAATTTTCAGACAAGCAGTTACAGCTGCAGGTATGGGATGCATGGCAGCTCTTGAAGCAGAAAAACATCTATCTCACAGCTAAATGTCAGAAAAAATATTGCTAACTGGAGTAAGCGGTTGGATAGCAAAACACACAACAATAGAATTATTAAATTCTGGTTACGAGGTCCTAGGAACAGTAAGGAATGAAACTTTAATTCAACAAACCAAAGATACTATTAGTAAATACGCTCCTATAGATAAATTATCTTTTATTAAATTAGATCTTGTTAAAGATGATGGATGGAATGATGCAGCTAAAGGATGTAAATATATATTTCATATTGCATCTCCTTTTCCAATAAAAGTTTCAAATAATAGAGAAAGCTTATTACCTCCTGCAGTAGATGGTACTTTAAGGGTATTAAATGCAGGGATAAATGCTGGGGTGGATCAAATTGTTAAAACTTCTTCTATTGTTGCTATGTTTAGAAAACCTAACAGAACTAATCCTTATACATTTGGAGAACAAGATTGGACCGATGAAAATTGGGAAGAAGGGGTAAATGATTATTTTTTATCAAAAACGAAAGCTGAGAGAGTTGCTTGGGAATTGATGGAAAGCAAAGGATTAAAAAATAAATTAACAACAATTTGTCCTGGTGGAGTCTTCGGTGATGCTCTGGATAAAAAAGGAGGTACTTCAATTGAGTATGTTAGACAATTCATGGCTGGTAAATTCCCTGGAGCACCTAAATTTGCTGTTCTAATTTCTGATGTAAAAGATATTGCAAAAGCACATGTTGCTTGCATTGGAAATAATAAAGTTGGAGGTAGAAGATTAATTGTTGGAAAAGAAGTAAAAAAATTAGTCGAATTATCCCAATTGATAGCTGAAGCAATGCCTGCTTATGCAAAAAAGCTTCCAAAAAAAGAGCTTCCAAATTTCATGGTAAAGTTGATAAGTTATTTAGACTCAAGTGCCAAAATGATGATACCTGATCTTGGAATTTTAATGCAAACCGACCCCTCTTATGCTGAAGAATTATTAGGGTTTAAATTTAGAGCTGCAAAAGATTGTATGGCGGAGAATGCAAAATCTGTTGTGAGATTAGGTTTGGTTTAATTATAATTTTAAAATTTCATCAGACTCAAACGTAATTTTTTGTAAATTTCGTTTGGCAATTTTGATCATAGCTTTTGCGACTATTTCTGAACTGATAGGTCTCATTTTTTTAAACGGTCCAAATAATAAAGGCGACAATACGCTAAAAGTCAAAATACCTATTTTTTCACCCACTCTGTTTTCTTTTCTTTTCCCCATTAAAAAAGATGGTCTTAATATTCCTAATTTAGAGAAGTTTAATCTTTTTAATTCTTCTTCAACTAAACCTTTAAATTTCACATAATTCCCTGAACTATTTGGATTAGCATATATTGAAGAGATAAAAATAAATGACTTGACTGAATTAGCTTTTGCGATTTGACCAATTTCTTTTGGTATATCTAGCTCTACTTTTTGGTACTCATTTCTATTAGGAGAATTTTGTTTTGTGGTACCAATACAAAAAAAACAATCATCCCCTGTAATTTCAGTTTTATGATTTCCTAAATTATTAAAATCAATATTTATAACCTCAACTTTTTCATTATTAATTGAAGTTTGTGAGCGAACGAAAACCTTAACTTTAGTGTAATAATTATCTTGAATTAATTGATTAACTAAATGGCCACCAATTAATCCAGTGGAACCAAATACTATAGCTGTTTTCATTAAGTTAAACTTTTACAAAAAGAGGAAATTTTTTCTAAAGCTTTTTTTAGATTTTCCATCGAAGTCGCATATGAAATTCTAAAAAATCCTTCTAAACCAAATGCAGAACCCTGAACAACAGCAATACCACTATTCTCTAAAAGAGATTGAACAAAATCAGTGTCTGATTTAATTTCTTTTCCACTAGGATCTTTTTTTCCCATTAATTCTTTACAACTGGGAAAAACATAAAATGCTCCATCAGGATTTAAACAGTTGATGCCATCAATATCATTTAATGCTTTTACTACAAAATCTCTTCTTTCTTGAAAAGAGTCGGCTCTTTTTTTTATAAAATCTTGTGTCCCGCTTAGTGCCTCAACTGATGCTGCTTGACTAATTGATGAAGGATTAGTTGTTGATTGTGATTGAATTTTAGCAATAGCTTTAACAATATCTTTTGGACCAGCTGCATACCCTATCCTCCAACCTGTCATTGAGTACGCTTTACTTACACCATTCATTGTAAGAACCCTGTCTTTTAAACTTTCTATTTGAGCAATAGTAAAAAATTTAAACCCTTCGTAGGTCACGTGTTCATATATATCATCACTTAAAATATAAATATGCTTGTGTTTTTCTAGAACAGTAGCAATTGCCTTGATATCATTTTCAGAATAACAAGCTCCAGTTGGATTAGATGGAGAATTTAATATTATCCATTTTGTTTTTGGAGTGATAAATTTTTCTAAATCCGATGGATTTATTTTAAAGCCTTGTTTTTCATCACATTCCATTATAACCGGTTTTCCACCGGCCAATAAAACTATATCTGGATAAGACACCCAATAAGGAGCTGGAATTATTACCTCGTCTCCATCGTTTAGTGTTGCCATCATAGCATTATAGATAACGTGCTTTCCACCAGCACCAACTGTAATTTGATCAGTTGTATAATCTAAATTATTTTCTTTTTTAAATTTTTCTACAATTGCTTTTTTCAATGCTGGGGTTCCATCTACTGCAGTATATTTAGTATCACCATCATTAATAGCTTTTATAGCTGCCTGCTTAATATTATCTGGAGTATCAAAATCAGGTTCTCCTGCACCAAGTCCAATAACATCTTTTCCAGCAGCTTTTAATTCTCTTGCTTTTTGAGTAACAGCAATAGTAGGTGATGGTTTAATCTTCTTTAAACTGTCTGATATTATGCTCATTGAAATATAAATAAATTCTACTACGTTGTTTAATATATGGAAAATACTTATCAAGATTTAATTACAGATATTCAGAGTAAAAATCCTAAAATAGGTGGAAAACTGGAAGGTGGAAAAAAATTCAAAATTAAATCTGATTTTAAACCTGCAGGTGACCAGCCTGAAGCAATAAAAAAATTGGTAAATGGTGCAAACAAAGATCAATTTAATCAAGTTTTACTTGGTGTAACAGGTTCTGGAAAAACTTTTACCATGGCTAAAGTTATTGAAGCTACTAACAGACCTGCCTTGATTTTAGCTCCAAACAAAACTCTTGCTGCTCAACTTTATGGGGAAATGAAAACCTTTTTTCCTGACAATGCTGTTGAATATTTTGTTTCATACTATGACTATTATACTCCTGAGGCTTATGTGCCGAGATCAGACACATATATCGAGAAAGAAGCCTCTATTAATGAACAAATTGATAGAATGAGGCACTCAGCAACGAGATCTCTTTTGGAAAGAGATGATGTATTAATTGTTGCGAGCGTTTCTTGTATTTATGGTCTTGGATCTGTTGAAGCATATAGCAAAATGACTTTAACGCTTCAGAAGAATTACGATTATAACAGAGAAGAAATAATTAAGTCTTTAGTTGCTCTTCAATACAAACGTAATGATCAAAATTTTTACAGAGGAACTTTTAGAGCGAGGGGAGAGTACTTAGAAATTTTTCCATCACACTTAGAAGATAGGGCGTGGAGATTGTGTTTGTTTGGAGATAAGCTTGAGCAGATAGAAGAATTTGATCCCTTAACAGGTGATAAAGTAAGAGAACTGAGTTTAGTAAAAGTTTATGCAAATAGTCACTACATCACTCCAAAACCTACAATAGAACAAGCGGTAATTAATATTAAAAAAGAGCTAGAAGTTACTTTAAAAAAACACCGTGCTGAAAATAAATTATTAGAAGCTCAAAGATTAGAAGAAAGAACTAAATTTGATCTTGAAATGATTGAGGCCACTGGTTCTTGTGCTGGCATTGAAAACTATTCTAGATTTTTATCTGGAAGAAAACCTGGAGAACCTCCCCCTACTCTTTTTGAATACTTTCCAGATAATACTTTAATATTTGTTGATGAATGTCATGTTACAGTTCCTCAACTCAATGGAATGTATAAAGGAGATAGGTCAAGAAAAAGTACTTTAGCAGAATATGGATTTAGACTTCCTTCATGTATGGATAATAGACCATTGAAATTTGAAGAATGGGATTTAATGAGAACTCAGACTGTTTTTGTTTCAGCAACTCCTGGTCCATGGGAATTAGAACAAACAAAAGGTAATTTTATAGATCAGGTAATTAGACCAACAGGGTTAATTGATCCTCCTGTAGAAATAAGACCTGCAAAAAATCAAGTAGATGATTTAATGCATGAATGTAAGCGAGTTATAGAAAATAATCATAGAGTATTAGTAACAACACTAACTAAAAAAATGGCTGAAGATTTAACTGAATATCTTCACGAGAACGGTATAAAAGTAAGATACCTACACTCAGATATTGATACGTTAGAGAGAATTGAAATCATGAGAGATTTAAGAATGGGTGTATTTGATGTTTTAGTTGGAATTAACCTATTAAGGGAAGGATTAGATATTCCAGAATGTGCGTTAGTTGGAATTTTAGATGCTGATAAAGAGGGATTTCTTAGATCTGAAACATCTTTGATTCAAACAATAGGAAGAGCAGCACGAAACGTTGACGGCAAAGTTATTTTGTATGCTGACAAAGAAACAAAGAGTATAAAAAAAGCAATTGCTGAAACTGATAGAAGAAGAAAAATTCAACTAGCTTATAACAAGAAACACAAAATAGATGCAAAATCAGTAAAAAAAGATATCAGCGATATTTTAGAAAGTGTTTATGAGAAAGACTATGTCAAAATAAGTGAAGGCTCAAATATTGGTGGAAATCTTAAAAAACATCTCAAAGGTTTGGATAAAAAAATGAAAGAGGCAGCATCAAATTTAGAATTTGAGGAAGCTGCTAAAATACGGGATGAAATAAGAAAGTTAGAAAGTACCGAATTAGAAATTACGTTAAATCCAAAAATAAGGCAGTATGATGTAAAAAATAAACTTTATCCAAAAGGCAGATCAACTATGGGTATGCCAGGCACTAAAGTCACAAAAAAAAGAGATAAAAAATGGAAGCACGGAAAATAATTATTACTGGTGGAGCAACTAGAATAGGTGCTGCGATTGCAAGAAAATTATCTGGTCCTAACATAGAAATCTTAATCCATTATAACAAATCAAAATTAAAAGCAGAAAAATTAAAAAAAGAGTTGTCTTATGAAGGTACAAAAGTTTACTTAGTCAAAGGTGATTTAAGTAAAGAAAATGATGTAAATAAAATTTTAAAATTTGCAAAATCTAAACTTAAATATTTTGACTGTTTAATTAATAATGCCTCTCTATTTGAAAATGATAAATTAGAAAATTTTACAACAGATAGCTGGGGACAACATCTTAGAACTAATTTAAGAACACCAGCATTATTATCTAAAGAATTTGCAAAAAATGTAAGGAAAGGAAATAACAATATTATTAATATTATAGATCAAAGAGTTTTTAAATTAACTCCATATTTTTTTTCTTATACTGTAAGCAAAACAGGTCTTTATACTCTCACAAAAACTAGCGCTATGAGCTTGGCTCCAAATATAAGAGTAAACGCAATTGCACCCGGCCCCACTATAAAAAATCAAAGACAATCCGAAAAACATTTCAAAAAGCAATATTTGGCAACCCCTCTAAAAAGACAAGTTGGTGTCGAACAAATATGTAATGCTGTTGACTTTTTTATTAAAAATATATCTATTACCGGTCAAGTTTTAGCAATCGATAGTGGACAAAATCTAAACTGGCAAACACCAGATGTGATGGGTAAAGAATGAGAAAAAATAATTTGAAAATTGTCAAAATAGACAAAAATAAAAGCCTATTTAATTATGAGAAAAAAATCTTGATTAATGAATTAATTTTAGATTTAAAACTCGGTTATTACGACACTGAAAAAGAAAAACCACAGAAAGTCAAGTTTAGTCTTGAAATAGACTATGAGGACAAAAAACCTTCAAGCGATAAAGACATAAAATCTATTGTTAATTATGGAACTATAGTAAAATTAATTACAAAACTTGTAAAAAAGAAACATTACAATTTCCTTGAAACTTTAGCAGAAGCTGTTTTTGACGAACTATTTAAAGACAAAAGGATTGCTAAAATAATGTTGAAAATTGAAAAATTAGAAATCTTAAAACAGTGTTCATCTGTTGGTATTCAAATTACCAAAAAAAGAAGCCATGATAAGCTCTGAAATAGGAAAAGAAGTAATTAAAAAAGAGCTACCCCTAGTACCAAAACTTCCTGGTGTATACAGGATGCTTAATGAGAAAAATGAAATTCTGTATGTGGGTAAAGCCAAAAACTTACCAAATAGATTAAAGAATTATGTTGCTGAAAAAAATCATATAATCAGAACTGAACGAATGTTGTCTCAAACAAGAAAATTAGAGATAACAACAACATCTAATGAAAGTGAAGCTTTACTACTAGAAGCAAATTTAATTAAAAAACATAAACCAAAATTTAATATACTTTTACGTGATGATAAGTCATTTCCATTTATATTTATTGGTAATAAAGATAAATGGCCTCAAATAAAAAGACACAGAGGGAAAAAAACAAAAGAAGGTTTTTACTTTGGACCTTTTGCCTCTGCTGGTTCAGCTAATTGGACAATCAAAATGATCCAAAAAATTTTTCATTTAAGAGTTTGTGATGACACTGTTTTCAAAAACAGAGAAAGACCTTGTATTTTATATCAAATAAAAAGATGTTCTGGACCTTGTGTGGGATATGTAAAAAAAGAGGAATACAATCAAACAGTGGAAGATGCTATTGAATTTGTTTCAGGCAAATCTAGGAAAATTCAAAAAAATCTTTCTAACCAAATGGAAAAGGCAAGTGAAGATCTTGATTTTGAAAAAGCTGTAATTTTAAGAGATAGAATTAAAGCATTAAACATAATTCAATCTTCACAGAGAATCAATGAAGCAAACTTAGTTGAGGCAGATGTTATTGCTGGATATAAAGAATCTGGAAAAACTTGTATTCAAGTATTTTTTTATAGATCAAAACAAAATTGGGGCAATCAAGCTTTTTTTCCAAAACACGATCCAGATGAAAAGTTTAGTGAAATCCTTAATTCATTTGTTTCTCAATTTTATGAAAATAAAAGTGTTCCTTCATCGGTTATCCTTTCAGAGGAAATAAAGGAAAAGGCATTAATTGAAAAAACACTGACACAAAAAGAAGGTAAACAAATAAATATTTCAGTTGCGAAAAAAGGATCAAAACTAAAAGTAATTAATCAAGCAATCAAAAATGCAAAAGATAGTCTTAATAGAAAACTTTATGAAAGTCAGAATAATAAGGAATTATTCGATGCAGTAGCTCAAAAATTTAATTTAGAAAACAATATAAATTTAATTGAGGTTTACGATAATAGTCATATTCAAGGTACGAATAGTGTTGGTGCTTTAATAGCCTACGGTGATGAAGGATTTATTAAAAAAAGATATAGAAAATTTAATATTAAACACAAAAAAAATGAGCAAGACGACTATGGAATGATGAGAGAAGTGTTGAATAGAAGGTTCAAAAGAGCAGTTCAAGAAAAAGATAATTACCTTGCTTTTCCTGATTTGGTTCTAGTAGATGGGGGAAAAGGTCAATATTCAGTCGCTAGAGAGAGCCTTAATGAATTAGGACTTCACGACATTCCAATTATTGCAATAGCAAAAGGTAAATTTAGAAATAGTGGAAATGAAACTTTTTTTCACAATGGCAAAGAATATAAATTCACTAGAAATGACCCTACTCTATTTTTTCTTCAAAGAATAAGAGATGAATCACATAGATTTGCCATAAGCGCTCACAGAGCAAAGAGAAAAAAAGGTATAAGCAAATCTCTATTAGATCAAATAGAAGGGATTGGGGCTATAAGAAAAAGAGCCTTATTGAACCATTTTGGATCTGCAAGATCAGTTGAGTCTGCTAGCTTAGATGAAATAAAATCTGTAGAAGGTGTTGAAGAAAAAGTAGCAAAAAAGATATATAACTTTTTTCACGAATAATTATGCTAAAAAAAATTCCAAACATATTAACTATAGGGCGAATAATAATTGTTCCCTTTTTTGTATTAGCTTTTTATCTTCCAGGATTTTATGGTGATCTTACTGCTTTAATATTATTTATTGTTGCATCATTTACAGACTTTTTAGATGGTATGTTGGCCAGAATGTTTGGCGTTGAGTCAAAACTGGGTGAATTATTAGATCCTATAGCTGATAAAATCATTGTTGCTACAGCATTAATACTTCTGGTTATGGATGGAACGATCAGAAATTATGAAGTAATTGCAGCAATAATAATTCTTACAAGAGAAATTTTAATTTCAGGTTTGAGAGAATTTTTAGCAAAAGGTAAAATCAAACTTCAAGTATCTAGTCTTGCAAAACTTAAAACTGTTTTACAGATGGTATCTATAGCTCTTTTATTATCTGGAGATACAGGAAATAAAATAATTAATTTTCAAGATTATAATGCACAAACAATAGGGATTATCCTTTTGTGGTTATCAGCTGCTTTAACGCTTTTCACTGGTTATGATTATATGCGCAAGGGTATTGATCATGCTATGTCAGAAGATAGCAAAGATTAAGCTGCTTTTTTCTTTCTAACTAATGCCTGATAACTTTCATTTAAATCAATAATAGTATCACAAACTTTAAATTGATTTTCAGCAATACAAGATACTGGTGTTACTTCTGCTGCTGTTCCAGTTAAAAAACATCCAACAAAATTAGGTAATTCACTCGGACTAATTTTTCTTTCATGTACTTTTATATTTTTTGATTTTGCAATTCCAATTACAGTTCTTCTTGTAATGCCATCTAAAAAGGAATCTGGTATTGGAGTGTGAATTTCCCCATTTTTATCTTTGAAAAAAATATTTGCTCCAGTTGCTTCAGCAATATTCCCTTCATGATCAAGCATTAAAGAATCTGTATATCCTTGTTTTTCTGCCTCATGTTTTGAGAGAGTACAAATCATATAAAGACCTGATGCCTTCGTATCCCAAGGAATTGTATTAGGTGCGGGCCTTCTCCAATTTGAAATATTTAATCTTATTCCCTCTACTTTTAGTTTAGGATCAAAATATGATCCCCATTCCCATGTTGCAATCGCAACATGTATTTTTGTTTGTTGCGCAGAAATAGCCATCATCTCACTACCCCTCCAAGCAACAGGTCTTACATAACCATTTTCTACTTTTTGAGTTGCTATAATTTTATTTGATGCATTATTGATTTCTTCTTCTGTATATGGAATTTCAAAACCCATTCTTCTTGCAGAATGAAAAAATCTAGCTGTGTGCTCTTCTAATTTGAAAATTGAACCATCATAAACTCTCTCACCCTCAAATACACAACTAGCGTAGTGCATACCATGGCTTAAAACATGTAGTTTAACGTCAGCCCAATCAACTAATTCGTTGTTGTACCATATTTTTCCAGATCGCTTGTCGTAAGGTATCATGTGTGAAAATTTTTTTAATTTATAAATGAAAAATATCTTTGTATCTTTAATATGTCAATATAACTTACCTATTATGAAAGAACTTTTATATTTAAAAGATGACCAGCTTAAAGATCTAATTGAAAAACTATTCGTAAGCTACAGAGAAACCTTTTCTGACTCAAAAAAAATATTAGATAGATATTCAATTGGTTTAGCACACCATAAAGTAATTCATTTACTGTCAATGTATGAGGGCATCTCAATTTCTGAACTTCTTAAGAGATTAAAAGTCACAAAACAAAGCTTAAATCGTGTTCTTAAAGATTTGATTAAACTTGAAATTGTCATTTTTAAAAAAGATGACCAAGATACTAGAGTAAAGCATGTTTTTCTTAGTGATAAAGGTAAAAAAATTTTTAATGAAATTTTCAATTTACAAAAAAAGAGAATTTATAATGCTTTATTAAATTCAAGTTCTGAAGAAGTTATAAATTTTGATAATGTACTAAGTAAAATAATTAATGGATAAGTTTATTGCACATATACTAGTGGTTGATGATGATGATGGAATTAGATCTCTTGTAAAAAAGTATTTAAATGAAAATAAATTTTTAGTCACTACTGCTGAAAATGCAGAAATTGCATCAGAGAAAATAAAAATAATTAAGTTTGATTTAATAGTTTTGGATATCATGATGCCAGGTAAAAGTGGGCTTGAATTTTTAAAAGAAAATAAAAAAAAATTAGATACACCAGTTATACTTCTGACTGCTAAAGGTGAAGCAAGTGAAAGGGTTGAAGGGCTAGAGATTGGTGCTGATGATTATTTACCGAAACCATTTGAACCAAAAGAATTAATTCTAAGAATTCAAAACATTTTAAATAAAACTATCAAAACTGACCAAAAAAGGGTTATAGAATTTGCAAATGTGAAAATTGATTTGAATAAACTTTTAATACTTAAAAGTGATAAAGAATTTAAGATTAATGCAACAGAAAAAACGATTTTAGAAAAAATGATTAATAATCCAGGTAAAACATTTTCTAGGGAAGATATTGGTCAATTAATTAATCTAGATAAAGAAAGATCAATAGATGTTATTATTACTCGGCTGAGAAAAAAAATTGAAATTGATCCAAAAAATCCAAAATTTTTACAAACAATAAGAGGTGCAGGATATGTTCTCTGGATTGAGTAATTACTTAAAAAAAATATTGCCAAAAAGATTATTTTATAGAGCGCTTCTTATAGTTGCTATTCCAGTTTTGGTTTTGCAACTAGTAATTACAATTGTTTTTTTTGATAGCCTTTGGATCAAAACAAACAAAGGTATGACAAGAACCTTGGTAAATGAAATTAGTACATTTATTGAAGCCTATGGAGGTGAGCAAGAAAATAAACAAGAGTTGCTAGATCTTTTTTCAATATTTTTAGATTTAAATATTGAATTCACCAATAACGAAAAATTACAAAATACAGATACTGAAAGATGGTTTAGTCCTATAGATAGAACTTTAAGAAGAGAACTAAAATCTAAATTTGGATTAGATGAATACTGGTTTGATACAACAAGTTATAAAGAATTAATTGATTTAAGAATCAAATACGAAGACGGTTATTTTAAATTTTTAGTGCCTAAAGATAGGGTTGCAAGTTCTTCTGCAAGAATATTTGCACTTTGGATCACAGTACCTGCAATTATAATGGTGATCATTTCTCTAATATTTTTAAAAAATCAAACTAGACCAATCACTAACCTAGCTCGTGCAGCTGAAAGGTTTGGTAAAGGAGAAAATATTGAAGAGTTCAAACCTTCTGGAGCCCTTGAAATAAGACAAGCAGGACATGAATTTGATAAAATGAGAAAGAGAATTGAAAGACACTTAAATCAAAGAACAGAAATGTTATCTGGAATTAGTCATGATTTAAGGACACCCTTAACAAGGATGAAACTACAATTAGCTTTTATAAAAGATAAAGAAACTGTTAATAAATTGACTGAAGATATCAATGAAATGGAGAAAATGCTAAATGAATATTTGCAATTCACCAGCTCATCATATGTTGAAAAAGATGAAATGTTTAATTTATCTGAATTAATTTCAATCGTAATTGAAAAATATAACAATGAAAATATTTCGCAAAACTTAACACCAAGAATTTACTTTAATGGTAGGAAAAATTTAATTAACAGATGTTTAAATAATCTAATTGATAATTCACTGAAATATGCAAATAAAGTTGAAATTACATTAAGTAAAAAAAACACAAACTTATTCATTATTATTGATGATGATGGTCCTGGAATACCCAAAAATGAGTATGAAAATGTATTTAAACCTTTCTATAAGATAGATAAAGGTCGAGCAGACTCTAAATCAAGTGTTGGTCTTGGTTTGTCAATTTCATCAGACATAATCAAATCTCATGGAGGAAATATAATGTTAGAAAAATCAAAAATGAATGGTTTAAGAGTTAAGGTTTTCTTGCCTGTTTAACTTTTTTATTTTTTTTTTTCTCAAGTTTACTTATTTTATTTTCAAGATTCTCAACACGTTTTGAGAGTACTTCAAACTCATCTTTACTTGTAAGTTTCATTTTAAAAACAAACTCATCTCTTTTAGATTTTAAGATATTAAATAATTCAGTAGTTAAGTCTTTTGAAGATACTAGTCCCTGCTCTATTAATTTAGCAAACTTATCAATTATAAATTTAGAATTTTTCATATTTAAGATATACATTATAAGTATTATTAAAAATGTTCATTAATAATTTTGACCCAGTAGCCTTAGAAATAATTTCTTTAGAAATCAGATGGTATTCTTTAGCTTATATATTTGGAATTATATTGGGCTGGATACTGGCTAAAAAATTATTTATCCAAGACATAGAAGTTAAAAACAAATTTGATGATTATTTAACTTATTTAATTATAGGAATAATTTTAGGAGGAAGACTTGGTTATATTATTATTTATAATTTAAGTTTTTATATAAATAATCCATTAGATATATTTAAAATTTGGCAAGGAGGAATGTCCTTCCATGGTGGTCTAATTGGAGTTATTTTCGCATCTATATTTTTTGCTAAAAAAAATAATCAAAACCCATTCTTATATTTGGATATTGTCGCTTTAGTAGCTCCAGTCGGTTTATTTTTTGGGAGAATAGCAAACTTTATAAATTCAGAATTATATGGAACTATAACTAATGTGCCCTGGGCAGTAACATTTGTTCAAGTAGATAATCTTCCTAGGCATCCCTCGCAATTATATGAAGCACTATTAGAAGGTTTATTTTTATTTTTATTACTAATTTTTTTTAAAAACAAATTTTCAGATAAACCTGGAGTAATTTCAGGACTATTTTTAATAATATACTCAATCTTCAGATTTATTGTTGAATTTTATAGAGTGCCAGATGAACAGCTTGGTTATATATTTTTAAACTTCACGATGGGACAAGTAGTAAGTTTAATATTTGCAATATCAGGACTAATCTTATTTTATGTAAAATATGAAACTCGCTAAGACAAATAATCTACCATTAGATCAATTTATAAATTTAGCTCTTTACGATAAGGATAAAGGTTATTATATGAAAAAAAATCCCTTTGGTGAGGATGGTGACTTTATTACTGCTCCTAATATTACAAGATTATTTTCAGAAATAATTGCAATTTGGACAATTACTTTTTGGAAAAGTATAGGCTCTCCAAAAAAATTTAATTTGCTGGAACTGGGAGCTGGAAATGGCGAAATGATTAAAGTCATAGATGAGACACTTATAAATTTTCCCGAATGTTACAATGCGTGCAGTTTCATAATTCATGAAAAAAGTGAGTTTTTAATAAATGAACAAAAAAAAAATTTAAATTCTAAAAAATTTTCATGGTTAAAAGATATTGGAAAAATAAACACAAACCCAACAATTTTTTTAGCTAACGAATTCTTTGATGCCATACCAATCAAACAATTTTTTAAAAAAAAAGATGGTTGGTTTGAAAGATTTGTGAATTTGAATGATCCAAAAAAAGCTAAGTTTAAAGATGAAAAAATTGATATAGAAAAAATTGAGAAACATCTAAATTTTGAAATATCAAAAAATCAGAACGTTATAGAATATTCACCAGATACATTTAAATATTTAAGATCAATTTGTGATTTAATACAAAAAAATGATGGAGGAATGTTGGTTATTGATTATGGTTATGCAGACAGCAAAATGCATGAAACTCTTCAGGCAGTAAATAATCACAAATATTCTAATATTTTAGAGAATATTGGAGACTCTGATATTACTTACAATATAAACTTTCATTCTTTTGAGAAATTTATAAATCAGTTTAAAGAAATTAATTCAATTTTTACAAATCAAAAAAAATTTTTAACAAGTATGGGCATTCTTCAAAGAGCAGAAATAGTTAGCAAAAATATAGCATTTTCTAAAAAATCAGATTTATTTTATCGAGTAAGACGTTTGATAGATGAAAAGCAAATGGGTGAATTGTTCAAAGTCATGCTTGTAAAAAATAAGAAAAATAATTTTCAAACAGGTTTTCAGAATTGATAAAATCAAAAAAACTCTCAAAAATTAAAACCATTAAACATGGTTTTTTTAATAAAACTGGTGGTAAATCAAAAAAAATTTATAAAAGTTTAAACTGTGGTCCTGGTTCTAAAGATAATCCCTCAGATGTTAAAAAAAATTTACAAATTGTTAAAAAAAAAATAAAAAGCACCGCTAAAAATATTTTTTTACTTCATCAAATACATAGTGATAAATTTGTGTATATTAACAAAAAAATTAAATTTAAATCAAAACCAAAAGCAGACGCAGTAATTACTAACCAAAAAAACATACCAATTGGTGTTTTAACTGCTGACTGTGTGCCGATTTTAATCTGTGATAAAAAAACAAAATTAGTTGCAGCAATTCATGCAGGTTGGAAAGGTGCATACAGGGATATAATTAGCAAAGTAATTCAATTTATGATCAAAAAAGGATCAAGTCCTGAAAATATTACTGCAGCTATTGGACCTGCTATCTCAGCTAAAAATTATGAAGTCAAAGAGGATTTTAAAAGAAAATTTATTAAAAAGGATAAAAAAAATAATAAATTTTTTAAAATTAAGTACAAAAAGCTTTATTTTGATTTACCAAAATATGTAAAATCATGTCTTTTAAAAAATAAAGTTAAAAATATTGAGTCTATGAATATTGATACATTTGATATTAATAATAATTTTTTTAGCGCGAGAAGAGCTTTAAAACTAAATCATGATGATTATGGTAGAAATATTTCAATAATTATGCTTAATTAGGCTTTTTTAATGAAATTATTATCCGGAAATAGCAACAAACCATTAAGCAAGAGTATTGCTAAATATCTAAAATCTAAATTAGTAAACTCTAGTATTAGAAATTTTTCTGATGGAGAAATCTATGTGGAAATAAATGAAAATATCAGAGGTAATAGTATTTTTTTAATTCAATCTGTTTCATCTCCTGCAAATGATAACCTAATGGAATTACTACTATGTATTGATGCACTTAAGAGATCGTCAGCAAAAAATATTACTGCTGTTATTCCGTACTTTGGTTATGCTAGACAAGATAGAAAAGTTGCACCAAGAACCTCAATTTCAGCAAAACTTGTCTCAAATCTAATTACTAAAGCAGGAGCAGATAGAGTTGTTACTGTTGATTTGCATGCAGGACAAATTCAAGGATTTTTTGATATTCCGGTAGATAACTTGTTCGCAACACCTATTTTTGCAAGACATGTAAAAAAAAAGATAAAAAGTAAAAATCTAATTTGTGTTGCACCAGATGTTGGTGGTACTGAGAGAGCTAGGGCACTAGGAAAGATTTTAAATGTTGGACTAGCAATTGTAGATAAAAGAAGACCAAAGCCAGGTCAATCTCAAGTAATGAATATTATTGGAGATGTTAAAGGAAAAACTTGTATTCTTGTTGACGATATAATCGATTCAGGTGGTACAATTGTAAACGCAGCTAAGGCTCTTAAAGATCGAGGTGCCAAAGAAGTTTATGTTTACATTACTCACGGTGTACTTAGTGGAGAAGCTGTAAATAAAATTAAAAAATCAGTAATTAAAAATTTAGTAATAACTGATACAATTGATAACATGAATAGAGTTAAAGGTGCTAAAAACATTGAAGTTCTGTCAATTTCAGGTCTTATGGGTGAAGCAATTAAAAGAATATCTAATTCAACTTCAGTATCAGATTTATTCAAATAAATACCTTGAGTTATTAAGGAACTTGAGCTAAAAACCCTTGTTTTTATGAATTCATTAGACGCTAACATCAGAACTACAAAAACTAAAGGTGAGCTTAATGCGCTGCGGGATAACGATAATGTGCCCGCGATAATTTATGGCGGTGAAGCTCAAAACGAAAAGATTTCAATATCTAAAAAGGTACTTAAATCACTAATTGAAAATGAAAATTTTTTATCAAGTATCATAACTTTAAATGTTGATGGCAAACCTCAAAAAGCTCTTCCAAGAGAAATAAAATATGACATTATTTCAGATGAACCAATTCATGTAGACTTTCTAAGAATAGTCGCAGGAATAAAAGTTAGAATTGAAGTTCCAGTAAAATTTTTGAATCATGAAAAATCTCCTGGTTTGAAAAGAGGTGGGGTTTTAAACATTGTAAGAAGAAAAGTTGAGCTAAAATGTCCAAGTGAAAAAATTCCTGAAAACCTTGTAATAGATCTTGATGGAGTTGATATTGGAGAGAGTTTTAAGATTTCTTCTATAAATCTTGACAGTGACGTCACTCCTACTATTCAAGGAAGAGATTTCGTAATTGCAACTCTTGCAGCTCCAACTGTTATGAAAGAACCTGAAAAACCTGCAGAAGCTGAGGCGGCTGAAGGAGAAGGTGCTGAAGGAACAGAAGCGGTGGCAGCTGAAGGTGGAGAGAAACCAGCGGCTGAAGGTGATAAAAAAGAAGGTGAAGACAAAAAACCTGCTGAAGAAAAAAAATAAGTTAATTTAAATTGAATTTTATCCTCCAATACTAATATTTTATGCTTCTACTTGTAGGATTAGGCAATCCAACCCCAGACAGTGAAAACAATAGACACAATATTGGTTTCAAAATCATAGATGCAATAAATAAAAAATTTGGACTTTCAAAACAAAAACCAAAATTTAAAGGACTTCTTACAACTGGTAATGTAGGAGATCAAAAAGTTTACGCTATTAAACCTTTAACATTTATGAATAATTCTGGAATTTGTATTAGAGAATTAATTGAATATTTCAAAATAGATGCTGAGGATGTTATCGTTTTTCATGACGATCTAGATGTAGAATTTGGAAAAATAAAAGCAAAATTTGGTGGCTCTAATGCAGGACATAACGGAATTGCATCAATAGATAAGTTTATTGGCAAAGATTATTCAAGAGTGCGAATAGGAATTGGTAAACCAAAAGATAAAATGGAAGTTAGTGATTTTGTTCTTCAAAATTTTGATGAAGATGAAATGCTTGGATTGGAAAAGATTACCAATAACATCACAGCTTCTATTTCAATACTTATCGACAAAAAATTAGATTTATTCTCTAGCACTGTAAATAATAAATAATGAGTTTTAAATGTGGAATTGTTGGTTTGCCTAATGTAGGTAAATCTACACTCTTCAACGCACTTACAAACTCAAGCAAAGCCCAAGCTGCAAATTTTCCATTTTGTACGATAGATCCCAATGTGGGAGTAGTCCCCGTTCCAGATGAAAGATTGAACAAATTATCAGGAGTTTCAAAATCAAAAAAATCAATAAATACAACTATTTCATTTGTGGATATAGCTGGTCTTGTTAAAGGTGCATCTAAAGGTGAAGGATTAGGCAATAAATTTCTGTCCCACATAAGAGAAGTTGATGCAGTTATTCATATGATTAGATGCTTTGATTCAGACGATATTCAAAATGTTAATCCTGACGTTGACCCTATAAGAGATCTTGAGATTATTGAAACTGAGATGATGCTAGCTGACCTAGAATCTATTCAAAAAAGACTTGAAAAAAATAATAAAAAAAATGTGGACGAAGACCAGCTTAAGATTTTAAAGATTGCATTAGACTGCATTAATAATGATAAAGATATATCAATATTAAATTCTCAATTTGATACAAAACAACTTAATCAAAGTGGTCTTTTGTCAATAAAACCAAAGATCTTTGTTTGTAATGTAGATGAACAAAGCCTACAGAATGGAAATAAGTATACTAAAGACTTCATCGAAAAATTTGGAAAAGATAACACCCTGATTGTTTCCGCAGACATAGAAAACCAAATAAATGAACTAGCAGAAGATGAAAAAAAAAATTACATGGATATGATTGGTTTAAAAGATACAGGTTTAAGTATGTTGATTCAAAAGGGGTATAAAATATTAGAACTTGATACATATTTTACCTCTGGACCTGAGGAAACAAGGGCTTGGACAATACCAAAAAATTGTACTGCTCCTAAAGCAGCAGGAGAAATTCATACAGATTTTGAAAAAGGTTTCATTAGAGCTGAAACTATATCTTATGAGGATTTTGTAGCCAATAATGGATGGGTAAACTCTAAGGCTAACGGAAAAATGAGATTAGAGGGTAAAGACTATATTGTTAAAGATGGAGATGTATTAAACTTCAGATTCAACACGTGACCAGATTCTTTTCATACTAAAATAAACTAAAACAGTTAAAATAATTAAATAAACAATCGCTTTAAAGCCCATCTGATGTCGAGATTCTAAATGAGGTTCAGCTGACCACATTAAGAAGGTCGTTACATCTTTTGACATCTGTTCTACTGTTGCATTTGTTCCGTCACCATACTCTACTAATCCATCTGATAATGGAGCAGCCATTCTAATTTTATTACCATACATATATTTGTTGTAATAAACTCCGTCATCTAAAGATACGTTGTTAGGAGCTTCTTCATATCCTTGTAATAAAGAATATATGTAATCAACTCCACCACCTCGAGCTTTAACCAAAACAGACATGTCTGGAGGGTATGCACCACCATTTGCCGCTTGGGCAGCTTTTACATTATCATATGGCATTACAAATTTATCAGATAATTTGCCTGGTCTTGTAAACATTTCACCATCTGAATTTGGACCATCAGTTACTTCAAATGAAGCTGCTATAGCTTTAGCTTGAGCTTCAGAGAATTCTGGCCCTCCTGGCTCTGCTAAATTTCTATAACTTAAATACTTCATCGAATGACATGAGGCACATACTTCAGTATAAACTTGATAACCTCTTTGAAGAGAAGCTCTATCAAATTTTCCAAATAGACCCTTAAAACTCCAGTCAGTTTTTAGATATTCTGCTTTTTCAGCAGCAAAAGAATTTGAATTTGGAGTAATAATTAAGATAATTATAGAAAATAATTTAAATAAATTTTTCACCTTATTCTATTTTACTTTCTTTATTTCTGGCGGCTGCTAGATTTGGTGAACCACCTAGAACAGGTTCGGTAATACTTAGAGGCACTGGTAAAGTTTTTTCTTTAAAGCCTAGAACAGGAAGAATAACTAAAAAATGCAAAAAGTAATACGCTGTTGCAACTCGTGCTATCAACAAGTAAAGTCCTTCAGCTGGCATCGCACCCACATAACCAAGTATCAAGACATCAGCAACTAGTATCCAGTAAAATTGTTTATATAAAGGTCTGAATACTGCAGATCTTATTTTTGACGTATCTAACCAAGGTAATACCGCTAAGATTAATATTGCAGATAACATAGCTACAACTCCTAGCAATTTATCAGGAACTGATCTTAATATTGCGTAAAAAGGTAAGAGATACCATTCAGGAACAATGTGTGCAGGTGTTACCATTGGGTTTGCCTCGATATAATTATCTGCATGACCTAAAATATTTGGTGCGTAGAATACAAAGAAAGCAAACACAATCATGAACATTAATAAAGCAAAACCATCTTTAATTACTATGTAAGGATGGAAAGGTACAGTGTCTTTAGAAGGTTTTTTAATATCTATTCCAACTGGATTGTTGTTACCAGGAACATGTAAAGCCCATATGTGCAAAACAACTAATCCTAAAATTAAAAATGGAATTAAATAGTGCAAAGTAAAAAATCTAGTTAACGTTGGGTTATCAACTGAATAACCGCCCCACAACCAAGTAACAATACCTTCTCCAACTAACGGAATAGCACTAAATAAATTTGTGATTACAGTTGCTCCCCAAAAGCTCATTTGCCCCCAAGGCAATACATAGCCCATAAATGCAGCCGCCATCATAAGCAAATAAATAATTATTCCAATTATCCAAATTATTTCTCTTGGTGCTTTGTAAGAACCATAAAATAATGACCTGAAGATATGAATGTAGACTGCTAAGAAAAACATAGATGCACCATTTGCATGAATGTATCTAATTAACCAACCATAGTTAACATCACGCATGATGTGCTCAACACTTTCAAAAGCCATATCTGCATGAGCAATGTAATGCATTGCAAGAGTTAATCCGGTAACAATTTGAGTGATTAAGCAAAAAGTTAAAATTCCACCAAATGTCCACCAATAATTTAAATTTTTAGGAGTCGGATAATCTGTTAAATGATTTGCAAGAGTTAATAATGGCAATCGATCATTAAACCATTGTCCTACCCTCGATTTTGGTCTGTAATCGTGGTCACTCATTTTTCTTTATCCAATTTTAATTGTGTTTGCATCAACGAATTCATATTTAGGCACCTCCATATTCCAAGGTGCTGGTCCTTTTCTTATTCTTCCAGAAGTATCATAATGAGATCCATGACATGGACAGAACCAGCCATTATAATCACCTTTGTCATTTAGAGGTACACATCCAAGGTGTGTACATACACCTAACATAACAAGCCACTCAGGGTTTTTTGCTCTATCTTCATCTCTTTCTGGATGAATTAAATCTTCCATCTTAACTTTTCTTGCCTCATCAATTTCTTCTTGAGTTCTTCTTCTTATAAATACTGGTTTACCTCTCCATAAAACAGTCAATGTATTTCCAGGTGTTAATGAACTTACATCGACCTCTGTACTAGCTAATGCTTTAACAGAAGCGTCTGGATTCATTTGATCTATCATTGGCCACACTACTGCAGCTGCGCCAACAGCTCCTACAGCTGTGGTAGCTGTAAATAAAAAATCTCTTCTTTTTGTTTTTTTTTCAGACACTTTTAGTAGCTTTTATTATTATCTCTTTTTGATTTAAAATAGTTAATATACGAATTCATATAATATAAAATAATTATTTTACTACTGAAAGAATGACACAGAATTCAACAATTTTAGGACCCAAAATAGCTTTGTATGAACCTGATATACCTCAGAATACTGCTGCAATCATAAGAACCTGTGCTTGTTTGGGTGCTAAATTAGAAATAATTGAACCATGTGGCTTTCTATTATCAGACAAACGTTTTAAAAGAGTGGTTATGGACTATATGGACTATAGTCAAATAGAGTTTTATCAAAGTTCAGAAAAATTTTTTGAGGCAAAGAAAAAACAGAGAATCGTATTGATGACAACTAAGGGTTCAATAAATTATACTAAATTTAAATTTAGGCCTGATGATACTATTTTGTTTGGAAGAGAAAGTGCTGGGGTACCCGAAGAGGTTCATAAAATTATTAAAAATCGTTTAAAAATACCAATGAATAATCAAGTAAGATCTCTTAATATTGCATCGTCTGTTGCCATTGTTTTGGCAGAAAGTTTGCGTCAAATTGAATTAATATAAAATGGATATTTCAATTAAAAAAGACTTAACGAGTAATTGGTTTAAGCTGTTACAAAATGCAATATGTGATGATATTTTAAAAATTGAAAAAAACAAAGTAAATTTTCAATCAACTTCTTGGAATAGAAGTAGTAAAAAAGATGAAGGTGGTGGTGAATATAGAATTCTTAAAAATGGAAAAGTTTTTGAAAAAGTAGGAGTAAATTTTTCAAAAGTTTATGGAAAATTTCCTAAGCAATTTCAAAAGAATATACCGGGTGCAAGTAAAGATCCTAGATTTTGGGCATCAGGAATATCAATAGTTATGCACATGCAAAATCCCCATATTCCTGCAATGCATTTTAATACCAGATTTATTTGTACAACAAAGAATTGGTTTGGTGGAGGTATGGATGTAACCCCGGCAATAAAAGATGAAAAAGAGAAGAAAAACTTTCATAAAATATTAAAGGTAATGTGCGATAGACATAATAAAAATTATTATAAAAAATATAAAAAGTTGTGTGATGAATATTTTTATATACCTCACAGAAAAGAAGCCAGAGGCATAGGTGGAATATTTTTTGACTATAAAAATGATAATTTTGAAAATGACTTTAAATTTGTCAGAGATGTTGGTGTTACATTTCAAATGCAATTTAATGAAATAATTAAAAAAAAATTAAAAAGAAAATGGACTTTAAAAGATAAAGAGTTTCAGTATATTAAAAGAGGTCGGTACGCAGAATTTAATTTGCTCTATGATAGAGGAACAAAATTTGGTCTACAAACTGATGGTAATGTTGAAGGAATTTTGATGTCATTACCTCCGATTGCAAAATGGAAATAAAAAAATGGATAAAGAGCCAATAACATTAAACGGATTAAATAAACTAAAAGAAGAATTAGTTTTTTTAAAAGAAAAAAAAAGACCTGAGATAGTAGCTGCAATTGCTGAAGCGAGATCCCATGGAGACCTTAAAGAAAATGCTGAATATCATGCAGCTAAAGAAGAACAATCTCATAACGAGGGAAGAATTACAGAAATTAACGATATTATTGCAAGAGCAAATGTTATTGACGTTACAAAACTAAACAATGAAGGAAAAGTAATTTTTGGATCTACAGTTTATTTAGAAGATTTAGATACTGGTGAAAAAATTAATTATAAAATTGTTGGAAAAGATGAGGCAGATTTAAAACAAAAACTAATTTTCTTTCAATCACCAATTGGCAAAGGTTTGATTGGAAAAAATAAAAGTGATTTAGTTGAAATAAATACACCCTCTGGTGTAAAAAATTTTGAAATTAAAGACGTTAAATATATTTAACTTTTTACTATTTGTTGTACCTGCTTATCTGAAATTTGAAATCCGTTTTGAACCCAAGTTTCTTCGATTTTTTTTAATTTATTGCCTAAAGTTTTACCCTCAGGAATTTGAAATTTAGACATTAGTAGATCAGCCCCTATTGGCAAAGTTGGAATTACTTTGTCTTTATAAGTATCTAATAGTTTAATTAATTTTTTCTCTACTTTGTTTGAGTTAAATATTTTAAAATTAATTATATCTATTACAGCCTGTCGCCCATTAAAATAAAAAAATTTATTCAAGTTTTTTTCTGTAAAGTTGTTTAAAGTTACTTTTTCACTATAAAAAAGATCTATCAATTTTAATCTTTTCTTATCTTTGTTAGATATTTTAAATTTATAAAGAAAATAATCAGCATTATCAGTCCCATCAATCACTAAAAGCGCAATTAAGAATATAAAGTCAATTTTTAAAAAATTCTCTGCGGCATAGGAATTTTGTTTTTTAAAATTTTTAATATTCTTTAATTGAGGGAAAATTATTTCTACGAGTTCTAAACTTTCTTTATCTTTAAAGAGTTTTAAAAATCCATTTGAACTAGTTATTTTTTTTAGTTCATCGATTAATCTTTCAGATGATATATTTGAAATTCCATCAATATTTTTTTTTATATTTTTTATTATTTCTGGCTGGTGTTTATGATTTGAGTAATTTAAATAAAATCTTAAATACCTCAAAATACGTAAATAATCCTCTTGAATTCTTTTTTCTGCATTGCCAATAAAATTAATATGACCTTCCTCCAAATCTTTTTTACCGTTAAATGGATCAAATAAATTACCATCACCGTCTGCATAAATTGAATTCATAGTAAAATCCCTTCTAGAGGCATCTTCCTTCCAATCTAAAGAGAATTCTACTTCAGCATGCCTTCCATCAGTTGAGACGTCTTTCCTTAAAGAAGTAATTTCATATTTATATTCGTCAATTATTGCGGTTATAGTTCCGTGTTCAATTCCTGTTTCATAATAAGTTATTTTTTTGTTTTTAAGAGCCTTGCAAACCTCAGGGGGAGTTAAATTTGTTGCTAGGTCAATATCATCAACATTTTCTTTTTTTATCACTTTTCTTACACACCCACCCACATATCTGATTTCACTTTTCTCTGAAAAATTATTAATTGCTTCAAAAATTTTATTTGCGGGTGTTGTTAAAGTAATTTGTTTTAAATTTTGACTGATATAATCAAGATTTTTTGATCTGGAAAAAAATTTATCTAAAAAATTTTTCATAAATGGCTGGGGCGCTAGGATTCGAACCTAGGATGCAGGTACCAAAAACCCGTGCCTTACCGCTTGGCTACGCCCCAATACTAGCTTCCTATAACATAAAAATATAAAATTCATATAGTTTTTGCTGTAACACACCAATAATTTTTATATTTTCTTTTAAATTTAGCTTTTGCCAATTTACAACTCTTTAATGAATTATAATAGGCAACAATTGTTGACCCTGAACCAGTCATTCTTACAAATAATGGATTATTTATACTTTCTAAGAACAACTTTATTTTTTTAAGTTTTGGATATTTTTTGAGTGCTATTGTTTCAAGGGCATTTTGTTGATCAATCAAATATTTTACTCCAAACATGTTTTTTTTAGGTTTGTTATATTTTGATTTTGTATACTTTCGCACAGCTGAGTATATTTTTTGAGTTGAGCACCCAAAATCAGGCTTTACTAAAGTAGAGTAATATTTTGGAGTATTATAAATCTTTTTTATTCTACCACCTGATGACAATACACAGCTGGATGAAATAGTCCCTAAAATAACATCAGAACCAACGAAGTCACAGATACTTCGAGTTTTTTGATGATTAGGATTAATAATTTTTTTTTTAACCAGATAATTAAACACACTAGCTGCATTCATCGATCCTCCACCCAACCCAGCTTCTTGAGGGATTAATTTTTTAATTTTTACTTTGAATTTTTTATTTTTTAATAAATTTTCTTTATCTAGTATTTGAAATAATTTTTGAACAGTATTTTTATTTCCAATATTTTTAGAAAACTTTCCATAAAAAGAAATATGATGTTTTTTTCCATTATATTGATTTATCGAAATAACATCATGTAAATCTATGAAACCAATTATACTTTCAATTTTATGTAAAACCTTTTTTTTTCCAGTGATATTTAGTGCTAAATTTAACTTTGCATTAGATTTAATTTTATTAATTTTCATTTAGGAATT
>CACNTU010000004.1 GCA_902623415.1 uncultured Pelagibacteraceae bacterium
ATACTGGTAACGCCCTGTCCAGGCATTGCAGAAACTTGTTCAATTACGACCTTTATATTTTTTTTATCAAGTTTGTTTATCCTTTCACTAATTTCATTATATATTTGAGCACCATTTACTTGTCGCTTATTCTTCTTGCCATCTGTCATCGTTGGCATTTCAATTGCATCTTTTATTATACCGTCCTGAAAAAAACATATTGATCCTGAGATGCCTGGATCAATTCCAATAATCATCATTAAATACCACCTAAATTAACGTTAGAATAAACGTTCTGAACATCATCATCTTCCTCAAGAGTTTCTAAAAAGCCTACAATACTTTCTTTATTATCTTTATTTACTTCAACACTATTTAATGGGACCCATTCAATTTCTGTAGAAATAAAATTCACAATAATTTTCTCAAGTTTTTTTTTTACATTATATATTTCGCTGATTTGACACTGGACCTCATGATAATCCTCATAAGAGAAACATTCATCAGCACCTGACTCTATCGCTAAATCTAAAATTTTTTCATCAGATATCTCTTTTTTATCAATTTTGATTATACCCAATTGTTGAAAATTATGAGATGCTGAACCTTGGGTTCCTAAACTGCCTCCACTCTTTTGAAATATAGTTCTAATATTTGATGCGGTCCTATTTTTGTTATCTGTTAAAGTTTCAACTATAACAGCAATGTTTTCTGGTCCAAACCCCTCGTATCTTAAATTTTCAAAATTTGCTCCTGTAGCTGCAGAAGATTTATCTATTGCTCTTTCAATATTATCTTTAGGCATATTTGCAGATCTAGCAGCCTGTACTGCAGATCTTAGTCTAGGGTTCATTGCTGGATCTTTGTCACCAAGTTTTGCAGCAACAGTAATCTCTTTAGATAATTTTGAAAATATCTTTGATCTTTGCTTATCAGCCTTACCTTTTTTATGTTTTATTCCTGCCCAATGTGAATGTCCTGCCATGATCTTTAAATATTTTTTAGTTGATCTCCGTATACATAGCTTTTGATGTCTATTGCTAAACCTGTTTTTATATCACAATCTACAATAACACCACACAAAGTAGCATCTCCAGTAGCGGGAAAGTGTTTCACTGAATTCTTTTTTAAAAATCTATTCAAAGAATTTTCTTTATTCATTCCAATCACTGAGTCATAATCCCCGCACATACCTGCATCAGTTTGATATCCAGTACCATTATTAAGTATTCTGGCGTCATTTGTTGGAATATGAGTATGGGTTCCAACCACGAGTGTTGCCTTTCCATCAAATAGATGTCCTATAGCATTTTTTTCGCTAGTAATTTCACCATGGAAATCAACCACAAGTAAATCAAAATCCTTTTTCATTTCATTATCTTTTAAAAATTTTTGAGAAGCTTCAAAAACATCTTCACACTTTTTCATAAAAACGTTGCCCATCAAATTAAGAACTCCAATTTTAATATCATTCTTTGTTTTATAAATCTGAAAACCTTTTCCTGGTGCAGGTTCAAATAAATTTTTAGGTCTTAATAATCTTTCTTCTTTATCAATAAATTCCATAATTTCTTTTTGATCCCAAACATGATTGCCAGTTGTGATAACATCAACTCCACAATTAAAAAAATCCTTACATATTTCTTTAGTTAGCCCCACACCTTGAACTGCTGCATTTTCACCGTTTACTATTACAAAATCGATTTTGTTTTTATCAATTTCATTTAATAAATTACTTGTTAATTTAGAACATCCTGAAATTCCAACAACATCTCCTAAAAATAAAATTCTCATTGTATAATTTTTTTTTCAGTTATTATTAAATCAAGTTTCTTATCATGCTTGTTGATAGGTATTTTTTTTATCTCCTGGTATGAAAATCCTAATCCAATTTTAAATAATTTTTTAATTTTAGATACTTTTTCTAAATAACGATCATAAAATCCTCCGCCATAGCCTAATCTATTCAAATCATCATCATAAGCTACTAAAGGAACAAATATTATATCAGGGTAAATTTTCTTTCCTAAAGTTGGCTCAGCAATTCCATACTTATTAATTTTTAAAGGATTTTTATTTGTCAATTCAAAAAAATCCATTTGGTTATTTTCTCTAATTATTGGTAAAGAAATATTTGCCTTTTTGTTTCTTAAAAAATAAAGCATGTCCAAGTCATCAATCTCATGATTACAAGGGTAATACCCTCCTACATTTTTGAAATTAATTTTATTTTTTTTTAAAAATCGATAAATTTTGTTAGGATTGAGACTAAGTTTTTTATTCGAATTTTTTTTTCTAAGATTTAAAATTTTACTTCTTAGCTTAGATTTACTCACAGACCTACTTTGAAATGTTTTCTAATTTTGCTTTTTTTACAAAATTTGATATTTGATCAGCAGCTTCATCAATTAAATTTTCGTATTTTTTTTGATTATCGTCAATTTCTTGTTTTAAATTTTCATGATCAAGATTTAGTTTTTCAATTTCAGATTCTTTTGTGTCCCTATAATCGTAAATTAGAGATTTTAGTTCTTTAAATTTTTTTGATAGATCATTTAATTCTTCTTTTTTTTGATCTACTTTTTTCTTAGTTTCATAATATTCATCCATTATTTTTACAGCTGTTATTAATAATAATTTATTTTCACCTAGATTTCCCAAATCATTTTTTAAATTATTAAACTTTTTGTTAATCTGAATTAACAATTCTTCTAAGTGCTCTTCTTGTCCATCTTCACAAGCGAGCAAAAACTCTTTATTGTTAAATTTTATACTTACATTTGCCATTTATCTATTTCATCCAATAGTGTGTCGGTTTCTTGATTAAGTTCGTCAATTTTTTCAGAAAATTCAATTTGTTTTCTTTCTTCCAACTTTTCTTTGTTTTTTAAATCCTCAAGTTTTTTTGATAGATTTTCATGTTCCTCGAGCAAAGTTTTATATTTTTCTTCAATCTGTGTTTTTTCAATTTCTAATTGATTTTGTTTTGTGCTTAAATTTTCGATATTTTTTTGTAATTCAGGATTTGTTAGATCTAAATTTTTTAATTCCTCTAATGCAATATTTAATTTTTTTTCTTTTTCGTTTATAGAATTCATATATATATGTTTATATTATTAAATAGATTCTTCTTAGTCTAGTCAGGATAATTTTGAGCAAACTACACAATGATTTAGCTAATTGCATCAGATTTTTATCAATTGATGCTGTTCAAAAAGCAAATTCAGGTCACCCAGGAATGCCAATGGGTATGGCAGATGTTGCAACAGTTTTATTCAAAAATTTTTTAAGATTTAACCCAAACAATCCAGATTGGTTAAATAGAGATAGATTTGTTTTGTCTGCAGGTCATGGTTCTATGCTTTTATATTCTTTGCTTTACCTAACTGGATATAAAAGTATATCAATTTATAATATTAAAAAATTTAGGCAGCTTAATTCTATTTGTGCTGGACATCCTGAATATCATCCGAAAACAGGTATTGAAACTACAACAGGTCCTCTTGGACAGGGTATATCTAATGCAGTTGGTTTTGCAATAGCTGAAGAAATTTTAAAAAATAAATTAGGTAAAGATTTAATTAATCACAAAACTTATGTTTTAGCTGGAGATGGATGCTTAATGGAAGGAATAAGTCATGAAGCGATGAGTTTAGCGGGACATTTAAAACTTAAAAATTTAGTTATGCTATTTGATAACAATTCAATTTCAATTGATGGTCCAACAAATCTCGCGGTTTCAGATAATTTTAAAAAAAGATTTGAAGGATATGGTTGGGATTATATTTCTATCAACGGTCATAATGAAAAAGAAATTTTTAAAGCACTAAAAAAAGTTCAAAAAGCTAAAAAACCTACTGTGATTTCTTGTAAAACAAAGATTGGATATGGTTCACCGAATAAATCAGGAAAAGCATCATCCCATGGAAGTCCATTGGGAAAAGAAGAAATCAAGCTTGTAAGAAAAGCCTTAAATTGGAAAACCAAACCTTTTGATATCCCAAATAAAATTTTAAAAGAATGGAGAAAAATTGGCCAAAGAGGTGAAATTTTAGAAAAAAAATGGAACAAAGTATTAAAAAGAAAAAAAATTAAATTTAATCAAACTTTAAAAAATAACTTTACTACGGTACTAAAGAAGGAAAAAGAGAATGCAATAAAGGACCCAAAAAGTTTAGCTACTAGAAAATGTTCAGAAATGACATTGAATGCGTTAACAAAACAAAAAAATAATTTAATTGGTGGTTCTGCTGATTTAGCGGGATCGAATAATACAAAAACTAAAAACCATAAAATAATTAAACCTGGAGATTTTACTGGTGATTACATTCACTACGGAGTGAGAGAACACGCAATGAGTGGGGTCATGAATGGTATCGCACTTCACAGTAACCTAATTCCTTATGGAGGTACTTTTTTAATATTTTCTGACTATTGCAAACCTTCGATCAGATTGTCTGCCTTAATGAAAAAAAGAGTCATTTATGTAATGACTCATGACTCTATTGGGCTAGGAGAAGATGGCCCTACCCATCAACCTATAGAACAGCTTTCGGGCTTACGTGCTATACCTAACCTAAATGTATTCAGACCTGCAGACAGAATTGAAACTATCGAGTGTTGGGAACATGCATTAAAAACCTCAAAAACACCTAGCGTTCTATCTTTAACAAGACAAAATTTAAATCCAGTAAGAAAAACATATCCAAATAAAAACTTATGCTCATTAGGTGCTTATGAGGTTTTAAGAACAAATAAAAAAATTAATCTAACAATATTAGCGAGTGGATCTGAAGTTAATCTAGCGTTAGAGGTTAGCCATAAATTAGCCAAAGATAAAATATATTCCAAGGTGATATCAATGCCTTGTATGGAACTTTTTGAATTACAATCAAAATCTTATAAAAATAAAATTTTAGAAGAAACAAAATTTAAAATATCCATTGAAGCTGGATCAAGCGATTGTTGGAAAAAATATTTAGGGGATAACGGTATTGCTTTTGGAATTGATGAATTCGGAAAAAGTGCACCCTATAAAGATATTTATAAATATTTTGGACTTGAGAGTACAAACATTAAAAATATCACAAAAAAATTATTAAATAAATAAAATGACAATTAAAATTGGAATTAATGGAATGGGACGGATTGGTCGTATGGTTGTTAGATCAATTGTCGAAAGTAAAAATAAAAATTTAAAAATTAATCATATAAACAATAGGTCAAATTCAGAAACTACATCTAAATTAATCAAATATGATTCTATACATGGAAAATTAAATGCTGATCTAAATTATGATCCAAATCATTTAATAATTAATAAAAATAAAATTACATTTTCTCAAGAAACAAAAATTGAAGACTTAAATTGGAAAAAATATGATGTTGATTATGTTTTAGAATGTACTGGAAAATTTAATTCGAAAGAAAAACTTCTTGCTCATATAGAAAATGGTGCAAAAAAGGTGATCGTTTCTGCTCCATGTAAAAATGCTGATAAAACAATAGTATTTGGTGTTAATGAAAATATTATTACTAAAGAGGATAAAATAATATCCGCAGCTTCGTGCACAACTAATTGTCTAGCACCAGTAACCAGTGTTCTTGATGAAAAATTTGAAATTGAAAAAGGTTTTATGACTACAATTCATGCGTTTACTAGCGATCAGAGAATTTTAGATAATTCGCACAAAGATCCAAGAAGAGCAAGATCAGCGAGTCAATCAATAGTTCCTACCTCAACAGGAGCTTCGAAAGCAATAGGAGAAATAATACCAAACCTCAAAGGGAAACTAGAAGGTGTAGCGATGAGAGTGCCTACTCCTAATGTTTCTCTAGTTGAATTAGTTTTTTGTACAAAAAAAGATATTAGTATAAAAAAAATTAATGATGCCTTTGAAGAAGCATCAAAAAATAAATTAAAAAATATCTTAAAAGTTACTCATGAAAAATTAGTATCCATAGATTTTAATCATCATCCTGCTTCTGCAATAGTAGATGCATCTTTAACAAATGCAGTTGGAAGTAATATGGGTAAAATATCAGCCTGGTATGATAATGAATGGGGCTTTTCTAATCGAATGTGTGATATCGCTGAAACTTTGCATAAAATCTCTTAATGAGAAGTATTATAAATGAAAAAAATCTTAACAATAAAAAAATATTATTAAGACTAGATTTAAATGTTCCTATAAATAGAGGAAAAATAACAGACACAACAAGAATCGATAAAATTCTTCCTACATTAAATTTTTTGATTAAAGAAAAAGCTAAAATTATAATTTTATCTCATGTTGGAAGACCAAAAGGTAAAACAGATAGAGAGCTTTCTCTGGAACCAATTCGTACAGAATTACAAAATAAATTAAAAAAAAAAGTAAAACTTATTACTGAAAATATTAAAGAAATAAAAAGTAAAGATTTCTTAAATGAATATAATGAGGATATTTTTATTTTAGAAAATATTAGATTTTATTCTGAAGAAGAGCAAAATGATAATAAGTTTGCAGAACATCTGTCGAGTCTTGGAGATATATATGTAAATGATGCTTTTTCTTGTTCGCATAGAGCTCATGCCTCAATTCGTGAAATTCCAAAATTCTTACCCTCATTTTCTGGGTTACAGCTAGACTTAGAAGTGAATGCACTTAATAAGATAACTTCTGAAATTACCAGACCGATTACTTGTATTATTGGTGGGTCTAAAATTTCAACTAAGATTAATGTTATTAAAAATTTAATTCCTAAATTTGATAATATTGTAATTGTTGGAGGTATGGCTAATAATTTCATAGAATATTTTGGAAATAGTGTTGGCAAATCTATTAAAGAAAAAAATTGCGATAAAATAGTAGAAGAAATCATCTCTCTTTCAAAAAAAGAAAAATGTAAAATAATCTATCCAGAAGATGTGATTGTATCTAAAGATTTAAATGGATCTCCCCAAAAGAAAGAATTGACTAAAATATTATCTGATGAAATGATATTGGATATAGGTCCAAAAACTATAGAAAAAATAACAAATATTATTGATGATAGCAAAACTATACTTTGGAATGGACCCGCAGGATATTTTGAAAATCCAAATTTTGCTTATGGAAGTATTCAAATAGCAAAAAAAATAATTGAAAATAATAAAGCAAACAAAATTTTTTCAGTTGCTGGTGGTGGAGACACAGTTTCTTTATTAAATAATTTAAAAGCTGTTAATGAGTTTAATTTTGTTTCAACTGCAGGTGGAGCATTTTTAGAATATCTTGAAGGTAAAAACCTTCCTGGTATAACCGCATTAAATTAAAATGTCTGAATTAAATAAAATTGCACTTAAAATAATTTCCAACGGTAAAGGTATACTTGCGGCTGATGAAAGCAATGGAACGATGACTAAAAGACTTGAAGCAGTAAATGTCAAATCAACATCAGAAAATAGGCTTTCCTTCAGAGAAATTCTTTTTTCATCAGATGGTATGAAGGATTATATAGGTGGTGTTATTCTTTACGATGAAACCATTAATCAAATTTCAAGTACAGGAAAATCAATACCAAATTTAATATCTAGTTCAGGTGCAGTTCCTGGAATTAAAGTTGATACTGGGGCAAAAGATTTAGCAAATTCTCCTAAAGAAAAAGTTACAGAAGGATTAGATGGCCTTAGAGATAGATTAAAAAAATATTATGATCTTGGAGCAAGATTTACAAAATGGAGAGGCGTATATTCTATTGGTGAAAATTATCCAAGCAAACTTGCAATAAGTAGTAATGCTCATGCACTTGCTAGATACTCTGCACTAGTTCAAGAAAATGGAATGGTTCCAATAGTAGAACCTGAGGTATTAATGGATGGAAACCATTCTGCAGAAATTTGTTTTAATAAAACATCGGAGGTAATTAAAAAATGTTTTGAGGAACTAATTTTACACAAAGTTGATTTATCGGGAATTATTTTAAAACCAAATATGATTTTGTCTGGCAACCTAACAGAAAATAAAATTTCTAGTGAAGAAGTTTCTATCAAAACATTGGAATGCCTTAAAAATTGTGTACCTAATGAAGTTCCTGGAATAGCTTTTTTATCTGGAGGACAATCTGAAATTGAGGCTACGGAAAATTTAAATTTAATAAATAAAAACAACAATACTAATTTTATAATGACCTATTCATATGGAAGAGCTCTTCAACAAAGTGCTTTGAAAGTTTGGTCTAACGATATTAAAAATGTAAAGGCAACTCAAAATACTTTTAATCATAGGGCTAAAATGTGTACTTTAGCTGCTCAAGGAAAATGGTCTAGTGAGCTTGAAAATAAATAAAAAAAAATTTATTTATCTTATTTCTCCTAATCAAATACTCAATTCTTTCTACAACGATCTAAAATTAGTTCTAAAAACAAAAAAAGTAAGTTTTTTTCAACTTAGACTTAAAAATTATTCTCTTAAAAAGAAAATTATAATTGGAAAAAAAATTAAGAATATTTGTAAAAAAAATAAAGTAAAATTCATAATTAACGATAATCCTTTACTTGCTTTAAAATTAGATGCTGATGGTTGCCACCTAGGTCAAAAAGATATGAATATTAAGACAGCAAAAAAAATACTTGGTAAAAAAATTATAGGAATTACTTGTCACAATTCTGTGAATTTAGCAAAAAAAGCAATTAAAGCTAAAGCTGATTACATTGCCTTTGGTGCTTTTAATCAATCTAAAACTAAAAAAACTAAGCATGTAGCCTCAATAAAGATTTTAAATAAAGTTAAAAAATTTACAAAAACACCAACAGTAGCTATTGGAGGAATAAATGCTGTAAATTATAAAAATCTATTATTGAATAATGCTAATTTTTTAGCTATTTCAGGCTACATTTGGAAAAATAAAAAATATAAACCTTTACAAGCTATAGAAAGATTAAAATGAAGATTAGTGCTGGAGAAATAAGAGCTGGAATGCTCTTAGAATATAAAAATGACTTATGGCAGGTTTTGAAAACACAACATGTTAAACCTGGAAAAGGTGGTGCCTTTGCACAAGTTGAAATGAAAAGCTTAAATAAAAATACAAAATTAAATGAAAGATTCAGATCTAGTGAAACTGTAGAAAAAGCATCATTGGAAGAGTCGGCTTTTAATTATCTTTATAGTGATGATGCAAATTATTTTTTTATGGATGCAAAAACATTTGAACAAATAGAAATAAAAAAAGCGACTGTTGGTGATAAAGGAAAACTTCTAACAGAAAATCTAGAGGTATCTGTTAGTTTTTATAACGAAAATCCAATATCCATTGAATTACCAAATCAAGTCCAATGTAAAATTGATACAACAGATGTTGCATTAAAGGGTCAAACAGCTTCTTCCTCATATAAACCTGCCACTCTTGATAATGGTTTAAATATTCAAGTACCTCCATTTATTGAAGCAGGTGATGAAGTTATAGTTGATACAAGAAGTTTAGAGTACATAAAAAAAATTTAAAAAATGATTTCTATATCTTCAAATTTAAACATCATGATTAAGGCTGCTGAAAAAGCTTCTAAATCAATAATAAGAGATTTTGGTGAGGTTGAAAAATTACAAGTATCTAAAAAAGGACCTAAAGATTTTGTAACAAAAACTGATAAGAATGTTGAAAAGATTTTGATTGAAGAACTTTCTAAAATAAAAAAAAATTATTCTTTCCTTTCAGAGGAAGTTGGTAAAATAAATAATAAAGATAGAGAGAATATTTGGATAATTGATCCTATAGATGGAACTACTAATTTTCTTCATGGCATACCCCACTTTGCAATAAGTATTGCTCTACAATCTAATAAGGAAATTGTAAGTGGTTTAATTTTTGACCCTATTAAAGATGAAATGTATTATTCAGAAAAAGACAAGGGAGCTTTTTTAAACAATCAAAGATTAAGAGTATCCAAAAAAAGTTCGCTAGATGATTGTTTATTTTCAAGCAATCATGAAGGGGTAAAATTTAGTAATTTAAATATGAGATATAGCGGAAGTGCAGCATTAGATTTGGCTTATGTGGCATCAGGTAGATTTGATGGTTATTTTCATAATAAAATTAACCTTTGGGATATTGCTGCAGGAGCCTTAATGGTAAAGGAATCGGGCGGTATTGTTAATGATATAAATAAATTCAGCATTAATAATATTGATATTAGAGCTTTCAGCGGAGCAATTAATGATAAAATGCTTGAAAATTTAAAGAACTTTTAATTGTATTATAAATATCTTTTGTTATAAGTCTCGCATGAAAAAAGGCATACACCCTAACTATCACACAATTAAAGTCGAAATGACAGATGGAACACAATTTGAGACCAAATCAACTTGGGGTGCCGAAGGAGATTTGCTCAAACTCGAAATAGACCCAAAATCACATGCTGCTTGGACTGGTGGAAAACAAAAGTTGATGGATAAAGGTCGAATTAGCAAATTTAACAAAAAATTCCAAAATTTTAAGACAGAAAAGAAAAACTAAATGTCAAATGCCCCTTTAATGCCAATGGCTACAGCTGTTTGGTTAGTAGAAAACACTACTTTAACATTTAAGCAAATCGCTGAGTTTTGCAATTTACATGAGGTTGAAATTCAAGGGATTGCTGATGGGGAGGTTGCAAAAGGCATCAAAGCCTATAACCCAATTATTTCAGGTCAACTATCGAGAGAAGAAATTGAACTTTCATCAAAAGATCAATCGAGACCGTTACAAATTAAAAGTAATGATATTGAAATTTCAAATGAAGAGAAAAAAATTAAAAAATATATTCCACTATCAAAAAGACAAGATAAACCAGATTCAGCTTTGTGGTTAATTAGACAGCATAATATGCTAAAGGACTCTCAAATTGCTAAACTTGTTGGTATAACAAAAAACTCTGTAACATCTATAAGAAACAAAAGCTATTGGAACTATAACAATCTTAATCCTAAAGATCCTGTTGCACTAAATTTATTTTCACAAAAAGATTTAATCGAAGCTATAAAAAAAGCTGAAAGAAGAATAAAGAGAGAAAAAAAAGAGAAGGAAAAACAAAATAAAGCAAATACAACAAGTGTATAATGAATAAAATAAATGGACATAAATTTATAAAAGTGTTATTAAGCCACTTTTTCGGAGGTAGTTATTAAAATAGAAGTTAAAGATAATAATGTTGAACAAGCTCTTAGAGTTTTAAAAAGAAAACTTCAAAGAGATGGATTTTTTAAAGTAATAAAACTTAAAAATACTTACGAAAAACCCTCTGAAAAAAAGAAAAGAATTCTTCAAGAAAATATAAAAAGAGTAAAAAAATTAAATAAACTTAAAAATAGAATTTAAAACACCGCGGGGTGGAGCAGTCTGGTAGCTCGTCAGGCTCATAACCTGAAGGTCGGCGGTTCAAATCCGTCCCCCGCAACCAATTAAATAAAATAAAAATAACTTTAAATAATTTAATAATTCAAAATGTTTAATTCGTTATTCATTGATATTTAAGATAAAAACTATAATCTTTAATAAATTTGTATATTCATGAATATTTTAATTACAGGTTGTGCTGGATTTATTGGCTATTCTCTTGCAAAGAAATTACTGAAAAACAATAAAAATAATATTTTTGGCTTTGACAACTTAAATAAATTTTATTCAATAAAATTAAAAAAAAAGAGATTGTCAAATTTAAATAAAAACAAAAATTTTAAATTTTTTAAAATTGACTTAGCTGATAAAAAGAAATTATCTTATCTCTTTAAACACAAAAAAATTGATATTATTTTTCATTTTGCTGCCCAGGCTGGTGTCAGATACGTATCCACACATCCGGAGAAATTTATACATAGTAATATCTTGGGTTTTCACAATCTACTAAGCACCTCAAAAGAGTTTAACATAAAAAAATTTTTTTATGCTTCATCTAGCTCGGTGTATGGTGACTCAAATAAATTTCCAGTAGATGAAAAATCAAAGTTAAATCCTAAAAATATTTATGGTTTAAGCAAAAAATTAAATGAAGAATATATCAAGATTTATTCAAACGAAAAAACAAAATATATTGGTCTTAGATTTTTTACTGTTTATGGTGAATGGGGTAGACCTGACATGTTGATCCTTAAATATTTAGATTATGCGAAAAAGAATAAAACTTTTTATTTAAATAATTCAGGCAATCATTGGAGAGATTTTACCTATATAGATGATGTCACGAAAATATTAATAAAACTAATTAATAAAAGGTTCAAAGAAAATGAAATATTTAATATTTGTAGTAATAGACCAATACTAATCAAAAACTTAATATTGTATTTGAATGAAAAAACAGGTTTTAATAAAATAAAAAACATTAATGTGAATAACATCGAAGTATTTAAAACCCATGGAAAAAATTTAAAACTTAAAAAAAAAATAAACTATTCAAATTACTCCGATTTCCACAAAAATGTTGATAAAACAATTAATTGGTTCAAAAAATATAATCATCTTATTTGAAAAATTTGAAAATTAAAAATCAATGATAAAAAAAATAGGAAATCCAGAGCCATTTAACAAAAAGTTAATTTCAAAAATAAATGAGGCAGAAATAGATTTATACTACATAAAGAATAGATCAGACTTCAGAGATAAAATACTAGATAACATAAATGCTAATGACAGCATATTAGACATAGGTAAAGGTATGAGGGATAAGTTTTCAAAAATAAAATCAAATAAAGTCGAAACTTTAGATGTGAATGAATATGAAGATTATCCTGATATAATCTTTGACTTGTGTGATAAACTAGATGAAAGTTTGTATGAAAAATATGACAAAATTATCTGCTTAGCTATTCTAGAACATGTTTACAATCCATTCAGTGCAGTAGATAATTTAAAAAAGATGCTAAAAACAAATGGGATTATTTATGGTTATGTGCCTTATCTAAATTTTTATCACGCACCTAAAAATTTAAAATTTCAAGATTATTTTAGATTTTCAAAAGATGCTTTAATTTATCTATTTAAAGATTTTTCTAAGGTAAAATTATTCCCTATTCGAGGTAAAGTTTCTGCTGCTCTAAACATAATGTTTCCTGGCAGATGGAAAAAATACATTGAAAAAACATCAATAAATATTTTGTTAGATAAGTTAAGTACAGATGAAAAAAATATAAAACAGTGTAGTGGGTTTTACTTTATAATTAATAAATAATTAGATTTTGAATTTAGATTTTTTAGAGTCTATTAAGAAAGCTTGTACTGTTTCTTTGGTTAATGCGACAAAAGATTTTCCAAACTTTTCTATCTTTTCAATTATTGAAGGAGGAACCGTTATTATGTGACAGCCTAGTTGCTTTGCTTGCAAGTAATTATATGGCTCTCTTACACTCGCCCAGAGTATTTCAACATTTTTAAAATTTTTAGATAAAGCAATACTTTTTTTAAACTCAGGCAAAGGATCTTTACCTGAGTCACCTGCCCTTCCTGCAAAAATAGAGATAATCACTTTTGATTTTTTGTTAATTAATTGTAAAATTTTCTCAGTCTGTTTTGCAGTATAGACTGCAGTAATATTCAACTTAATATTTTTTTTATTTAAATCTTTAATAATTTTGCCCATAAAGACTCCTTTGGAATTATAAACTGGCACTTTTACATAAACATTTTTTCCCCATGTGTTTATTTTTAAAGCTTGTTTTTTCATTTCTTTGTACTCATCTGCAAAAACTTCCAATGAAACCGGTTTATTTTTACAAATTTTAAGGATCTTTTTTGAATACAGTTTATAGTCTTTAGCTCCTGCCTTTCTCATTAAACTAGGATTAGTTGTAAAGCCTTTTACAATTTTTTTTTTATTAAATTTTTGAATGACCTTTAGTTCGGCTATGTCACAGAAGATTTTAGTTTTCAAAGCATTTCCTATAAATTTTTTGTTATATCCTCTGTCATTTTTTTTGCATCAGCAAATAACATCAGGGTATTCTCTTTATAGAAGAGATCATTATCAATCCCTGCGTATCCTGGGGAAAGACTTCTTTTTACAAACAATACTGATTTACATTTTTCAACATCTAAAACTGGCATTCCATAAATTGGACTTTGTGGATCTGTTTTTGCTACGGGATTTGTTACGTCGTTTGCACCAATCACAAAGGCTACATCAGCATTTGCAAAATCATTATTAATTTCTTCTAGTTCAAAAACTTCATCATAAGGAACATTTGCCTCAGCTAATAGAACATTCATATGTCCTGGCATTCTACCGGCAACTGGATGAATTGCGTAAGATACTTTAATATCGTTTTTTTTTAGGGTATCTACCATCTCTCTTAATGCGTGTTGAGCTTGTGCAACTGCCATTCCATATCCAGGAACTATTATTACCGATGAGGCGTTTTTCATTAAAAATGCTGCATCATCTGCATTACCACTTTTAACAGGTCTTTGTTCTTTATTTGAATTAATTGAAGTTTCTTCTGTTGCACCAAATCCACCAAGTATTACATTGAAGAAAGAACGATTCATTCCTTTGCACATAATGTAGGATAAAATTGCTCCAGAAGATCCTACTAGAGCACCTGTTATAATTAATGCTGTATTTTCTAATGTAAATCCGATGCCTGCTGCTGCCCAACCTGAATATGAATTAAGCATAGATATTACTACTGGCATGTCTGCTCCACCAATCGGAATAATCAAAAGAAAGCCTATCAAGAAAGAAACAGCTAAAAGTATCCAAAATAAATTAGATGATTGAGTTAAGCATAATAAATAAATCAAAATAACTATTGAAATTAAAATCAACGCATTAATAAAATGTTGACCTTTAAATGTAATTGGTGAACCAGACATTATTCCTTGCAATTTTAAAAAAGCTATTACAGAACCTGAAAATGTTATAGCCCCAACAGCAGCACCAATAGACATTTCAATCAAACTACCTAGCTTAATGTTTCCAACTGTGCCTAGATTAAAAGCTTCAGGATTTAAAAAAGCTGAAATTGCAACAAATACAGCAGCCAATCCAACCAAACTATGGAATCCAGCAACCAATTCTGGCATAGCTGTCATTGGTATTTTGTAGGCTATGAATGCTCCAATTGAACCACCTGCTAAAATAAAACATAATACAAAAATAAATCCACTTGAAAAATTACCAGTAGATAGAAATGTTACTGCTATAGCAATGATCATACCCAATATCCCAAAAAAATTACCTTGTCTTGATGTTTCGGGTGATGACAAACCTCTAAGGGCAAGAATGAATAATACACCTGAAACTAAATAAAAAATTGCAGATAAATTTGCTGAAATCATTACTTATCCTTTTTCTTTTTTTTATACATCGCTAACATTCTTTGAGTAACAAGAAACCCTCCAAAAATATTTATTGCAGCCAAAGCTATTGCCAAAAAACCAAAAATACTTGAAGTATTAAAAACATTATTAGAATCTCCTGACAAGCCCGCAATAATAGCACCAACAATAATCACCGAGGAAATTGCATTAGTTACAGACATCAGAGGTGTATGTAATGAAGGGGTGACACTCCAAACAACATAATACCCAACAAATATTGAAAGGATAAATATACTTAATCTAAATATTAAAGGATCTATTTCCATAACTTATTTTATTAATGTCTTTTCTATAATTTCATCATCTAAATTTACATTTATTCTTTTGTTCTCTTTATCGAATAAATTGTCAACAAAATTAAAAATATTTTTTGCATACAAACTTGAAGCAGAAACAGGAAGTTTATTTAAAATATTACTTTCTCCCATTATTTTTACTCCATTTTTTTCAACAATTTTATCTACCTCTGTAAATGCAGTATTTCCTCCTTGAATTGCTGCTAAGTCATATATGACAGAACCTGCTTGCATTTTATTAATCATATCATCTTTAATAATCAACGGCGCTTTTTTTCCTGGTATTAAAGCTGTGCAAATCACAATATCAATTTTTTTTAATGTTTCAGTCAGTAACTCTTCTTGTTTTTTTTTAAAATCCTCAGAAGCCTCTTTTGCATAACCCCCTTCAGTCTCCAAATTTTCTGAACCTTCCACAGTTAAAAATTTTCCACCTAAACTTTCAACTTGTTCTTTGGATGCCATCCTTACATCGGTCGCGAAAACAATTGCACCCATCCTCTTCGCTGTCGCAATTGCTTGTAATCCAGCAACACCCGCACCAACAATTAAAACTTTTGCAGCTGGCACTGTTCCCGCTGCTGTCATCATCATCGGTATGGCTTTTTCAAAATAAGAGAAAGACTCTACAACAGCCTTATATCCAGCAAGATTTGCCTGGGAAGATAATATATCCATTGATTGAGCTCTAGTAATTCTTGGAAGCAACTCTAATGAAAAAAGATTAATTTTTCTTTTAGCCATGTTCATCAATTTTTCTTTATTATTATAAGGATTCAAAACTCCAATTAATGTCTGATTTTGCTTAACATTTGAAATTTGTTCATCAGATAACAATCCAAGTTGAATTAATATATCAGATGAATTTAAAATTTTATTTTCATCTTTAGAGGTTGATGCACCCATTGCTATATACTGATCATCTTTTATTCCAAGATGTAATCCATAATTTTCACTTAAACATACTTCAAATCCTAAAGATATGTATTTTTTTACTATTTCTGGAGTTACAGCAATTCTTTTTTCAATATTTTGATTTTCTAAAATAGAACCTATTTTCATAAAAGATACTATAATAAAAAAATAGCCATCAAGACTAAAACAGATATCACAGCGACAGTTCCCCACAGAACAAATCTGGTAAAATTATTCCAAGTGTTTTTATGGTTTTCATTATCCATAAAATTTACTTTTGTCTTGCTTTAAACTTAGGATTGGTTTTGTTAATTACGTAAACTCTGCCCCGTCTTCTGACAAGCTTCGAATTCAGATCTCTTTTTTTTATTGATTTTAATGAGCTTTTTATTTTCATAATTTTTTTGTAATGCCGGCAACGACCTACTCTCCCGTGCCTTAAGACAAAGTACCATCGGCGCTGAAAGGCTTGACTTCCGAGTTCGGAATGGAATCGGGTATAACCCTTTCGCAATAATTACCGGCTTGAGTTTTATATCTAAAAATTACTCTTTGTAAACCTGATTTTTTTTAAAAAATCCTTATATGTCTCGTAAATTGCAACTTTTAAATCAGTCTTAGGAGACCATCCATGCTTTTTTGAGAGGCTTATATTTAAAAGCTTTCTAGGGGTTCCATTTGGCTTAGTTTTATCAAATTGAATTTTTATTTTTTTATCTGGCACAATCACACTACCTATTATTTTGACATAATCTTTAATTCTAAAATCTCTTCCAGTACCAATATTAATTATTGTACCTCTAAATTTTTTATTCATAAAATAAACACACGCATCAGCAAGATCATCTACATAAATCATTTCTCTTTTAGCATTACCATTTCCCCATAAAATTATTTCTTTTTTATTTCTAATTTTAAATTCATGAATTTTTTTTATTAAAGCTGGAAAAAAATGCGAACCAAATTCATCATATTTATCATTTGGACCGAATGTATTTGTTGGCATTATACATTTATAATTAGTTTTAAATTGTTCATTATAACTTTCACACATCTTAATTCCTGCTATTTTAGCAATTGCATATGCGTCATTTGTTTTTTCCAGCAAATTAGTTAGTAGAAATTCTTCTTTGATTGGCTGTTTACAATTTCTTGGATATACGCAGCTTGAACCTAAAAAAAGCAAATCTTTAACTCCTGATTTATAAGCCGAGTCAATTAAATTAGTCTGAATAGCTAAGTTGTTATAAATCATATCTGCTTTAAAATTTTCATTTAATTTAATTCCACCAACTTTTGCAGCTGCAATAAAAATAAATTTTGGTTTAATATTTTTTATAAAATTATAAACTTTTTTTTGGTTTGTCAGATCTAATACTGATCTGTTCGCAGTTATAATATTTTTGTAACCCTTTTTTTTTAATTTTCTGACAATTGCACTTCCGACAAGTCCCTTGTGACCAGCAACAAATATTTTAGAATTCGAATCAATCATTTATTAAAGAAAAGTTTTATCATAGTAACTAAAATCAAAATACCATCCTTAAAAGCATTAACTTTTTTAACTCCTGAATATCTTTTTCTCTCATGAGATTTACTTGTTGAAATTTTCATTTTTTTAAATTTAGCCTTTATTGGAAGCTCAACACAAAAACCAAATTTTTTTTCTTTTAAATTCAATTTTTGAGCGGATTTTGTCTTACCTAGCACATAAGTATATAAAATATCACTAATAGACAATCTAAAAAATATGTTCCCTATTTTTGTAAAAAAATAATTCCCAATACTTGTTATAATAGTGTCGTCTTCACTACTACAATTTTTTTCATATCTTGATGCAAAAATGAATTCATGTTTTCTTTGTATGAGAAGATTTTTCATTTTTTTTAATTCTCTAGGATTAAAAGAACCATCAGCATTAAAAATACAAAAATATTTTGTTTTAATTTTCTTAATTCCAGTAACTAGAGCATCACCATAGCCTTTTTTAGCCTGAAAAATTAATTCTTTTTTATATTTTTTTATAACTTTTATTGTATGAGTGTCTGTTTTCTCAACAACAAACAAAAACTTGCAATTAAGCTTGAGTTTTTCTATTTCTCTTATGACAAATGGTAAGGACTCTTTTTCATTTTTTGCTGGAATTAATAAGGTTAAATCTTTATTCATAAACTAAGGTTATTTACATTAATTAAATTATGATATCAAACCCATATATTTTTATTATTTATTATTTATCAATACCAATATCTCTAATTGGCTTTGGTTCGTTTTTTTTTTCAATTAATAAAAATTTTAAAATTTCATCAAATTATGGTTATGTAGGTTTAACTGGAATACTAATTATTTGTATATACTCATATCTTTCATCATTTTTTATTAAACATAGTGACATTCATAACATTATTATTTTAATATTAGGCATAATAAGTTTTTTTTATTTTAATTATAAAAATAATCATCAAAATAGGATATTAGTATTTTTTTTAGTTGTATATTTTATTGGTTTTTTAATATTTAAAACTCATGACGATTTTCCATATTATCATTTTAAATATACTTATTATTTAACTCAAATGCCTAGCGTTATAGGCATTGGTAACTTTAATCTTGGACTAAGAACACCATCATCAATATTTTACTTAAATTCTTTATATTATCTTCCTTTTATAAAATATTTTATGTTTCAGATGGCAGCATTTTCTATTTTTTTATTCTCAAATATTATTTTAATAAATAAAATTATTAAAAATAATGTAGAAAAAAATTTTGATTTCTTAACATATTATTACTTATTATCGTTTATTTTTATAAACATATTTTTTTATAGAATTTCAGAACATGGTACTGACCGTTCAGCTCAAATATTAATTTTAATATTAATTGGAGAAATTTTATTTTTCGTAAATTTTAAATCAAATATTGAAAAAATACTTTCTAAACTTTTTTTACTTATTGCGATAATTATTTCACTAAAAGCATTCTATGTTCTTTATGTAATTTTTTTTTCAATAATTATTTATAAATTATACAAATCATACATGTTTAAAGAAATTTTTTTATGTCTATTTTCGAATTTCTATTTATATTTTTTACTAGTTTTATTTAGTTTAATATTACTAGTAAACTTTATTAACTCTGGATGTCTTGTTTACCCGGTAAGTTTCACATGTTTTGATAGCTTTGATTGGGCTATTTCAACCTCAGAAGTAAAAGAGTTAAACAATTGGTATGAACAATGGTCTAAGGCAGGTGCAACACCAAATTATAGAGTTGAAGATCCTGATATTTATATAAAAAACCTTAATTGGGTACCAAACTGGATAAATGAATATTTTTTTACAAAAGTATCCGATTTCATTCTTGGTCTAATAATGCTCTGTTCTTTAATGTTACTAACTTTTTTTCCTTATAATAAAATAGATAAAGATAAAAATGATCGAAAAATTAATTTTGTTTTATTAATCATCATAATTTTATTTACAGAATGGTTCTATAACCATCCAACATTACGGTACGGTGGATATTGTCTTATTGCGGCATTATTTTTTATAATTACTGCAACTAAACTTGAAAAAAATAAATTTAATTTTGAAAAATCAAAGAAAAGAATTGTTTTTTTTATAGTGTTATCTTTAATTATTTTTCTGACCAGAAATATAGATAGAATTTTAAAAGAACATAAACAGTATGCTTACAATCCATTAATTAATGTTTACTATAAAGTAGAAGACTCTTATTTTGAATTAGATGCAAAGTTAAGAAAAAAGAAAAATAACTATAATTTATGTATTCTAAATCAAGCAGATTGTAGAGAAGACGAAATATATGGTATCAAAAAAATTCTAAATATTTATGTTTTTTATAAAAAATGATTAAATTCTTTGCAGAAATAACTTTATATTTTTTCGATTATTTTCATAAAAAAAAAATAATTAAATTTTTAAAGAAATCTAATATTTCCTCTATTAATACTTTTTTAGATATAGGTGCTCATAAAGGAGAAAGTATTGAATTTTTTTCAAAAAATTTACATATAAAAAAAATATATTCTTTTGAAGCAAGTTTAAGTAATTTTAAAATTCTTGAAAAAAAATACAAAAATTGTGATCATGTCATATTAGAAAATATTGCTTTAAGTTCAAATATATCTGAGTTAAAATTTAATCAATGTGTTGAAAGCTCATCGTCAACTTTTAGCTATATCAACGCAGATTCAAAATATTTACAAAAAAAAATGAAATATTTGAATGCTTCTGAATTGGAAATATTTTTTAAAACCACTAAAATTAAAACAAATACACTTGATAATTATTTAAAAAATAAAAATATTTCTGTTATTGATTTAATTAAACTAGATACAGAAGGTCACGAATTTCAAATTTTAAAAGGGTTAGAAAAAAATTTAAAAAATGTAAAAACTATAATATTTGAACATCATTATGACAACATGTTAAAAAAAAAATATACATTTAGCGATATAAACCAATATCTAAAAAAAAATTATTTTAAAAAAATTTTTAAAATTAAAATGCCTTTTAGAAAATCATTTGAATATATATATATAAATACAAAATAATATTATAATGCAAATATTAAGCTCTAAAAATCTTTACTCTAAAGTTATTTTCGTATTTTTCTTGGTTTTGCCAATAGCTATAATAGCAGGAAGTGCAATCTCAAATACCTTAATTCTATTAATAAATATCTTATTTATATTTGAAATCATAAAAGAAAAAAAAATTGATTATTTAAATAATAAACTTTTTTTTAGTTTAATCTTTGTGTGGTTTTGTTTGCTTATGAATTCAATCCTAATTGCAAAAGACACTGATAGTTTAATTCGTAGTTTTGGATTTTTAAGATTTATTTTATTAGTTTTTTCTTTCAAATATTTTTTTGAAAAAGAAGATGATGATTTTAAAAATAATATTTTAAAAATTTGGTTTATAATTTTTTCGGTTGTATCAGTAGATATATTAATAGAATTTATTACTGGTTCAAATATTTTAGGATTTAATTCAGAACTCAATGGAAGAATTGCAAGTTTTACAGGTGATGAACTAAAAATAGGAAATTATTATTTTGGATTTATACTGCTTTCTCTTTCATTTTTTTACAAAAATTATTTTAAAAAACATCAAATATTTTTTTATTTTTTACTTTTGCTATTTATGGTCATATCTTTTTTAATCGGAGAGCGATCGAATTTTATAAAAGTTTTTATAATCTGTTCTATTTTTATTTTTCTAATAGACAATCAAAATTACTTAAAAAAAATAATGATTATAAGTTTGTTTTTTTTAATATCCTACACCACAATATTGAATAATGAATTTTATAAAAGTAGAATAATTAATGAAATAATTATCCCAATGAAACAAAATGGGATTTCGAATTTTATTTATGCCTCTAGATATGGAAAACACTACGAAATAGCAAAAAAAATTTATGTTAATAATAGTATTTTTGGAGTTGGAATAAAAAAATACAGATCAGCTAGCAAACTGCCTATTTATAATAAAAATGAAAATTTAGATGCATCTACAACTCATCCTCATCAAATTCATTATGAATTTTTATCAGAAACAGGATTAGTAGGTTATTTAATTTTCATAGTTTTTTTTACATTTTCAATAATTTTTGGATTAAAAAAGTTTTTTAAATACAGAAATCCATACGTACTTACTTCATCGCTATTTATATTGGCAACAGCAATACCTTTAATACCTTCTGGAAGTTTTTTTACTTCTTACGGAGCCACAATTTTTTGGATTAACTACAGTTTTTTATTTATTAAAGAAAATAATAATTAATTTATTTCCACTAAAAATTAGTAAATAATTTAGTTACATAATAATCTAGGTTTTTACTTACATTTATTTTTTTTATTCTTTTAATAGCATTCATATAATTATGTGCCTGTAGTCTCTTTTGCCACCAATTATGATCGAACTTTTTATAATTTGACATTATTCCCTCATTTGTCTGTCTGTAATTAGTGACTGCTTTTTTATTAAATATTTTTCTTTTATTATCAATAAAAGAATAAATATTAAGCCTTGTATCAATTTCAATTTTTTCATACTGATCTGGATAAATTAAATTTTTAAAATTGTTAAAAAATTTCCTCGAGCAAGATAAAGAACTAGTTGGAAAAATAATTGGCCAACTTCTCATCGAATTAAAAAAACTATTTATCTTGAAATGTTTAGTTTTATTTTCATTAAAATATAGCTCTGGTATATCAGCTATAAATTGGGAATTGTTTGAATTTTTATATTGAATAATTTTTTCAATTTTATCTAATTCAAAAAAATCATCTGAGTCTAAAAAAAAAATATAATCTCCTGAGGATTTTTCAAAAGCTTTTAAAATAACGTCTATCTGATTAAGTGCAGGAGAATTTGTTAATCTTGTATTCACAAGAGTTTTTACAGTTCTAAATTTTTCTGCTATTTTAAGTGAATTATCATTTGAGCCATTATCTGAGAAAATTATCTCAGTATTTTTGTATGTTTGATTAACTGCAGATTTTAGACATTCCTCTAAATACTTAGATTTATTAAAATTTGAAATTAATATGGAACAAAGCATCAATTATACTGCATATCAAGAATTATTTTTCTAATTCCATACTTTGGTTTAAAGCCAATTTTTTTTATTTTATCTATATTAGCAACAAGTGATGTTTTTTTATCATTTTTTTTATAAAAAATTTTCTTATTTTCTTTATTAATCAGCTTTACAATACTAAATAAATTTGTTGCTTTGCCAGTTCCAATATTAAATATACCGGTTGAATTTTTTTTTTTTAAAAGATTAACTGCTCTACACAAGTCATCTATATGACAAAAATCTCTATCGTGATTTAAATCTTGCAAATTAATTGTATCTTTAGATTGATTTATTTTTTTAAATAAAGAAGGTATTAAATAAGGTGTAGATTGTTTTTTGTGAGTAAAACTGAATATTCTTCCAACACAAATTTTGATTTGTTTAGTTTTGGATGTTTTTAAAAGATAATTTTCAGTTTTTAGTTTTGTTTTACCATATAACGATAAAGCATATGTTGGGTCTTTTTCTCTCAATTTTTTATTATTACTTTTATAAACATGAGAGGTAGAAGCAAAAAATAACCATATTTTTTTATTCGAAGTCAATATACTATTAACCAAATTCTTAGTACCTTTATAATTTACATTTAAAGAATTCATATAATTTTCCTTAACATAATTTGTCGAAACCTTAGATGCAAAATGTAGTAAATATTTAGCTTTTGTATTTTTAATCCAAAATTTTACATCATCATATTTTGTTATATCACCTTGAAAAATATCATATTTATAATTTTTATATTTACATATAAAATAATTTCCCAAAACTCCTTTGGCACCTGTTATTCCAATAATTTCTCTACTCATTTAAACTAGCTAAAAAATAAATATTTAAGTTAAACGTTAATTTATATTTCTTTTTAATAAAAAATACAAAGTTATATAGAATGTCAAACTCAGGGTTAATATTAAAAGTAATGGAATGGTTTCATACAAAAAATTATTTGCAATAATTATAATAATGAGATTGTAAAAATTGATAGATAATCCAGTTAATGTATTAGCAATTTTATTATCTATAATTTTTTTTCTTATAAAAATATATAATAAGTGATGTAAGTGAAGATTGTCAGCATTTTTTATTTTTTTCTTTTCAAAAAATAATCTTCTTGTTAAGGAAAAAAAATTTTCAAATGCTGGATACCATAACATGACAGCAATGTAATATGGACTTACCAAATTATTTTGATTTGAAAAATGTATAAAAAAAATTGCTGCATAAAAACTTATTAAGTATGAGCCGCCATCACCCAAGAAAGACTTGTTAAAAAAATTATGTAATATAAAGATTAGTAAAATTGTAACTAGTATTTTTAAATTATATATCTCGGCTTCAATTTCATGATGATTTGAAATAAATAAAATATTTAAAAATACAATAAAATAATAACCAGAGTTAAGAGTATTAACTCCATCAATAAAATTGGAACCATTAATTAAAATCAAAATACAGAAAGTTGAAAATATTATTTTAAATATAAATTGGTTTAATAAATATTGATCAATATAATCAATTCTCAATGTACTGATATATGTGTCATTGAAATAAATATAGATAATTACTATAAAAGATTGAAAAAATAGCCTAACTTTTGGAGAGGAAATTTTATTTATATCCGAAAGTAAACCTAGTGAAAAAATTATTATAAAAAAAAATTTATTTACTATTGAAATATCTTTTAAAAGAAAAATTATTGTAAATATAATTAAAATTCCACCAGTTATTGGTACGTCAATTTTATTTACATAGCTTTTATGTTCTGATTTTATCAAACCATCAATTAATAATTTCTTTCTTAAACAAAAAACATTGAAAATATTAAATAAAACAATTCCTAACAAAAATAATATTATTAAATCAATCACTAAAATAATTTATATTTTAATAAAGTCTTAATTGATAGTGTCTATATCACTTAACAACATATCTTTAACCAACATCTTAAAATTATATCTTGGTTTAAAATTTAATATTTTTTTAGCTTTAGAAGAATCGCCTTTTAAATAATTAATATCCAGCGGTCTAAAGTATCTTTTATCAACTTTGATTAATAACCTTTTCTTTTTACCTAAAACCTCATAAGCTCTTTCATTCAAACCTTTGCCAACCCATTTAATTTTAATTTTTAAAATTTTGCATACTTCCTCAATAAACTGCTTAACAGTGTACGTATGTCCAGTTGCTATTACATAGTCATCAGGTTTTTTTTGTTGCATTATTTTCCATTGCATCTCTACATAGTCTTTAGCATGACCCCAATCCCTTTTAGCATATATATTACCTAGCCTTAAAATTTCATTTGATCCCTTCATTTTTTTTGCAAAAAACATGGTTATTTTTCTCGTTACAAAGGTCTCTCCTCTTCTTGGACTTTCGTGATTAAAAAGCATTCCACTTGTTGCATACAAATTGTAGGACTCTCTATAAATTTTTGTAATATGATGGGCAAAAAGTTTAGCTGCACCGTATGGAGATTTAGGATTTAGTTCAGAATTTTCATTAAAGATATTTTTACCTTTTTTTTCGCCAAATAATTCAGAGGAAGTAGCTTGATAAAATTTAATTTTTTTTTTTAAATTTAAGGATTTTATAACTTCTAATATTCTAAGAGAACCAATTCCTGTCACTTCTGAAGTATAAACTGGATTTTCAAAAGATACACCAACATGACTTTGGGCTCCTAAATTATATATTTCATCTGGCTTAATTTGTGAAATAATTTTAAATAAACTATCGGTGCTAGTTAAATCTCCATAATGTAAAAAAAATTTTGATTTAAGTTTTGGGTCATCAATTAAATGATCAATTCTGCTAGTGTTAAATGATGATGATTTTCTTTTAATTCCATGAACTAAATAATTTTTTTTTAGTAAAAACTCAGCTAAATAAGATCCATCTTGACCAGTGACACCTGTTATAAGAGCAATTTTTTTCATTATTTAAATATAAGTTTTTTTAACATATTTTAGAAATTTGTATAATTATAATATTCAAATAAAAATTGAGTTCTTTAAGCATCATTTAATAATTTCGATAATGAGTTAAAATGATTAAATAAGGTATAGTCTTTACATTTTTTTATTGCATTTAATTTTTTAAAAAAAATATTTTCTTTTGAGTCCTGAACAAATAGATTAATCTGGCTAATTAATTCATTAATATCATTATTTTTAAATATATAACCTGCTACATTATTTTCTATAAATTCTTTTGGCCCATTAGGACAATCACTTGAAATAATTATCTTTTTTGAAATTGCGGCCTCGATCATTACAAAACCAGGATCCTCCCATAATGACGTAGAAATCACACAAATACTTCTAGAAATATACTCATAAACATTTTCGACGTTTCCCAAAAAAAATACAACATTAGATATTCCCAAACTTCTTGCGTGATTAATTAAAGAATTTTTTAATTCACCTTCGCCTAAAACAACTAATTTGTATGATTTGTTTATTTTATGTATTTCTTTGAATGCATCTAGCAATAATTTGTGATTTTTTTGCTTAGTCAATCTTCCTATAGCTAAAAAGTAATTTTCTATATTTACAGTTTTTTTTTGAAATTTAGGTTTTAATTTTTTTATCTCAATTACGGGATCTCGAAGTAGAAATAATTTACACTCATCAAAAATTTTTTTTTTCTTTAATGTTTCTAACGTTGCTTGAGTTGGTACAAATACTTTGTAAATTTTTCTATTTGAATATTTCCAAATTAATTTTCTGAACAAAGTTAATTTTGGTAATCCAGAAATTCGGAGTATAAATCTAGTTTCAAATTTAGAAAAAATCAAAATTATCAGTGGTAAAGATGAAATCAAGTGAATTATTAAATATTTTGGTTTATTTTTTTTTAAATAATTAATTAAGGGGAATATGCCTAAAAAAAAAAGAACAAGATAACTTATACGACTTTTAAAAAAACTATTTTTAGGTAATTTATTAATTAATCCTTTTTTATAATAATCGATATAGTTTAATTTAGAATTAATATTATCAGGATTTTGGATTTTATTTTCAGACCACTCTCCAAAGAAATTTAATAAATCTATCGTAACTGGACTCTTATTAAATATTAAAATAGATTTTATGGAATTTTTTACTGATTTAACAGTAGCTATTTTATCAAAAAAAGGAGCCCAATAAGAAATGTGCATCAGTAATAAATTTTTTGTTTATTAACTATAATTATATTAATAACCTGTCAAAACTAAATATTATTAAAATTAAATATTTTACCTAAATGAAAGATAAATATAAGATTTACGTATTCCATCCATATTCAAAAATAGGTGGGGCAGATCTTTCTATTTCGAGATTGGTAAATAATTTAGATAAAAAAAAATTCGATATAGATTTTATATATTTAAATAAGCAAAGTTTATACAAATATGTTAATAAGAGAAAAATAAACTTTATAAAAATAAAATCAAAACGAACTTTTTTTTCAATTTTTAAAATTCGCAAGTATTTAAAAAAAGACTCTTATAAAAAATATAAAAAGCATATATTTATATCTAATCAAAACTTTGCAAACATAATATCTTTTTTAATTTTATTCAAAATGAATTGGATCAAACATGTACTAGTTGAAAGAAATCATATTGATGAATTTAAATACGACTACTCTATAAAAAAACAAATAATACTTTTATTAATGAAATATTTTTATAAAAAAGCAGATGCTGTGATTGGGATTAGTAAAAAATTAAGTAAAGATTTATCCAATCATATAAAAAGAAAATGTATTACTATTTATAATCCTGCTTTTGATACTAATTTATTTAGACTTTCAAAAGAAAAAATTTCTCTAAAAAAAAAGAAAAATACAATCTTGACAGTTGGTAGATTGGAAAATCAAAAAGATATTATTACAATTTTAAAAGCTTTCAAATTATTGATCAAAAAAATAAATGCAAGACTAATAATCATTGGGTATGGATCACAATACAATATGTTAAAAAATTATATAAAAAAAAATAAACTGCAAAAAAATATAATTATTTTAACTAAAATAAGTAATCCTTTCCCCTACTATAAAATTGCAGATACATTTGTTTTAAGTTCCAAATTTGAAGGTTTTGGAAATGTGCTTGTAGAAGCTGCTATGTTTAAAATTAGTATTATAAGTTCTAAGTGTAACGCTGGACCAAGAGAAATTTTATTTAATGGTCGTTATGGACAATTATTTAATATAGGTGACTTTATCAAATTATCTGAGCAAATGTATATATCTTTGAGGAATAAAAATTTATACAATAAAAATCAATTTTTCAATTCATTAAAAAGATTTAACTTAAGAAGTAATGTATCAAAGTATATAAATTTATTTAAACAGATATAATGAAAAAAGAAATAATTTTTCTTTGTCCTTCTATAGAGGAGGGAGGTGTAGAAAAAAATCTATATTTACTCAGTAACCAATTGTGTAAAAAATTTCAAACGACATTAATAACAGCAAATAGAAATAAAAAAAAAATGTTTGATAAAAAAATAAAGTTTTTATCAACAACTAAACTTGATATTAATTTTGCACCAAGAATAGTCAAGTCGGTATATTGTTTCTTATTAATATTAAAAAATTATTATCAAAGAAAAAAAGAATATTTAATAATTTCTTTCGAGTCGAATATATTTGCAATCATAGTTGCAAAAATTTTAAAAGTGCCAGTTATTATAAGGTCAAACGCAAGTCCTACAGGTTACATAAAAAATAAATCTAAAAAATTTATTTTTAGTTTTCTATTCAAATTTGCTGATATTATTTTAGTAAATAGTTTAGAGTTTAAAAATAAAATTGATAAAATATTAAATATAAAATCAAAAGTAATTTATAATTCAACAATAAATAAATCAATACAAAGAAAACTATCTAGAAAAAAAATACCAAAAATTAAAATTTCATATAAATCATATAAAATTATTATTGTAGGTAGATTGGTTGATCAAAAGGATCATATAACAACGTTAAAAGCTTTAAGTTTATTAAGAAATAAAATTAACTTTTTTTTACTTGTGATTGGAAAAGGAGAATTAGAAAATAAATTAAAAATATTTTGTAAAAAAAATAAAATAAATAATAAAGTAAAATTTCTTGGTTATAAAAAAAATATTTATCCTTATTTAAAGTGGTGTGATGCGCTTATTTTATCTTCAAAATATGAAGGATCACCAAATGTTTTAATTGAAGCTATCTCTATGAACAGAACCGTCATTTCATCAGATTGTCCAACAGGACCAAAGGAAATTTTAAAAAATGGTAGAGCTGGTTATTTATTTAAAACATCTAAATATAAAGATTTGGCTAATAAAATTAAAAATAGCTATTTTAATAAACATTCTTCAAAAATTAAAAAAAAAATTGCTCTGAAAAGTGTTGAAAAATTTTCAATAGAAAAAAATGTAAATGAATTAATAAAGGTTATTAAATCACTAAAATAATTTCTTTTTCCATGTTTCAGGAACTAAATTATTATTTAATTCTATCTCATAATTATACAAAAATTTTTTTGGACCATTTAATTTTATATAATCGATTACTTTTTGAATAGAGTCCTCTAGAGAAACAGTTGTTTTATAATTGAGTAGCTTTCTTGCCTTATTAGCAGAACACTTAGCGTATTTGACCTCATTTGGCCTATCTTTGTAATATTTTGCACTTTTATTAAATTGCAATTTATTTGATAAAATTTCGTATAGTTCATTTATTGTAATAAAATTTTCATCTGGTCCAATATTTACTATTTCTTTATTAATTTTTTTATCAAACATTAATTTATCAATACAAAAAATGCAGTCATCTATGTCTGAAAATGATCTTTTTTGCTCCCCGTCTCCATAAATAATTGGATTTCTATTTTGAAGAATCAAATTTGTCATGATTGAAACTACATTTCTAAATGGATCGTCATATTTTTGTTTAGGTCCAATTATATTATGTGGTACAGCTATATTGTATTCAGTCCCGTTTGTTTCACATAAATTTATTAATAAATTTTCTGCGGCTAATTTAGATATTCCATATGGGTCTACTGGCTTAGGTGTATCATTTTCGTCAAAGGGTGGTTTTAATGATCCATACCTAGCCATTGATGAACAATAAACTATCCTTTTTACTTTATTTTTTATAGCAGCAGTAAAAACAGAAGCCGAACCAACAAAATTATTATTTGCAAACATTACTGGTGAAAAATTTGACAATCCTTCGTGAGCATAAGCTGCAGCATGACAAACAACATCAACATTTTTCATTATCATTGAAAGTTTGTTGAAGTCTTCGATGTTTACTTTATGAAAATTTACTTTTTTATCTACATTTTCTAAAGATCCACCAACCAAGTTATCGCAACCTGAAACTTTAAATTTTTTTTTTAAATAATAATCAGCAAGATTAGATCCTAAAAAACCAGCTATTCCAGTTATAAATACATGCATTGATAAGGTTTTATTGTAAGTTAAATAAATTTCAACTTTTTTTATTTAAATTATCAATTGATAATAAAGAATTGGTAAGCAAATTTAACTTTTGATTAGTTATTGGTTTTGTATGGAGCCCTATAAAAAAGCCCCTATCCTCTATTATTTGAGAATTTGGAAAAGATTTTGCCTTTTGTTTAAATTTATAAACTTTAGCAGCTGGTTGGTTTAAAAAATTACCACTTATTATAGGCCTGCTCTCAATCCCTAATTCATCTAATTCGGTAAGTAATTTTTTTTTCAAATGTTTATATTTTTCTGAAATTATTATTGGAAAACCAAAAAAACTTGGACTCACTTTTTTGTTTATCTTTAGAAACTCATATTGATTTTTCCATTTATTTGATTTTTTTAAAGAGTCTATAATTTTCTCTCTATTTTTCTTTCTTATAGATATAAATTGATCAAGTCTTGAAAACTGGCTATTACCAATCGAAGCAGTGATATCAGTTGGTCTTAGATTGAAACCAGAATTTATAAAAATGAATCTTTTATCAAGTTTAGGATAATGTTTTTCAATATTTTTTTGTAATTTTAAGTTTCTGGACCATCCGTGTGCTCTCATAGATAATAGCAATTGATAATCATCAAATGTTTTGCAGACTACCATCCCTCCTTCTCCTGAGGATATTTGATGAGAATAATAGAAAGAATAAGTTCCAAAATCTCCAAAAGTTCCTAATGACTTTCCATTATATAGGGCACCTAATGACTCGCATGTGTCCTCAATTATAATTATCTTTTTTTTCTTTGCTACTTTGTGTATTAAATCGATTTCGGTAGAATTTCCTAAAACATGTATCAATAATATTACTTTTGTTTTGTTATTAATTTTTTTTATCACCTCAGAAGCATTTACATTTAAAGTTAAGGGATCAACGTCTAAAAATTTAGGTTTTAAACCAGCTTGTACTAATGGCCATAGTGAAGTTGGCCAACAAAGGGCAGGTATGATAGCTTCATCTCCTATTTTAAATCTATTCTTTCTGACTGGATTACAGGCTGCAAAAGTTGCTAGCAAATTAGCAGAAGATCCTGAATTAACCATAACTGCATAATTAGATTTAATTTTTGCTGCAAATTTTTTTTCAAACTCAAATGTTTTACTAGACATAGTCAACTGACCTGACATGATAACTTTAATAGCCTCAAACAGATCCTTGTTGGAAAAAGCATCATCTAATAAAGGATATTTAAATTTCAGGTTTTTTTTTCTATATTTTGTAAATAAAGAATTTAAATCATTTAATTTCAGTCGATTATTCATATATTATTTAATTTAATTTAAATTTAATTTAAAAAGATATATTAAATCTTTAAATTTCCAACTAATTATTTATGAATATTAGTTTCGTAATCCCGGTATACAAAGAAGAGGATAATATTATAGAATTAATTAATAAGATTAATGATAATTGTTCTAGCAGCAAATTAAATTATAAAATATTTTTAATTGATGACTCTCCAACTGAAATAACAAAAATAAAAATAAAAAACGTAAATCATAAAGTTAAATATATTTATAGGGGAAAAAAACTTGGAAGGGGAACAGCAGTACTTCATGGCATAAATGAAGCTTTGAATACAATCTACAAAGACATAATTATTGAAATGGATGGAGATCTATCTCACAATCCAGATGAATTAAATAATAAAGTTAAAATATTTAAGAAAAATAAGTTAGATATGTTAATTGCAAGTAGATACACCAAAAAAAGTAAAATTTTAAATTGGCCACTTTCACGAAGAATATTGTCATATATTTCAAATTCTTTAGCAAAGTTGTTTTTAGGTATACCTGTTACGGATTACACAAATGGTTTCAGATTCTATTCTAAAGAAAGTGCAATTCATATTGCAAATAATTGTGGAAAAATTGGTGATGGATTTATAGTTCTTTCAGAAATACTCATGGAGCTATATTTCAATGGTTTTAAAATTAGTGAGACAAGTACAATTTTTAAAAATAGAAAAAGAGGTGAGAGTAATGTTGACATTAAACTTATTTTCAATTCCTTCTTGGGCTTATTTAAATTATTTTTCATTAAATTTAAAAAATACAAATAGGAAAATTATTATTAATGAAACATATATTAAATAATAAAATTTATTACATATATATTTTTTATTTTTTATTTTATCTATCTTTGATTGCAGGTATATTTTATGGAGAAAATCCCTCAGGAGGAGGGAAAAAAGATTATCTGTTACTGCATGTTCACTTGATAGAAACTGGTTTTAAAAATGGTGTTATTCACTATTTGTTTCATTTTTTTCCTAACGGTACTCTAAATCACTCTCCTATTTATTATATTATAATTTATTTCTTACAAAATTTGTTTAACAATGAAATTAGTAGACTTATCCTTCTCCATTTATTTCTTATAGTTCCATTTTATTTTTATAAGTCATTAGTTTTAGAAAATAAAAATAATAAATTTTTATATTTATTAATACCAATTGTTTTTTTTATATCACCAAATTTAAGATCGGTAGTTTTATGGTCAGGAAGAGAAATTTTATCATTATCATTTTTATGTATATCCATATTTTATTTTTTAAATTTTAAAAAAAGTAGAAAAATAAATTATATATATTATTCTTTTTTATTACTTGTTCTGGGAAGCTATATTTCACCTGAAATAGGAATTATATCTTTAATTTATTTATATCATGTATTTAAGTTTTTGAATTTAAGGCAATTTTTTATTTTGATTTTTAACTTAATAATACTTTCAATACCTTTTTTTTATTACATAATATTTTATTACAGTGAAAATGAATTTAATAATCCTATATTTTTTAACTTATACAAAAATTTATCAACATTTTTCAGCGCAATTTTCTTAGTAACAATTCCATTTATTATTTTTAAAAATTTCAAAAACTATCTTTTATTTATTAAGACTAACAAATATTTAATTATTTTAATATTAATCTTAACCTATTATTTTCTTAATTCTCCATATCAATATGATTTTGGTGGAGGTGTTGTCTTAAGATTATTAATTGAATTTAATTTAGAAGGGATTATATTTTTTTTTAGTTTTCTTGGGATTTTAAATATTACATATTTAATTAAAGAAAAACTCTATTACAATCTTTTTATACTTTTTATCTTTGTGTTACAAACTTGTCTAAATCTTCATTTTTTCCAGAAATACATTGATATAAGTTATTTGTTCTATTTTGTTTTTTTATTTGACAGCAAACCTTTAAAGGAATGTTTTAATAATAATAATTTTGTAATTCTTTTTATTGTCTTTAATTGTTTATATTATACTGGAAGTGTCTTGTACCGATTTATTTAGACTATATTGAATTCTATAAATCATCTGAGCTTAATATCCAATATTCATCTCCAATTTTTTTTGTCACTATTGATTTTTCATTTGTTTTAGAAATAGATAAAAAATTAATTACTAACAAAGAATAAAATGACAATTTAAAAAAACTTCTTCTTTTTGAATTAAAAAAACTACTCATATTTATAAATTATAATATTATTTTTATTTTTTTTAGATATTAGTTTTATATTACAGTATTTTTGCACGTCTTCAATTGTACTTTCGTAATAAATTTGATTTCTTTTATCACTATAATTTAAATCAAACATTACTGTATTTTCTTTAAAATAGTCACAATGATCAAACAAAATTCTTGAGTTGTAGGGTGGTTTTGTAAGGCTTATTAGATTGAATCTTTCTTCACCATATTCTTTTGTACTAAAAAGTTTTCTTAATTTTGTCATAAAGTTATTTTCACTGTTTGGTTTGTTTTTATTTGACTGAGTATTTAATTCTCTGATTTTGTTAATCCACAATTGATAAACATCATTTGATAATAAAGTTAAATCAATTTTGTCATTCCAGTTTTTAGGAAAAATCAATTTATTATTTCCCCATCTTACTTTTGTGAATTCTAAAAAGTAATATTTAGAATTAAAAGTAGAGTCTGAATATACCACTATTTTTTCATTTCTGTTTTTTTCAATTAAATGATCAATTATTGGTACTTTTTTGTAAAAATGAGAATAGCAAAGGAAAATATTTAAAATTGAAAAAATTATTATTGAAAAAAAGTTAAGATTAATTTTTTTATGATAAAAAAATATAAAATAAAATGGAACCAAAGGTAAAAAATTTCTTAAAGTTGACGGTATACTAAAATAGGCATTTAGTAATCCAATCTCAAAATCGATTCTATATATACTTAAAATCAATAATATAGTTAAAAAAAATATAAATATAGATAAAAACAAATTTTTATTTTTAGAAATAAGTTTTGATAATTGATTGTGAAAATAGCAACATATTAAAAATATAATAATAAGTAATACAATAAAAAAATAATTTAATATTTCATTTGTACTTAATAAATCAAATGAAAATTGTCTTTTAATTTTATTAAATAATTTTGGGTAATATCTTGCAGAAGGCAAGGTGAATATCACAAATATTGTTAAACTTATTAATGAAGTTTTAAAGATTAAATACAATTTGGATTTTAATGTATTTTTTATAAGAAAAAATAATATAAAAAAATATATTAAGACAAGTATAATTGAGCTTAATTTAATAGATACGACAATCCCTAATAAACAAGCTATAATTTCATTTTTATTTTCAGATTGTTTTATATAAGTTTGTTTGTAAAATAAACTCCATATCAAAAGACTCAAACCAAATAAAATTAATTCAACACCAAAGTGAGAAAAATGAAAATTGATTACAGGAAATATAATTGATAAAATTAAAATATATTTAAAAAAGAATTTTTTTTCGTTTAATACTTGTGATGATAAGTAAATTAATAATAGGTAAATTGAAAAATAAACTACCCTTAATACGATTATTGTATATTTAAGATCTAAATTTAGAAATATTGTAATTTTTAATATTTGTGAATAAAAATACTGAATAATAGTTCCTGGATGATGTCCACCCCAAGGAATACTCCAATTTAATATATGAAAAGAATTTGCAAGATAATCAGGCTCTGAGTCAAAGGTAACGTAATAATATGGTTTTAAAAGAAAAACTAGATATGTAGATACTAAAAAAAATAAAGTAACAAACTTGAAATTTTTTTTGTTTTCATAAAATATCATTAAACTATAAGTTTATATTAATTAATTAATACTTATAAATGATTTATTATTCAGCAAAAGAATATAAAAAAATACCAAAAATATTAATAGTTGGAACTGGTCCTGCATCAATCTCTCTAGCTTTGATTTTAGAAAAGAAAAAAGTAGATTGTGTATTAATTGAAGCTGGGAACTTAGAATATAGTCCAAAATTACAGGAAACATTTAGTGGAGTTAATAATGGCAATTTTGATTTTGACTTAAGAAACAGTAGAATAAAACAATTTGGGGGATCAGCAAATATATGGGGAAAAAGATGTAGACCACTAGACCCTGTAGACTATAAAAACTGGTCAAACAATGAGATAAATTTATTGAAATACCAACAAGAAGCTTCCGAAATACTTCATGTTAAAAATGAATTTGATGAAAATTTTCTTAACACTAGTTTATCTCAAGTCGAATTTAATTATTCTGAAATTGATTTTCCAAATTATTATTTAGATAAATTGGCAAAATCAAATTTTATTGATGTAATTTTAAATTCATCATTTTTAAAATTAAAAGGGAAATTTGGAAATTTTAAATCAGCAGAAATCATAGATAATAACTCCAAAATAAAATATACAATAAACTCTGACTTTTTTGTTTTCGGTTGTGGGTGTATTGAAAATTCTAGGTTTCTTTTATTACTTCAAAAAAAATTTAAATTATTAGACCAGAATATACCTATCGGTAAATATTGGATGGGACATTTTAAGACTCACTTTGGTGAGCTACTTGCAGATTTTACTAAATTAAATCTTTTATTAAATAAAAATGATTATCTTAAAAAAGGAAATACAGCTGCAATAGCTCTCAATGCGAATTTTATTGAAAATAATAATTTAGAAAATGCATGTGTTTATTTACAGCCAAATCAACTTTCAAATACTAAATTTAATCAGATTTCAAAAAAACTTTTATGTTTAGCTCCAGAATATTTTAAGCATGTAACAAAATTATTTAAAAAAAATCTTTTGTGTGGAACATCTTTAGAAATTATATGGGGACAAAAAAGTGTTGCAGAAAACCATATAAAACTTAGCAATAGAAAAGTTGATTTTTTAAATATTCCTGAAATTGAAATAGTTTGTAATTCATTCAAAGAAGATTTAGAAACTCCAAAGAAGTTCATGAAACAACTTGGTGAATATTTTGTAAATGAAAATATTGGAAGATTACATTTTTTTAATATCAATAAAAAAGATCAAATTTTTTGGGAAGGAAATCACCATATTGGTGGTACAAACATAGGAGATGATCCAAAATATTCTGTAATAAACTCAGATCTAAAAGTTCACTATACAAAAAATTTATATGTAATAGGAAGTTCTATTTTTAGTAAATCTGGTCATGCTAACCCAACTTTTTCCATTGTACAATTTTCAGCAAGATTGGGAGAATATTTTTCAAAAATATTAACTTAATCAAAAATGTTTTTTTGCTTGAAAAATTTGTATTGTTTATAAATTTTTACTGTATCTCGTAAATTTTTAGGTTTTAATTTTTGTATTAATTCATTAGAGTTTTCAGTTTTAGTTTTATCAGTCTCATTGATATCTAAAATATTCTCAATATCAATATTTTCTCTTGGAAATGCAAGCAAGGTTATTGTCATCATATCTCTTGTAAAACTTTTTTCAGGCACACCTGCTCTATGATAACATTGAGTCGTATTACATATTAGTGTACTACCACTTTTGCCTATATGTTTATGACATTCAATATCAATATCGCTTTTGTAATCATTTCTATTAATATATTTTAATTTTTTAACAACATAACTTGTACGTTTTTTTGATATAACGTGTAAAGGTCCATTATTTTCATCTACATCTGAAATATTTATAAATAATTTTAAATATGTGCATAAATATCCATCCATATGGAATTTATTCGAATAATATTCTTTATCAAGATTTTCAAAATTATAATTTCTAGCGATATAAATTTGAGCTGGTATTATTTTAGAATTGTAAAAACTCTCTAATTTATTTAAAGTTGTTTTAATATTTGAATTATATATTTCTAGTATTAATTTTGAAATTTCATTATTAATTATAAATCTATATTGAGAGTTTTGATTTTTAAAAATTTTTTGCTCGTATAATTTTTCTTTTAGCAATTTAAATTTGTGATCGAATTTAATTTCAACTTTAGTAAATCCATCTCTATTTAATGAATCTATATCAATATGGTTTTTTTGATTAAGCAATCTCTTATTTAAAATTTTAAAATTAAAAATAATTGAAAATAAATTATAAAAATATGGCAATCTATTATCAAATAGCTTAAAAGATAAATTGTTTAAAAATTTATTCAAAAAAAATTTAATCATAAAGTTGAATAATATATATATAAGCTACTTTATAAAACATTATATATCTTATGGAATCTGAGTTTAGAAAAGATATTCAGGGTTTGCGTGCAATAGCTGTTATTTCAATTTTTTTTTATCATTTAAATTTGTTAAATGGAGGATTTTTAGGAGTAGATATATTTTTTGTTATTAGTGGATATGTGATCACAAAATCAATATTAACCAATAAAAAAAAGTTAACTTTTAATAACTATATTTTTAAAAGGTTAAAACGATTATTTATCCCTTTGTTTTTTTTAATACTGTTAACATTCTTGATTGTTACAATAATTTTTATACCTCACCATATTGATCATTTTTCAAAATCATCATTTTATTCAATACTTTTTGTCTCAAATTTTTATTTCTGGCAAAATACAAATCATTATTTTGATCTAGATAAAACTTTACAACCACTTTTACATACCTGGTCCTTAGGAGTTGAGATGCAATTTTATATAATTTTTGGTTTAATAATATTTGCATTTAATCATAAAAAATTATTATTTATTTTAATATTTCTTTTTTTTATTAGCTTAATTGTTTCAGAAGCAAATGCTGAGAGGGAAATGAGTTTTTGGTTGATGCCTTTTAGGTTGTTTGAATTTATAATTGGTTCATTTGTATTCTTGTTGCCTAAAAAAAAAATAAATATTTTTTATGAAACTATTTTATCATTTTTGTGTTTGTCTTTTATTCTAGCAGCATTATTTTTTTTTAATGAAAATTATAAATTCCCAGGAATTAATGCCCTGTATATTTGTTTAGTAACTGGATTATTGATTTATTTAAATAATGAAAATTTAATTTATAAAACTTTAAGCTCTAGTTTAGCAAATTATGTAGGTAAGGTTAGCTACTCTTTGTATCTTGTACATTGGCCGGTTATAGTTTTGTTTTTATATTTTAATCCAGCAGGACTATTATTTTTTGATTACATTTTAATATTCATTATAAGTATAATTTTATCCATAATTTTTCATAAATATTTTGAAAATTTTGATTTCTCAAAGTTTAAATTGAACACTAAATTTAATTTCAGTTTATTTATTATATTTGCAACTATACTAACTTTTATTTTATCTATGGATTTTATAAAAAATTTAAATTTTAAATATTATTCAGAAAATTCTAAAAAATTGCTAGAATTAAAAAATTTGGCTGCAACTCAAAGAGGTTTTTATTTAGAAGAAAATACAATTATATATGAAGGTTCAAAGAGAAAATTATTTAATTTAGATATAAATAAGAAAAACATACTAATTATTGGAGATAGCCATTCTGAGGATTTATTTGCAGGTTTCTTACAAACTGTAAATTCAGAATATAATATTTATTGGCAACATTTACCTTTGGAATGTAACAAAACAATCTTGCTAAAACCTGATTGGCATATCACTGAAAAAATTCTTTTTTATATAATTGACAGAAAACCCTGGACACAAATATTTTATGAGATGTGTAGCAAATACTATCAGGATCTTGAAAATTCAAACAACCTTAAAAATCTTGATTATGTTTTAATTTCTATGAAATGGAATGATGAAGAGATAGAATATATTAAACAATTTTCAGACTTTTTTATAAAAAACTCAAATGCAGAAATAATATTTTTATCCAAAAGAATTCAAATACCAGATATTGAAAGATCTATAATTGTTAATGAAAATTTTGATGAACTTAATTTATTTTTAAATAAATACAAAAAAACATATATAAAATTTAATAATAATTTTAAAAATAAAGTAAATGAGATAGATGAAAACCTTATTTTTTATGATTTAAATAAATTTATTTGTGAAAAGGAAACCTGCAATTTTATAAAAGATGGTAAATTTAATTATATAGATTATTCACATTTTAGTTTAGATGGGTCTAAAGAAATTATCAAAAAGTTTTTTAAAAGCTATTTTGAAAAATAATAAAATATTTATTTAATAAAAAATGATGTAATCTTAAATCAAAAATCAAATTTATGTGTGGATTTATTGGCTATATATGCAAAGAAAACTCACTAAGAAAAGATGAGTATCAAAAAAAATTTAATTTTTATTTTGAAAAGCAAAAATTTAGAGGTCCAGACTATCAAGAAAAAATATCATTAACTAAAGAAAATAAAAAAATTCAAGTAGGATTTAATAGACTTTCAATAATAGATATCAGCAATAAAGGTAATCAAATATTTAAAAACGAGCAATTTTGTTTGTTATTTAATGGGGAAATATTAAATTTTAAAAATCTTAAAGAAAAATACTTTCAAACAAGAAAATTTAATTCAAATACAGATACTGAAGTTCTATTTAATTTTTTAATTAAATATAAAGAAACAAAACTCGATGAGCTTGAAGGAATGTTTGCTTTTGTATTAATTGATTTAAAAAATAATGAAGTTATTTTATGCAAGGATTATACTGGCATAAAACCTCTTTATTATCTTTTAAATGATGAAGGAATTTTTTTTTCATCCGATGCCAAGTTTTTATATAGTATTTCAAATAAAGACTTGAATTATGAAGCGTGTAAATTTTTCTTTCAATTTGGTTTTACCCCAAAAGAAGACACACTAATTAAAAATGTAAAAAAAATACCACCAAGCTCATATATGAAAATAGATTTTAATAAAAATTACAAAAAAATGAATAAGTATTTTGAAATTCAAAATCAAAATACAATCAGTGAATATGATGAAAACGACTTAAAAGATACGATTGAAGATGTAATTAAAAAAAATTTAATAAGTGATACAAAAACTGGTATTTTTTTATCTGGAGGGTTAGATTCAAGCATCATTTCTGTTATTTCAAAAAAAATTAATCCAGAGATAACAGCTTATACTTCTTATTTTTCACCAAAAAATAAATATGATAAATTTAACAAAGATTTTTTTTTCGCAGAAAAACTATGCAAAGATTTTAATATCAAACTAAATAAAGTTATAATTGAAGAAGATAACAAATATCAAAAAGATTTAATTTTAAATTCTTTTCAAAGTTTAGATGAACCAATTGCAAATTTAAATTTTTTTAATTCTTTTTTACAATCTAAGCAAGCAAAAGATGAAAATTGTAAAGTTATTCTAACAGGTGATGGTGCTGATGAAATTTTTGGTGGCTATGATAGATATCAAAAATGTATGATAGCTAGAAAATATCAATTCCTAAGTTTATTTTCAAGTAAAGTGAGGAGACTAAATTCTATAAATTACAATAAATTACCTGAATACTTTTATAACTTTATTAACTTTAATAAATATAAATTTTTATTCAGTAATAATTTTCATCATCAAGTATTAGAATTATCAGATTTTAAAATTACTTTACCCACTAACTCTAAAAAAGAGGATGTTATAAATTATTTTGACATATCCTATTGGTTAAGTAATGAATCAAATTTTAAATTAGATAGAGCAAGTATGTTCAATTCAATAGAAGCTAGAGTACCTTTTCAAGATATTTCATTAATAAAAAAATTTTTTAAGTTAAATTTTAATAAAAAAATTGATTTATTTAACTTAAAAAAACCTCTAAAAAAATTAAATATAACTCCTAAATATATAAGAAATAGAAAAAAACATGGTTGGTTTAGTCCAGAGTCTTTTTTCTTAAGAGGTTACTTAAAAGAATTTTTTTTAGATACACTTCATAGTACACAAAAATCTAAAGAAGATGTTTTTGATAAAGAACAAGTATTAAAATTATTTAAAGATCATTTAAATGGAAATTATTATAAAAGCCAGCTTATACCAATTCTAACTTTCAAGTCTTGGTATAATAATTTATAAGATTTTCTAAATAATAATTAATTAAAATTTATAATTTTTTCTACTCTTTGTTCCCAGGTAAAATTTCTTGAGGTTTTTAATGCTGATTTTTTTAGATGATCAAACTTTTTTAAATTTTTGAAAATTTTATCAATCAAATATATCCAGTCCTTAGTATTTTCTGAATCTAATAATAAACAATTATTTTTATTTTTCAAAATATGTGAATATACCTTTAATTTAGATGCAATAATTATTTTTGACATTGCTAAATACTCAAATAATTTCAATGGGGACATATATTTGCTAGTGTCAAGGTTTGACGATCTTACAGAAACTTTATTTAAATAAGGCATTAAAAGAACATGATATTTGCTCATGTATTTAGGAATTTTATAATAATCTAAATGATTAAAAAATTTTACATTTTTAAATGAATTTTTATCAAAATTTTTAAACATAATGTTTAAATCTCCATAAATATGAAAATTTATTTTTTTATTCAACTTAGAAAGTTCTAATATTATTTCTAATCCCTTTCCTTTTGTTAGGCTGCCAAAATATGCACAAGTGTTTTTATAAATTTTTGTTTTTTTATTTATAAATAATTCAGTATTGACAGCATCATCTAAAATAATAAATTTTTTTTTCTTAATTTTAAAAAAATTAAGTAAATATTTGTTAATAAATATAAATTTTAAATTTTTTGAAATATTTTTTAATTCAGATAATTTAAAAAAATATTTTGTCACTCCTTTTAATTCTGTATGAATTTCTAAAAATGTTTTTATATTGAAAAATGCAAGTATAATAGCAGCAATTATACTTCTAGATAAAGTTAAATCTGTATCTTTTGGATTTCCTATGATTTTTTTACATTTGTATGCAAAATAAATTCTTTTAAAAAAACTCATTTTTTTATTAGAATTAAACACAGAAATAATTTCAAAATCGTATTTAACAGCATAACTTTTTTTTATTTTTTTAACTAATTTTTTTTCAACAAACGGTATAAGAAGTTTAACATTCCCCTTTTTTTTGGATAAAAAATTACACATCTGAAATACATGAACGGTATAAGCTGATGTGTTTGGTAAATTCAGTTCTGCTATGTAAAAATTTTTTTTCAAAAAAAATTATAGATTTTTTATTTCAAATTTTTGTCTTATATACTGAGATATCATATGCATTAAGCTTTGAAAGATATCTTCACATATTCCATAATTCTTACAACCTATGTCTAATTGATAATCGGTCTTTAAATGTGATTTTGATTGGAAACCAGTTAACGAAATTACTCTAATTTTTTTCTTTTTAGCAATCCTAATTGCATCTATTATATTTTTTGAATTACCAGAACAGGAAAGTGTAATTAAACAGTCTCCAAAATTTGCATAATTTTCTAATTGATGACTAAATATTTTTGAAAATGATAAGTCATTACCAATGGCTGTTATTAATTCATTTGATAAATTTAAGGAAATAATTCTTGGAACAACTTTGTTCTTAGATGATATTTTTATACCCTTATTGAAATCACACATAAAGTGATTTGCCACTGAAGCTGAACCTCCATTACCACAAACAAAAATATTTTTTTTATTTCTGATAGTTTTCTCAATAAAATCACATATTTGAGAAACGGCATCATAGTCTAATTTATCAATCAGTTCTGATTTAGTTCTAGAATAGTCCTTAAAAAATAAATTTGAATTATTATATTTTTTTTTAGGAAATTTTTTCATTAGATATTTTGTATATATAAGGTAAAAACATTTCAAGATATATCTAAAAAACAAAGATTAGATTTTAAATATAAATTTTATGACGATACTTGTTACTGGCGACTCTGGTTATGTTGGAACAGTTTTATGTAAACAACTTTTAAATAATGGTCATAAAATAACTGGACTAGATTTAGATTTTTTTCTAGAAAACGATCTTATTTTATACAATAGAGAGTATAAGAGGTTGAAAAAGGATATTAATGAAATTCACGAAGATGATCTTAAGAATATTGAAACTATCATTCATTTAGCAGGATTATCTAATGATCCTCTTGGAGAACTAAATGAAAAATTGACATACAAAATAAATTTTGATGGGACTATAAATTTAATTGAAAAAGCAAAAATAGCTGGAGTTAAAAATTTTTTATACGCATCTACACAAAGTGTATATGGAATATCAGAAAATATTGAAAATGAAATTACTGAAGACTCGAAAAATATTCAACCAATAACTGCTTACGCAAAAAGCAAATATAAAGCAGAACAGATAATGCTAAAAAAAAAATCTGAAAATTTTAGAGTTGTAATTTTTAGGCCTGCAACAGTCTTTGGGCCTAGTGTAAACTTTAGAAGTGATATAGTTTTAAATAATTTAGTAGCATCAGCATATTTATATGAAAAATTAATTATACAATCTGACGGCAAACCATGGAGACCGTTATTACATGTAAATGATATGTGTCAATTTTTTATTAAATCTATTGATAAAGCTGATAAATTAAATGGTGAAACTATAAATTTAGGCTATCCTGGATATAATTTCCAGGTAGTAGATTTAGCTAATAAAGTTAAAAAAATTATTCCAAAAGCTAAAATAATTATAGAGAATAAAAAAATAGATAATAGAACATATAAAGTAAGTTTTGATAAAGCTTTTAAATTATTTAAAGATGAAATTAACTTTGATTTAAATATAGAAAGGTCAATCTCTGAATTAGTAAATTATTTTGATAAAGTAAAATCTAATAAAGAAATGTTTGAAGGAAGAAAGACAATAAGAATTAAACAATTAAAATATTTAATTGAAAATAAAAAGTTTTTAAATAAATAATTAGCATCATTAAATGAAATTTATTAAACAAAAAATTAAAAATCTTTACTTAATTAAACCTTCACCATTTAAAGATAAAAGAGGAATTTTTAGAAGAAATTTTTGCTCTAATTTACAGAAAAAAAATCAACTAAATGGTAATGTAAGACAAGCAAATATTTCTGAAAATTTTAAAAAACTCACGTTGAGAGGATTTCACTATCAAAAATATCCCTACGGAGAAGATAAAACACTATGCTGTATCAAGGGTGAAATTTACAATGTCACAATAGATTTAAGGAAAAATTCAAAAACATATAAAAATTGGAAAGGTTTTTATCTAAACGATAAAAATAGATATTTGGTCCATATACCTAAAGGTTGTGCAAATGCTTTTTTAACACTTAAAGACAATACTATAGTTCACTACTATTGCTCTCAAAATTATAATCCAAAAGCTGAAAAAGGTATAAGATATAATGATAAAAAATTTAATATTAAATGGCCAAAAAAGCCAAATATAATATCTAAAAAAGATCTAAAACATAAAGATTTTTCAGAATAATTTCTAATGAGAATACTTTTAACAGGTGGTACTGGCTTCATTGGAAATGAGCTCTTACAAATATTGCAAAATAAAAAAAATAAAATTCTTATTCTTACAAGAAAGTCTATTAAGAATAAGAAAAATTTAGAATTTTATAAATGTGATTTTTTTAAACCTAAATCTTATACAAAAAAAATAAATGAATTTGATCCAAATATTGTGATACATTGCTTGTGGTATGGTATTCCTGATTTAGGAAAAATAAATAGTAATTTAAATTATAAATATTCTAAAATTTTCTTTAAAAATATTTTAAAACTTGAAAGTTTAAAACAAATACTTGTTAGTGGTAGCTGTTTTGAAATAAAACTCAAAAATGGAAAAAAAAATGAAAATTGTCATACAGACTATAATAGTTTTTTCGCAGCTGCAAAAATTAAAATCTATAATTTTCTAAAAAAAAATATTCAAAAAAAACATAAATTATATTGGCTAAGAATATTCTATGCATACGGCCCTAATCAAAGAAAACAATCATTAATCCCATATATAATAGATTGTCTAAAAAAAAATAAACCAATAAATATAAAAAATCCTAATAATTGCTTAGATTTTATCTTTGTCAAAGATATAGCAACATATTTTAAAAAAATAATCAGTTTGAGTCCTCCATCAGGAATATACAATGTAAGCACTGGATCTTGTGTTAGAATATTTAAAATATTTCAAATATTAAAAAAATTGATTAACAAAAAATACACATACAACTTGTCTGCTAATTCTAGAAATTCAATATCTTTTTTTGGTAGTAATAAAAAAACCATTAAGAAAGTTTTTTTTAAACCAAAATACAATATTCAGACGGGACTTAAAAAAACAATACAAAATTTAAATGATTAAATTAGCTGTTATACTTTGTGGCGGTTTAGGTAAAAGATTGGGGAACTTAACAAAAAATACACCAAAAGGCATGATCAGAGTTTCCAAGAAACCTTTTTTAGAGCATTTATTAATTCAATTAAAAAAAAATGGTATTTCTGAGTTTATTTTTCTAGTTGGTTTTAAATCTGAGAATATCCAAAATTACTTTGGTAATGGAAAAAAATTTGGAGTTAAAATAAATTACTCCTACTCAAATTTAAAAACTGAAACCTTAAAGAGAATTTATCATGCGAAGTCCCTTATAAAAAAAGATTTTCTGCTATTATATTCTGACAACTACTATCCACTAAATTTAGACAAATTATTTAGATTCTATAAAAAAGAAAATAAATTAATCTGCCTAAATTTATGCAAAAAAACACCAGGAAATTTCATCTTTAAAAGTAACAAAGTTATTTATTCAAAAAAAAGAAGTAATAAACTTACACATGTAGAAATAGGATATTCAATATTTAATAAAAAAATCGTTAAAGAGATACCTGATGTAAATAAATCTTTAACATTTTTTTTGAAACAAATGTATTTAAAAAAAAAAGTATCATATTTTAAAAATTATCATAGTTATTTAAGTATTGGAGATAGTCAAAGATTAGCTTTAACTAAAAAGTATTTTAATAATGATAAAATTATCTTGATTGATAGGGATGGTACTTTAAACAATAAAGTGAAGGGTAAAAGATACATTACAGACGAAAAAGAAATTAGTCTAAACTTAAATCTTATTAATATTTTAAAAAAATATAAAAAAATAAAATATATTTGTATTACCAACCAAGCTGGGATTGCAACAGGAGATCTAAGTAAAAATAAATTAAATAAAATCAATTCAAAATTAAATGAATTATTGAAAAAAAAACAAATATCTTTAAAGAAAATATTTATATGTGAAGAACATTTCTTATCCGATTCTTTTCAAAGAAAACCTAATCCAGGTATGTTTTTAGAGGCAGCAAAAAAATTTAAATTTTTATTAGATCAAACTATATATATTGGAGATGATAAAAGAGATGTTATGGCTTCTTATAATGCTTCTACTGACTGCTATTTTTTAGGAAAAAAACTCTCAAATATAGTTGAAAAAAAAAATTTAATTAAAATTCCAATAGAAAAATATATAAAAATTAAAAATGATAAAAAATAAAGATTTAATTATAACTAGGACCCCTTTAAGAATTTCTTTTTTTGGAGGTGGTACAGATATTCCATATTTTTTTAATAAAGAATTTGGACAAACATTTAGTGTTGCTATTAATAAGTATGTATATGTCATAATTAAAACTCATAATAATTATGATGAAAAATATAGAATAAATTATTCTAAGACAGAAAATATAAATAGTTTAAGTTTGATGAAAAATATGAGGGTTAAATCAATCTTAAAATATTTTAAAATAACCAAACCGCTCTATATTAGTACTATATCTGATATACCAGCAAATACTGGGCTTGGTTCATCTAGCGCTTTTACAGTTGGTTTGATTAAAGCAATTTTAGTTTTAAAAAATAAAAAAATGTCTAGAGAGAAAATTGCAGATTTAGCATTTAAAATTGAGCACTCACTTAAAGAAGATCTAGGAAAACAAGATCAATTTATTTCATCCTTAGGTGGAATAAGACATCTAATATATAAAAAACATTCAACTGAAATTAAAAATAACTCTATATTAAAAAATCAAATAGAAAAAATATTAAAAAATAGTTTTTTAATTTACACAGGACAAAAGAGACAATCTAAAAATATTTTAAAAAAACAAAAAAAAAATTTTAAAAAAAATTTCTATAATTTAGTTCAACTTAAAAATAATGTTGATAAATTTATAAACTTATTAAAAAAAAATAAAGACATAAAATCAATAGGATATTTATTCGATAATAGTTGGAAATTAAAAATAAAACTTAGTGATAATGTATCCAATACGAAAATAAATAAATTATATGACAATCTGTTAAATAACGGATGTTATGGAGGTAAACTATTGGGAGCTGGCAATGGTGGATTTATTTTTATGATAATTAATAATAAAAGCAAAAAAAAAATCTTAAATAAATTTAAAAATTATAAAATTTTTCAACCTAAAATAGATTATCATGGATCAGTTATACTCAAAAAATAAAACTACTATAGTTGTGGTAACATTTTTAAGTGACAGTATAATTGATAAATGTATCCAAAACTTAGGAAATAAATACAAAATTATTGTTGTAGAAAATTCAAACAGAAGATCCTTTAAAGAACATATTGAAAATAAATTCAAAAAGAAAGGCACTTGGGTAAATGAGAGTGGTAGAAAAGGCATGACAAATCAATTAAAAAAAAAAAAATTTAATATTTATGTAATTAATTCTGATGGTCATAAATTTGATGAAAA
>CACNTU010000005.1 GCA_902623415.1 uncultured Pelagibacteraceae bacterium
TAAAATCTGAATTAAAAATTATGAATGAGGAAAAACTTTTAAGTTTACTTGTTTAAATATGAAACATTTTAAATATTTTTTTCAGTTTATATTGGTAATAATAAGTTTTTTAATTTTTAAAATATTGGGTCCTAATATTTCATCAAAATTAGGAGGTAAATTATTTGAAAAAATTGGCCCTCTTTTTAGATCAAAAAAAATTATTTATTCAAATATTAAAAAAGTTTTTCCTGAGATAAATTCAGATGATTTAACAAAAATTACTAGCTCAATGTGGAATAATTACGGAAGATTTTTTGCTGAATATGTATTTATTAAAAATTATAGAAATGGAAACCTTGCATCAAAAATAAATATTGAGGGACAAGAAATACTTGAAGACATAAAAAAAAACAACAAACAAGTGATCTTTGTATCCGGTCATTTTAGTAATTTTGAATTAATGGCAATGCAAATTGAAAAGGTGGGAATTAAATTAGCAACAATTTATCGCCCACTAAATAACATTTACCTTAATCCTATTATGGAAAGGGTAAGAAAAAAATATATATGTAAAAATCAAATTAAAAAAGGAATTGGTGGGATAAAAAAATTAATCAAATTAAAGAGAAATAATTATTCTACAGCTTTAATGATAGATCAAAGAGTTTCTGAGGGAATTTTATCAAATTTTTTTAACCAAAAAGCTTTAACAACAACGATTCCTGGTCAATTAGTTAAAAAATTTAATATACCAGTAGTTCCAGTTTTCATTGAGAGGATAAAAGGAACTGAGTTTAGAATGACAGTTAAAAATCCTATTATTTTTTCAAAAGATAAATCTGTTGAAAATATTACTGATGAATTAAATAATGTACTTGAACAATTTATTATTACGAATCCTAAAGAATGGATTTGGTCACACAATAGATGGAAATAATTTTATTATTTTTCTATTTGTTCTCTTTTTTTAAATGCTTCATGGTAGGAATAATAGGCTTCCTGCAAATCAACATTCCAATAAGTTAAATTTTCTATACTTATTTTTTTCTTTGAGATAGCACACTCTACATAATCTCCGGGCTCAATAATTTGAAAATTATTTGGTAAATATTTTATTTTTGCTAATTTTTTCATGATTTATAGTTTATATACTTCTATATGAAAGTTGGAATAATAGGAAGTGGAGGAAGAGAACACGCATTATGCCATAGTTTAAGAAAATCAGATAAAATTGATGAAATTTTTTGCTTTCCTGGAAATGCAGGTACATCAGATATTGCAAAAAATATAGATATAAATTTAGAAAATTTTGACAAGTTTAAAGATTTTATAAAGGACCAAAAAATAGACTTAATAATTGTAGGGCCAGAAAAACCATTGGTTGAAGGAATAGTTGATTTTCTTAAAAAATCTAAAATCAAAGTTTTTGGTCCAAACAAGATAGCATCTCAATTAGAGGGGTCTAAAATATTTACAAAACAAATTTGTAAAAAATTTAATATTCCAACTGCAAAATTTGGAATCTTTAAAAATAAAGAGGAGGCGAATGAATTTTTAGGAAAAACAAATTTTCCAATAGTTATCAAAGCTGACAATTTGGCTTCCGGTAAAGGTGTTTATATTTGCAATGACTTTGAGCAATCAAAAATTGCTGTTGAGGAAATATTTAATGGAAAATTTGGAAAAGCTGAAAATTTGCTAATAGAAGAATTTTTAGATGGTGAAGAAATGAGTTTTTTTACAATTCATGATGGTAAATCTTTCAAGATTTTTGGAACTGCACAGGATCACAAAAGGGCTTTAGAGGGAGACAAAGGTAAAAATACTGGTGGTATGGGGGCATATTCTCCCTCCAGATTAATTAATGACGATTTAGAAAATAAAATAATAAAAAAAATTATTGAGCCAACTCTCAAAGGTTTAAAAGAGCTAGGAACAAAATATACTGGATTTTTATACACTGGTTTGATGATAGTAAAAAATGAACCATATTTAATTGAGTATAATGTAAGGATGGGCGATCCTGAATGTCAAACAATTTTACCAAAATTAAAAACTGATCTTTGTGAAATATTTTTAGCATGTTGTAATGGAAGATTAACTGATATTAATTTGGAATGGTCTAATAAAAAAAGTTTATGTATTGTCGTGTGTTCAAATGGATATCCTGAAAAATATAAAAAAAATATAGAAATAAAAAATTTAAATAAAATTAAATTTGATCACCCTAATCTTCTGTTTCATGCAGGAACAAAATTTGAAAACAATAAAATACAAGCTGTTGGTGGCAGAGTATTAAATTTTGTATATATGTCGGATGATTTTGGATATGCAAGGAAAAAAATTATTGAAAGCATATCAAAATTAAACTGGTCAGGTGGTTTTTTTCGAAAAGACATAGGCTATAAAGTAATTGATTAATGCGAATTATTTCTGGATTGTTTAAAGGAAAAAAATTACATAATCCTAAAGATTTAAATACTAGGCCATTAAAAGATTTAACAAAAGAATCTATTTTTAATATAATTAATCATTCTAATAAGTTTAAAATTTTATTAAACACAGCCAATATTTTAGATGTTTTTTCGGGTGTAGGTTCTTTTGGAATAGAATGTTTATCACGAGGAGCTAAAAAAGTAATATTTATAGAAAATTACAAAGAGGTATTACCTATCTTAAGAGCAAACTTAATTAGTTTAAATTCGTTTAATAATTATGAAATAATTGAAAAAAATGCATATGAAATTAAAACTTTAACTGAAATAAATGAAAAGTTTGATATTATTTTTTTAGACCCACCTTATAAAGATAAAAATGTTGAAATACTACTAAGCAACATATTTAAAGAAAACATTCTAAACCAAAATGGAATAATAATTCTACATAGACACAAAGATGCTAACGATTTTATTTCCTCTAATTTTAAAATTATCGAGGAAAAAAAATATGGTATTTCAAAAATAATATTTATAAGTAATTTATATAAGTAGTTTTTTAGTTTCTTTTTTTATTAATTCTACAGCTGGCTGATCATAGGGGTTTAAGTTAAGGGATTTGGCAAGCAAAATTGTCTCTAGAATAAAAAAACTAAATAGTTCGCCAAGAGTTTTCTCATTCCTTTCTTTAATTTCAAAACTTCGAAAAGGAATATTTTTTTTAATAAATACGTTTTCGGTTGCTTGTTTTTGTAAATAGCTTATGTCGGATATTTTTTTATTTTTGAGTTTATTTTGTGTTTTTAAAATAAGATTATTATTTAACTTATAAGATTTTTTATCTTTAGTATAAAAAAAAGTAAAAAAATTATTTTCAAAGCCATCCAAATATAATTGCATAACACTATGATTATCTCTAGGCATGTTAGAAACTATTGGGAGAATACCTTTTTTTTTCTTACCTAAACTTTCAGCTACTAATTGCTGATACCATTTAAATATACTTTCAGATTTTTCATCATAATTAATTATTACCGAATTAAATTTTTTTTTTTTTATAAAATAAATAATTGAATTAACACTTGAAATTAAATTATTAATAAAATTTTTGTTTTTAACCAAATAGTTAAACCTTTTAAAATTATTTGGTTTCAATCCCATTAATTCAGCTGGTAACATTCCTACCTCAGATAAGACTGAAAACCTTCCTCCAATAAAATTATTATGGTGAATGACATCTGCTTTCAATTTATTAGCTAAAGTATTCAAATAATTATTTTTTTTTTCTGTTATGAAAATATTTTTATCTTTATTTTTTATTATTACATTAGAATTAACTATAGTTTCTATTGTATTACCTGATTTTGATACAATTAAATTCGTGAATTTTTTTTTATTATCAATTAAAAACTCAGAATTAAGATTATCAATAAAGTAAAATTTTTTTTTTATTTTATGTCTGAGAAAATCATAGATTGCTTTAGTTCCCAAGGAGGAGCCACCCATACCAATAATTCTATAATAATTATTATGTTTATATTTTTTTATATCCTTATTTTTAAAAGAATATTTATAAAATTTTCCTAATGATTGAATTACTTGATTATTCTCTTTAATAACACTATCTAACTTTTTTTTTGTAATTTGATATTTATATTTTTTTTTAAAATTAATTAAATTAATACCTTTTGTTAACATTAATTCTTCTTGATTTTATCTAACAAAAATTCTTCCAAGTTTTTGCTTTTCTGAGTGTTGTTATTTATATCACTATCTTGATTCTCATTTTGTGTTACTAGCTTTTTAATTTCTTGATTTCTTTGATCTAGATTAGTATCAATTTCAGAATTAGGTAATGGTAATTCCTCAAAATCTGGAGGTAATTTTAAAGGATTTTTTTTTTCAACTAAAAATTCATCCGTGTTATCTTTTTTTTGAGTTGAAAAGCCTTCTTTAATTGTCCCGCAGGAACTCAAAAGATTTAAAATAAATAAATAAATAAAAAGTTTTTTAAAATTTTTCATATTCACTTTTATTCCTACTATTATCAATAATTTCTAACAAAATCATAAAAAATACACCTAATGTTATAAAGACATCAGCAAAATTAAATATAAACCAATGAAAGTTACCTATATGAAAATCTATAAAATCTGGAACAGCTTTAAAAAAAATTCGATCATACAAATTTCCGATTGCACCACCCAATATCATTATTAATGAATATTTTTTTAATCCATGACTCTTGACTGTTATCCAACTAATAATAAAAATTACAATAATTATTAATAATGTTAATAAATTGTACAAATTATTTTGATCAAATGATAATAGACCGAATGCTATCCCTTCATTCCAAATTAAAGTAATATTTAAAAATTTTGAAGAAAATATTTCAGATCCAAGAAACTCCTTATCTAAATAAATAACATAAAATTTTGAAATTCTATCGAGTAAAAAAATTAAAAGAATAAAAGAAGAATAAACAAAAAAATTTTTACTAAAATTTTTTATTTTCATTCTTAATTCACAACACAATTTGCTCTATCACAAGCTGTTTCTTTAATCTTCCAGCAAATAGAACACTTTGACCCTTTTGCTTTACTAGTGATTGCTTTTGTTTCTATGTCATCTTTATAACTTACTTCAGCCTTTGAAGTAATACAAAGTTCAGAAAAATCTGTATTTTCTGTAAGACCTTTTAATTTTTGATTTAATTGTATTTTTAAATCCGCCTCCAAGCTTGATCCAATTTCTTTACTAGCTCTCTTTTCCTCAATACTTATATTGCAAATATTTCTAATTTTTATTAACTCACTCCATTTATTACTTAGTTTTTCATTTTTAAATTTTTCTGGAAATTCAAGAAATTTTTCAAGGTGTATACTTTTTTTATCTTTAAATAATAATTTAAAAATTTCTTCCGTCGTAAAAGACAAAATAGGTGCAAACCATTTTAATAGAGCATTTAATGTAATATTAAGAAGTGTAATTGTTGATTGTCTTTTTTCTGAATCTATAGGATCGCAATAAAGATTGTCTTTTCTTATATCAAAGTAAAAAGCAGACAAATCAACAGTACAAAAATTTAATAGTTCTTTATATAAATTGTGAAAATCATAATTTTTAAAATACTTTTTAAAATTATTGTTTAAAATGTAGATTTTATGCAGGATTAACTGTTCTAACTCGGGTAACGCATTTAAATCAAGCGTATTAAAGTTTATTATTTCAAAATTATCATTTATATTTCCAAGTAAATATCTGAAAGTGTTTCTAATTTTTCTATAAGATTCTGCGTGCTGATCCAATATTGAATAATCTATTCTTAAATCTTCTGCATAATTAGATGATGCTACCCATATCCTTAAAATATCAGCTCCATATTTTTTTAGAATATCTTCAGGAGCAATTACATTTCCTAAGGATTTAGACATTTTTAAACCTTTGCCGTCTACAACAAATCCATGAGATAAAATCGATTCAAATGGTGCTCTTCCTCTAGTTCCACAAGACTCTAATAATGATGAATGAAACCAACCTCTGTGTTGGTCTGACCCCTCTAAATACATTGATGCTGGCCATTTTAAATCATCTCTTTTTTCTAAAACAAATGAATGAGTTGAACCACTATCGAACCAAACCTCAACAATATCACTTAATTTTTCGAAATCCTCAGCTTTATATTTATTTCCTAAAAATCTTTGAGGATCGTCTGAAAACCAACAATCTGAACCTTCTTTTTCATAAATAGAAGCAATATTTTCAATAACCTCATCGTCAACTAAAATATCTTTTGTTTTTTTATTTACAAAAATTGGAAGAGGTACTCCCCAAACTCTTTGTCTTGATACACACCAATCAGGTCTTGTTTCTATCATTGATTTTAACCTTTCTTTACCTTTGCTTGGATAGAAAGTTGTTTCATCAATAGCCTTTAATGCTTTATTTCTTAGTTTATGACTTTCCATTGAAATAAACCATTGAGGTGTAGCCCTATGAACAAGTGGAGCTTTGGATCTCCATGAATGAGGATAAGAGTGAACCAGATCACCATTAAATAATAAATTTTTTTGCTCTTTCAGTTTTTCAATTACAATAGGATTTGCTTTAAAAATATGAGTTCCCTCAAACAATTTCACATTGTTTGTATATTTCCCATCCCCATCAACTGTTTCTATCGCTTTAATACCGTTATTCAAACAAAGATTAAAGTCATCAGGTCCATGACTTGGTGCGCAGTGAACTATTCCAGTTCCTTGCTCAGTAGTTACAAATCTAGCCTCAAGCATTGGGATATCATGATCATAACCAAGATTTAAAAATGGGTGACTACAAATAGTGTTATTAAATTCTTTTCCCTTAAAGGAATGAATTTTTTTATAATTATTTAGTCCACACTCTTTAACAACTGATTCCAGTAGAGCGTCTGCAATAACAATTTTTCTGTTTTTAAAATCACCTTCATCATTTATTTCCAATATTATATAATCAAGAGACTCGTTATATGCTAAAGCTTTATTGGCTGGTATTGTCCATGGTGTCGTTGTCCAAATAACTATTTCACTTTCAGCTAAATCTTTTAATTCAGATGATTTAACTTTGAATGACGTATAAATTGTATCTGATTTATGATCCTGGTATTCTACCTCAGCATCTGCAAGTGCAGTTTTCTCAACTGTTGACCATAAAACTGGTTTGAAACCTTTATACAGACTTCCCTCTTTTAAAAATTTACCAAGCTCTCTAACTATTTGTGCTTCTGCTCCAAAGCTCATTGTAGAATAATAATTTTCCCAATCCCCCACAACACCCAATCTTTTAAATTGGGTTTTGTGAACTTCAATCCATTTCTCAGCAAATGTTCTACATTCTTTTCTAAACTCAACTATTGGAACTTCGTTTTTATTTTTTTTATTTTTTTTATATTGTTCCTCAATTTTCCATTCAATTGGTAAACCATGACAATCCCAGCCAGGAACATAAATTGAGTCTTTTCCATCCATTTGATGAAATTTTACAATTATGTCTTTAAGAATTTTATTTAGAGCTGTTCCCATATGAATATTTCCGTTTGCATAAGGGGGACCATCATGTAAAACGAATTTTTCTCTTCCTTTACTCTCGTTTCTTAATTCATCGTAAAGATTTATTTTTTTCCAATATTCAAGAATTTCTGGTTCTCTGGTAGGCAGGTTGGCTTTCATTGAAAAAGCTGTTTTTGGCAAATTTATTTGTGGTTTAGTCATTTAATATTTCTTGCAATTTTTAAATCTTTTTTAATTTGTGCTCTTAATTGATTAACATTATTAAATTTTTTTTCTTTCCTTATAAACTTAAAAAACTCTACTGATAAAAGTTTATTATAAAGATTTCCAGAAAAATTAAATAAATGAACTTCTAGTAATATTTTTTTTTGATTAAATGTTGGTCTGTATCCAAGATTAGCAATTCCTTTAAGATATTTCTTACTATTTTTTCTCAAAACTTTTACTGCATAAACCCCTGGTTTTGCTAAAACATAATCACCGATGTCTATGTTACAGGTTGGAAAACCAATTTTTTTTCCTACTTGTCTTCCTTTTTTAACTACTCCTTGTATCGTCCAATATCTTTTTAAAAGATTATTTGCTTTGTCCAGTAGACCTTTTTCTAAAAGATTTCTTATTAAAGATGATGATACGATCTTTTTGCTTTTAATTAATGGCTCAGGTTTAACAACTTTATAATTAAATAATTTTTCGTATTTTTTTAGTAAATTAACATTACCTTCTCTTTTATTTCCAAATTTAAAATTATTGCTAACAAAAATAAATTTGGAGCTTAATTTTTTATTTAAAATTTGAGAAATAAAGTTTAATGCTTTGGTTTTTGAAAATTTTTTATCAAATTTTTTTGTTATAACAAAATCTACTTTTAAACTACTTAGTAACTTAATTTTTTGATCGATATTAGAAAGTCGAAAATTTTTTAATTTTTTGTTAAAAAACATTTTTGGCATTGGATCAAAATTTACAACACCAATCTTTAGATTATATTTTTTCTTATACGACTGTGCTAACTGAAATAATTTTTGATGTCCTGAATGTAAACCATCAAAATTACCTATTAAAATAATTGATCCTCTGTGTAATTTTTTAATATTAAAATTTGTATAGTGTTTTACCATTTTAAATCTGATTGAATAAAATTAACTATAGCCTCATACTCTTTTGAAACGTCTTGGATACCATTATTTTTTATTTCATTTCTATGTATTCCATTACTGATTAATAAAGAATCATAATTTAAAAGATTTGCACCTCTAATATCAGTATTTAAATTATCACCAATTGCTAATATTTTTTTATTTTTATTATCAATTGACTGATTATAAACCTCTGGATGTGGTTTTCCAAAATATACTACTTCTCCACCCATTTTTTCAAAAACCATTGCGACAGAACCTGCACACAACTCTCTAACTTCACCACGATCAACGATTAAATCTGGATTAGTACAAATCATTTTTTTGGTAATATGTTTTTCAAGTAAATCTTTATAAAATTCTAAATCCTTATCATGATCATCAAATAATCCAGTACACAATAAATATTCACTATCACCAATATCTTCACACTTATTTTTCTCAAATAAATAAAATAAATCAAAATCTCTAGGTGGACCTATGTGGTAAAACTTTTTCGATAAGTAAAATTTTTTCAAATAATTCAATGCTGCCTCTCCTGATGTAAATACATGTTCTCTAAGAGTTTTATCCATACCCATCTTTTCTAAAAAATTTTGAACAGTTTTATTTGGTCTTGGGGCATTGGTTAAAAGTACGAACATTTTCTTTTTTTTTAAAAGTTTATTTAAAACATCTATTGCTTTTTCATGAAGATTAACCCCATTATGAACAACGCCCCATAAGTCTATATAAAAAAGATCATAATTATCAGCAATTGATCGTAAGCCATTTAAATCTAAATTTTTGGTCATATTTTAAGGTATAAACCATAAAATCGCGAATTTACTAGGAATTTTAATATCCTAAAGATTTTCTGATCTTGAAATAGATGGTGAAATATCTATATGAAGCTCATATTTATAAAGATTTATTAAGGAGAATTTATGAAGTTTAAACCGTTACATGATAGAGTTTTAATCGAGGTATTAGATGGCAGTGAAAAAACTGCTGGAGGAATAATTATCCCTGACACAGCTCAAGAAAAACCTCAAGAGGGTAAAGTTGTTGCTGTAGGTGGTGGTGCAAAAACTGAAGATGGAAAAATAATTCCAATGGATGTTAAAGTTGGTGATAAAGTTTTATTTGGCAAATGGTCAGGAACTGAAGTCAAAATTAATGGCAAAGAATACAGCATAATGAAAGAGTCTGACATTATGGGTATTTCAGGTAAGTAATTTAATTTAAAGGAGAAAAATAATGGCAAAAGTTGTTAAATTTGATGCTGAAGCAAGAGCAGCAATGATTAGAGGTGTAAATATTTTAGCCGACACTGTTAAAGTGACTTTAGGACCCAAAGGAAGAAATGTCGTAATGGATAAATCTTATGGTGCACCTAGAATTACTAAAGATGGTGTGTCTGTAGCTAAAGAAATAGACCTTGAAGATAAGTTTGAAAATATGGGTGCACAAATGGTCAAAGAAGTTGCTAGCAAAACTAACGATGAAGCTGGTGATGGAACTACTACTGCAACTATACTTGCACAAGCAATTGTCAAAGAAGGTGTGAAGTATGTAACAGCTGGTATGAATCCTATGGATGTAAAAAGAGGAATTGATGCTGCTGTGGAAACAGTAAAAGAAAGTCTGGTTGCATCTGCAAAAAAAGTGAAAGACAGTGATGAGATTGCGCAAGTTGGTACAATTTCTGCAAATGGTGATAAAGAAATCGGAACAATGATTGCAAAAGCAATGCAAAAAGTTGGAAATGAAGGGGTAATTACTGTTGAAGAAAACAAAGGTATTGAAACTGAATTAGATGTAGTTGAAGGTATGCAGTTTGATAGAGGTTATCTATCACCATATTTTATCACTAATAGCGATAAGATGACTACAGAATTAGATAATCCTTTTATTTTATTACATGAAAAGAAATTAACTAATTTACAGCCAATGGTTCCTCTTTTAGAAGCTGTTGTTCAAGCTGGTAGACCATTAATGATTATTTCTGAAGATGTTGAAGGTGAAGCTTTAGCAACTTTAGTTGTAAACAAACTTAGAGGTGGTTTAAAGGTTGTGGCTGTTAAAGCTCCAGGATTTGGTGATAGAAGAAAAGCTATGCTTGAAGATATTGCTATATTAACAGGAGGTCAGGTTATATCTGAAGACCTAGGTATTAAACTTGAAAATGTTAAACTTGATGATCTTGGATCTTGTAAGAAAATCAAAGTTGATAAAGATAACAGTACTATCGTTAATGGTAGTGGTAAAAAATCTGATATCGAAGCTAGATGTGCTTCTATCAAACAACAAGTTGAAGAAACTACTTCTGATTATGATAGAGAAAAACTTCAAGAGAGACTTGCTAAGTTAGCTGGTGGAGTTGCAGTTATCAAAGTTGGTGGTGCAACTGAAGTTGAAGTTAAAGAAAGAAAAGACAGAGTTGAAGATGCTTTAAATGCAACTAGAGCTGCTGTAGAAGAAGGTATTGTTACTGGTGGTGGTTGTGCACTTCTTTATGCTGCTCAAGAACTTGATAAAGTTAAAGCAAAAGGTGATGACCAAAAAGCAGGTGTCGATCTTGTGAGAAAAGCATTGGAAGCTCCAATTAGACAAATTACTAAAAATGCTGGTGTAGATGGTTCAGTTGTAGTTGGTAAATTATTAGAGCAGAAGAAAAAAACTAACGGTTACGATGCTCAAAACGAAGAGTATTGTGATATGTTTGCAAAAGGCATCATAGACCCAGTTAAAGTTGTGAGAACTGCTCTACAAGATGCTGCTTCAATTGCTGGGTTATTAGTAACTACAGAAGCAATGATCGCTGATAAACCAGAGGAAAAAGATGCTGCTGGCGGAATGCCTGGTGGAATGCCTGGTGGTATGGGTGGCATGGGTGGAATGGGTGGAATGGGTATGTAATCCCTCATTTTCTTTAATTAATTCTAAAAAGGCCATCTCAAGATGGCCTTTTTTTTATGTGAAGTTTAATCATGTCAAAAAGATATAGTGGGAAATCATTTAAAGACTCTAGTGTTAAAAAAAAACCTAAATTCAGCTTTAAAGAAAAAAGAAAACTTAAAAAAGATAAGCAAAAAAAGACAAATTAATCCTGAATTTTGAAAATTATTCAAGCCAGTTATGAGTTTTTTTGAGTTTTAATATCCTTTTAAATATGTATAAGAGCCAGAATTTATGAGCAATACTATTAGAAACATCACAATCATAGCCCATGTTGATCATGGCAAAACTACTCTAATTGATAATTTAATGAAACAAAGTGGTTCATTTAGAGATAATGAAATTGTTGATGAAAGATTAATGGATTCAGGTGAGCTTGAAAAAGAAAGAGGAATTACAATTTTAGCTAAACCTGCTTCAATTAATTGGAATAACTCAAGAATAAATATAATCGACACCCCAGGCCACAGAGATTTTGCGGCTGAAGTTGAAAGAGTTTTAAGTATGGCAGATGGAGCTTTGTTATTAATTGACTCTGCAGAAGGTGTTATGCCTCAAACAAAATTTGTATTATCCAAAGCTCTTAAACAAGGATTAAAGCCAATTGTTGTTATTAATAAATTAGATAAAGCTGATCAAAGATCTAACGAAGTTTTAGATGAAACATTTGATTTATTTGTTAGCTTAGATGCAAATGAAGAACAATTAGACTTTCCAGTTTTATATGCTAGTGGAAGATCGGGTTGGGCAGATCATGAAGTTGATGGTCCAAGAGAAAATTTAAATCCTTTGTTAGATTTAATTGTTGATCATGTAAAACCTGCTGAACTTGATAAAACTAAACCTTTTGCAATGTTGTCAACACTACTTTATGCAGATAGTTTTTTAGGAAGAAGTTTAGTTGGAAGAATTACACAAGGGACTGCAAAAGCTAATCAATCAATAAAAGCAATCAATTTAAATGGTGATAAAGTTGACGAAGGAAAATTAACAAAAATTTTTAGATATGAAGGAACTAAAAAAGTTCCAATAGATGTTGGTGAAGCCGGGGATATTGTGGTTGTTGCTGGATTAGAAAAAGCAAATGTTGCTGATACCATATGTGACCTAGAGGTTAATGAGCCAATTCATGCTACTCCGATAGATCCTCCTACAATGTCAATTACAATTACTGTAAATACTTCACCTTTAGCTGGAACTGAAGGTAAAAAATTAACTAGCACCCAAATAAGAGATAGATTGGTTCAAGAAGCACAAAACAATGTTGGAATTACATTTTCAGAAAACGAGGGGAAAGACTCTTTTGTCGTAAGTGGTAGAGGTGAGCTAATGTTAGAAATTCTTTTAACTCAAATGAGAAGAGAAGGTTTTGAAATGACAGTTAGTCCTCCAAAGGTTTTGTACAAAAGTGATGAGAATGGAAATAAACTTGAACCAATTGAAGAAATTACTATGGACCTTGATGAGGAACATTCATCAAAAGTAATTGACTCAATGAACAGAAGAAAAGGTAAACTAATTGAATTAAAAGATACTGGAACTAACAAAAAAAGATTAATTTTTCATGCACCTACTAGAGGACTAATGGGGTACACAAGTAGATTTCTTACACTTACAAAAGGAAACGGAGTGATCAACAGAATATTCCATAGTTATGGTCCTTTTGAAGGAGAAATGGAGGGTAGAAGAAATGGAGCATTAATTTCAATGGAGCAAGGAAAAGCTGTTGCATTCGCAATCTTTAACTTACAGGCACGAGGTGAAATGTTTGTTACACATAACGATTCTGTTTATCCTGGAATGATTGTTGGTCTTTCGCCTAAGCCAGGAGATATGATTATCAATGTAATGAAGGGAAAAAAATTGACCAATATGAGAACTCAAGGCACTGATGAGAATGTTGTACTTACACCTGTAAGAAAAATGTCAATTGCAGAACAATTAAGTATGCTTAATACAGATGAAGCTTTAGAGATAACTCCAGACTCATGTAGATTGAGAAAAGCAATTCTTGATCCCCACGAAAGAAAAAAAAGCGAAAAAGCTATAGCTGCAGCCTAATCAAAAGTTTTATCAACTAAATAAAGTCCTAGAGCAACGCAAGGACCTATGCCAAACGCAAACAATAAAGTTCCAACCCCTACTGTTCCCCCTAGATACCATCCAATACTTACAACTGAAATTTCTAATGTTGCTCTTACAACAGCTATAGGAAAATTTGTTATTTTTTGTAATCCTATCATAAGCCCATCTCTAGGACCGGCTCCTAAATTTGATACTAAGTAAATACCCCCACCTATTCCAACCATGATTACAGAAATTACAGCTAGAAAAAATTGATGAATATAATTTGATGGTGTTGGAACATATTTGATACAAAGATCAATCATAATTGCAATTATCAAAGCATTAAATATTGTACCCATCCCTGGTTTTTGCCCGAGAGGGATCCATAAAATTAAAACAGCAATACTTATTAATAATGTAATAGTTCCAATACTTAAATTAATATTTAAGGAAATACCTTGAGCTAAAACACTCCAAGGAGAGGCTCCTGTGAATGAAACAATTAACAATCCTTCACCTATTCCAAATAGAGACAAACCGAAACATAAGAAAAAAAATGTAGAAAACTTTGGTTTAAAATTAAATGGTTTTTCTGAGCTCCATTTTACTTTTGGAATTTTTTTAATTTTTAAAAACATAATTATAATAAGCTATATCTATTAATGAAAAATTCTAATATTGTAACTAGCAAATGAAAAAGTTTGCAGTTATTTTACTTATTATATTTTTCTCATCAATTTCTTTAGCTCATATTGGTCATTATAACAAATTTGACAAAATAGAAATGGAGATCTTGAGAAATGATGAAGTAATTGGGTATAACAATTATTTTTTTAAAAGGGATGGTGAAATAACTATAGTAAAAAATCAATATAAATTTGAGGTAAAATTACTATCTGCAACAATATTTAAAGTAGAAGGATATGGGGAAGAAATTTATTTAAAAGATAATTTAATATCTTTTCAATCAAAGACACTTCAAAATAAAAAAGAAAAATTTGTAAACTTAAAACTGAATAAAAATAATAAAAAGTTTGAGATCAAAGGATCCTCATATTCAGGTGAAGCTTCTATAAAAAATATTATTGGCAATTGGTGGAGTCATAAAATTTTACAAGCAGAAAGCCAAATAAGTCCTATTTCTGGAAGTATAAAAGAACAAATAATTACTTTTATTGGCAAGGAAAATATTTCAATTGGTGGCAAGCAATACGAAACAGATCATTTCAAACTTACATCAAAAGATATGTCTCTTCCTGAAGATAAAAAATTAAACTTTGACATTTGGCTAGATAAAAAAACTTCAGTAATTGTTAAAATAACATATGAGAGAATGGGAAATTGGGAATATCGCTTAAAAAATCTTGAATAAAATTATTTATTTATTTTTTTAAAAAGATCATTTGCACTTATCCATCCAGCCTCTACTCTAGGACCTACAAACCAATCTGCACACACTCCTAATTTTAATTTATTATTCCAATAACTTTTAACTTTTAAGGCTCTAGAATTTGAGGAATATTTCCAACCATGATTTAATGAAGTTAATATTTTTGTTTTTTTAATTCCAGTAAGTTTAAAAAATCGATCAATCAAAATCTTTGTATTTTTTTCTTTATTTTCTCTATTTTTATTTATTTTTTTGTTCGCCCACACGTTTGTGCTTTGCAAAGTCCATAAATCATAATTACTTTTAAATCTTTTTTTACTATTTTCTTTAGCGGCCCATCCTAAAATTTTATCGTCAAATAAATAACTCGATATGCTTTTATTTGTTTTTTTAATTTCAATCATGACTGTAATATTTGCATCCATTTTAATTTTTTGTTTGATGAATGGATCATCTATAAATTTTTTTGATAATTTTTTTAATTGTGGGAATGGACAAGTTAATATTAATTTATCATAATATTTAATTTTATTGTTCTTAAAGACTAGCATCCATTTTTTGTTTACAAGTTTAATCTTCTCTAACTCACTTTGAAAGCTACATTTTATATTCTTTATCAAATGTTTGCTGATATCATTATTACCTTTGCAACCAATTATTTTAATATGATTTTTATTTTCTTTTTTTAATTTGTTTAAAAAAATATGTTTGCCACTCCATTTTTTTAGAATTTTTTTTTTACGTAAATTTGTAATAAATTTCTTAAATTGTATGGATTTTGGAGAAATATATTGAGCCCCGTGGTCAAATCCTTTTGACTTGTTTAATCTTTTAAAGGAAGATCTGCCACCTGGACCTCGAGCTTTATCATAAATATGTACAGAATTTTTTTTGCTTAACAAATTAGCTATTGTTGCTCCTGAAATTCCAGAGCCAATTACACAATAACTGCTCATTTTCCTGCAACAGTCATACCTTCTATCATCATAGTTGGTGAATTGACTGAATATTCAAATTCTAAATCATTAGCTAAAGTTATATTTTTAAACATATCCTTAAAATTACCAGCAATTGTTATTTCATTAACTGGATACTTAAATTCTCCATCTTCAACCAAAAAACCAGTCGCCCCTACTGAATAATCTCCTGTTACAAGATTAGATCCATGACCAATAGTTTCAGTAATATAAAGACTTTTTGAATTTTTTTTTAGAAGATCCTCGTAACTTATATGTCCATTTTCAAAATATAAATTAGTAGTTCCGCCACTTCTTCCATTTGATTGTAAATTTATTTTTTTTCCATTGTAAGTGTCAACAAGGTAATTTTTAAGTATTCCGTTCTCTATAAGTTGTAATGTATTAGAGTTTACGCCCTCTGAATCAAAATTTTGAGAACCCATTCCTTTAATTATATCTGGTTTATCAATTACATTTATCGAATTTGCAAAAACCTGATGATCAATTTTATCCTTTAAAAATGAAGTGCCTCTTGCAATTGCAGATGCAGATATTGCACTTGCAAAAACACTTAACATTCCTTTTGAAATTCTTTTATCAAAAATTATGCTTATCTTCTCGCTTCCAATTTTGTTAGGGCTCAATTTTCTAATAGTTTGCTCGGCAGCTTTGTTTCCAAGATCTGATGCTTGCTTAATATCAGATAAATGACGTTTGCTAGAAAATTCATAGTCTCTTTCCATGCTATTTTCATCTTTTGCAACTGTTACACAAGAAGTAGTAAAAGAAGAAGTTTTATAACCTTCACAAAAACCGTCACTATTAGCTAATATAAAATTTGATTTACTTTCAGTAAAACTAGATTCTGTATTTATAATTTGCTTATTTGATGAAGCAGCCTCCTCTAAATCTTTTAAATATTTTATTTTTTTGTCGTTTTCGAATCTAGTTTCATCATACAAATTAAGGCTAGTAATTTGTTTGGCTAATAAATTTTTATCAGGCAAAGAATTAAATTCATCCTCTGGTGTAATTTTTGTAGTTTCAAAGCACTTTTCAATTAAAGTTTTTATATTTTCATCTAGTAAATTTGATGATGAAATTGATGATCTTCTTTTACCTAAATAAGTTTCTATACTTAATGCCAATCCATCTGATCTATCTGAGGCTTCTAGGGATTTATTTCTAAAATTAACTGTTTCTGAAATTGAGTGACCAACTGTAACACTTGCATCAGTTGCTCCCATTTTTTTTGACAAATCTAAACAATATGAAGCTTTAGATTTTAAAAATTCTTGATCCTTAACCATAATTAAAGTTTTGTTCCACCAACTGTCATTTTATCAATTAAAATTGAAGGTTGAGCGACTCCCACAGGAACTCCTTGTCCTGCCTTTCCACAAGTTCCTATGCCTGGGTCTAACATCATATCATTTCCTACCATCGATACTTCTTTAAGAATTGATGGTCCATCACCAATAAGTGTTGCGCCTTTAATTGAAGATCCAATTTTACCATTATTTATTTCGTAAGCCTCGGTGCAATTGAATACAAATTTTCCAGACGTAATATCCACCTGGCCACCTCCAAAACTTACTGCAAAAATTCCTTTATCAACAGATTTGATCATTTCGTCTTGAGTTTGGTTTCCACTCAACATCATTGTATTTCTCATTCTTGGTAACACGATATGTCTATAATTTTCTCTTCTTCCAGACCCAGTGGATCTTGTATTCATTAATCTTGCATTATGCCTGTCTTGCATAAAATTTTTAAGAATACCGTTTTCAATTAAAACTGTTCGCTCAGTTGGTGTTCCCTCATCATCAATTGTTAAACTACCTCTTCTATTATCTATCGTACCGTCATCAACAATTGTTACTCCCTCACTTGCAACTTTTTCACCCATAAGATTATGAAATGCTGATGTTTTTTTTCTATTAAAATCTCCTTCAAGACCATGACCAATTGCTTCATGAATTAATATAGCTGGCCAACCAGGTCCTAAAACTACTTTCATCTCTCCAGCAGGTGCTGGTTTACTTTCTAAATTTACAGATGCTATCCTAAAAGCCTCTTCACAAACATTTTTCCAGTTGTCATTTTTTAAATAGTCATCATAAGATTGTCTGCCACCAATTCCATATACACCTGTTTCTTTTCTTCCATTTTTTTCTAACATCACAGACACATTAAATCTAATTAATGGACGTACATCAGTCAGCGACTCTCCACCCGATCTAATAATTTCAATTGATTTTTGTTCACCAGCAAAACTAGCTGTCACTTGTTTTACTGATCTATCTTTTTTTCTTAAAAATTCATTTACTTTATTTAAGACTTCTAATTTTGAGTCTAACGTTTTTTGTTCAATTGGATTAATATCTTTATAAAATTTTTTATTAGATTTTGGAATTTCATGATTGTATGTGCCTTTAATTGATTTCAGAGTTGATTTAAGATTTTCTGAAGAATTTTTTAATGAATCTTTTGATATTTCATTTGAATATGAATAAGCAACAACCTCGTTTGAGATAGCCCTAAAACCAAATCCCAAATCAGAGCTGTAGTTCGAGCTTTTTATTTTGTTATCATCTAGCAAAATTGGCTCTGATTTAGACTCCTCTAAATAAAGTTCGCCATCATCACAATTGTTAAGTGTTTCTGATACTAATTTATCTGCATCTTGTCTTGTTAAATCTGATTTATTAAAGAAATTACTCATTCACCTTAAATAGTACTTTGTTGATAATTTTCAACTGATCATTTTACGCATGTACAATTTCTTACTTAAAGTTAATTATTATTAAATGAAAGTATATTTTAATAATTCTTGTAAAATTTGTAGATCAGAAATTAACTTATATAAAAAAGAAAATATCAAAGATATTGACTGGATAGATATAACTAATAACTCAGATGCTGAAAAAGAAACATTAAGAAATGATAAAGAATTGTTAAGAAGACTGCATGTTAAAGAAAATGGTAAAATTATTCAGGGCGCAGAGGCATTTCTTTATGTTTGGAAAAAAATTCCAAAATATAAATTTTTATATAAATTTTTTAAACTACCAATAATTTTCACAATCTTCAAATATGGGTATGAAATAATTGCCTTTTTTTTATATTTAAAAAATAAAAAACAACTTAAAAAACTAAGTTAAGAAAAATATTAAAAATTCACTTAGTAAAGACATAGATAACAAGAACATTATTAATAAAATTGAGTACATTAAAGTTATAACTCTATTTCTTTTTCTTCTCAGTCTAACAAAAGTTTTATCATCTAGATCTGAAATATCTCTTTCACCTATAACTGGATAATCATAACTCCATCGCCAAGTAGACTGACCCAACCTAGAGTCAAGACTGTTAAAATATTTTATCCATGCAATAACATATCTAAATATTAAATATAAAATGATCATTAATGCGGAAGAAAATAACATTCTAAATGATACTTAATAATTAAAGATAATTTAATTGATATTTTTGGCTCGTTTTCTTCCAATTAGTTGAGTGAGTGCGTCAACCATAGTATCTGAAGCCTTAAATATTTCATTATTTTTAAATTCATGAGAAATATTTTTTTCTGGATTAGTTTTATCTTCAATAACTATTCCTTCATCAGGAGAATTATTTTTTATATAAATTAACAAAAGCCATTCATCATCTGATGCTTCATCCCACTTAACAAATATTTCTCCAGTTTCAAATCTTCTATCAATACATCTGAAGATGGACATATGCCTTGTTATGTGTCTTTTGTTTAGCTGAAATACCAAACTGCTAGCACTTCTGTAAAAACTTTCGAGAGCAAACTCAATTTTTTGTCTAGCTAAAGTATATTCTTTTTCTTTTTCTAAAAGTGTTTCTCTATCTTCATCTCCTTGAATTTTTACTCCTAAGGCCTCTACTCTTTCCCTAATCTTTTGATCTCTAATAATTCGGTATTTTTCTTTTAGTTTTTCTATTCTTTGTTGTAAGCCAGCATAATCCTCTCTTTTTTCTCTTAAAGAAATTTTTTCTAATTTCTCTAATTCTTTAACCTCTCTAACTCTAAATTTTTCAATTTGCTTATCTAATTTTAATTGTTGTAAAAATTTCTTTTGTTTTTCTGCTTGTTCAATTCTTAAAAGAGCTTGTTCTTTTCTTAAGAATAATTTTATTTCTTTTGTTCTTTGTTTTTCTAATCTAATTTCATCCTTTAAAGCTTGTTCTTTTAATTTAACTTTTAATTCAGCCTCTTTTTGTTTTTCTTTTGCAATTTCAATCTTTTCTAGCCTTTCTTGTTCTTGTTTTTCTAATTTTAATCTTCTTGCTTCATCTTTTTTTAGAGTTTTATATTGTGAAATTGTATCTGCTATCTTATCAAAAAATGCTTGAATATATTTTTCAAAACCAAAATTTAATCTAAACTTAAATTCAGGCTTTAGAGAATTTTGAAAGTTAACTAACTTTAAAAGAAAATCTGGTTTCTTTGGTAATGTAGATTTATATTTTTTTTTTACTTTTTTAGATTTTTTAAATTTTCTGTTTTTAGAATTTTTTTTTTGTCTTACCTTAACTTTTTTAATATTGCTTTTCTTGATCTTTTTTAGAGCTTTTTTAATTTTTTTTTTGTTTTTGGAAAAATTTTTTTTTATTTTTTTTTTCTTTTTTTTCATTTGAGGAAATTTATATTTATCAATAATTTATTGATAAATATAGTCTCTTGTAACTGGTGTTGAAGAATAATTTTTTGTTAATTGAAATTGATATACAACTTGATCACCCCATTTAAATGCCATCTCACAACCTGCAAGATAAAATTCCCACATTCTAAAAAATTTTTCATCAAACATTTCAATTATTTTTTCTTTGTTTTTGAGACAATTTTCTTTCCAATGTCTTAAAGTGTGCATGTAATGTAGCCTTAAAACTTCAATATCTGCAACGATTAATCCTGACTTTTCTATATGTGGACTTACCTCACTCAAGCTTGGTGTATATCCACCAGGAAAAATATATTTCGTAATCCACGGATGTGGATCTCGAGGTGGATTTACTGATCCTATAGTATGAATCAATGAAACTCCATCATCTTTCAAAAGTTTTTCGACTTGTGAAAAAAATTTTCTATAAAATTTTCTTCCTACATGCTCAAACATTCCAACACTTACTATTCTATCGAATTTTTCGTCTAGCTGCCTATAATCCATAAGTTTAAAGTGTAACTGATTTTCTAAATTAAGTTCTTTTGCTCTTTTTTTACAATAATTAAATTGATTTTCAGAAAGGGTGATACCTGTAACTTCACAATTTGCACTTTTTGCTATATCAGTTGCAAGCGATCCCCATCCGCATCCGATATCTAAGACTTTTTGATTAGGCTTTATATTGAGTTTTTTTATAATATGTTGAATTTTATTATTTTGTGCTGTTTCAAGCGTGTCTGTTTCGTTTTTAAAGTACGCACATGAATATTGTCTTTTAGGATCCAAAAATAAATCATAAAGATCATCTGAAATATCATAATGATGCGAAACGTTCATTTTTGATTTTTTTATAAAATTAAAGTTAGTAAAATATCTGTAAGAACCTCTTAATTTATTAATTAAAGAACTGAAAAAATTTAATTCTCCTCTTCCAAAATTCATTAAGGAAAGATCTAAAAAATCTGTTAGCGTTCCATTTTCTATAATTATTTCTCCATCAGTGTAAGCTTCACCAAAATATAAATCGGGATGAAATAATAATTTATAATGGAGGTTTTTATTTAATATTTTAATCTTAATAGGGTTTTCACTTTTTGGATTACCAATAATATAGCTTTTAGAATTAGCATCAATTAAGATAAATCCATCTTTTTTAAAAACATTATTTAAAAACCTAGCTAATTGCATCTAAGCCGCCTTAGTATTATTTAATGAAAAATTTAATTTCTCTAAATTATTGATTAAATCTGATGCTTCTTTAGAGTTTAAAATACTAAGTGGTGGCAAAAGATTTTTATAGTATATTTCTTTTTTACTAAAGTAAGTATGTAAACTTGAAATCAAATTATATTTTTCAAATTCTGCTCTTACATCGCAAAGATTTTGATTTACTGTCTGATCGTTTCCATCATTAAAATCATCGTAAACTTTTCTTGCTAGTGTAGAAGTAGCATTGCATGTAGCTGTAATAATTCCGGAACAACCTAATTGAAGTCCTTTAAATAATTTAGATTCTGATCCAGGTAAAACTGAAAAACCATCAATTTTTAAATTTTCAAAAAGATTGTAAGAACTATCTTTTACACCAATAATATTTTTTGGATATTTTTTTACTAACTCTTCAATACATTCAATACTAAACTTATAACCACAGAGTTTTTCAAAATTATATAGTACTATTTCACAATCAGAAATTACTTCTACTATTTTGCTATAAAATTCTATTACTTCTTTATCTCCATATTTATAGTAAGCAGGCGGCATAATTAAGAATCTATTAAAACCTAAAGATTTAGAAACTCTAATTAAATTAATTGTTTCACCTAAAGAATTTAAACCAGTGCCTATAATATATTTTTCTTTGTGTTTGCTTGAAGTCAGATGATTTAATAAATTAATTTTTTCTGAGACAGGTATAAGTTGAGCCTGCCCTGTACTTCCAAATATAGCTGCTCCGTGGCAACCATTGTCTATAACCATTTCTGCGTGCAGAATGGTTTTTTTAATATCAAGCGTCAAATCATCATTTAAGATCGACATTGAGGCCGCATAAATGCCTTTAATTTTACTCATAATAAAAATTTATATAAAAATATTAATTAGTAAAGTTTATAAATTAACTATGAAAATATTAGCTATTCAAAACAGGATGGGCATAGGTGATACGGTAATTTTTCTACCTTTTATTAAAGCCATTTCAAAAAAATTTGGAGCACCTGTTAGTTTATTGGTTAAAGAAAATTCAAAAGCTAACGAGTTTTTAAATCAAACAAATTATATTGATGAGATAATTCACTTAGAAAGAGATAATAAAATAAATCAAAAACATGATGGTTTCAAAGGATTTTTCAAATTAGTAAGTGATATAAAAAAATATAATTTCGATAAAGTTTTTATATTCAATTCTTCTTTGAGATATAACTTAATTTCTAGATTGGCAGGAATTAAAGAAATATTTCAATACCCATTATTTGAAAAACAAAATCAACACATCACTGAACCGGCTAAAGCTATAATAAAAAAATATTTAGGTATCGAAATTATTGATAATCCAGAAATTCAAATTGATAATAGTTTAGTTAAAAAAACAGCAGTAAACTTTAATATTAATAATGATGAGCTTAATGTTTTGTTGGGTGTTGGTGGTTCAGGTCCAACAAAAAGAATACCATCAAAAACTTTTCTAGACGTAATGGAAAAATTAGAAGCTTTTAAAAAATGTAGATTTTTTTTAGCTACAGGTAAAAATGAAGATGAACAAAAAGTTTTAAGCGAATTATATAATACAAAATTTAAAGAAAAATGTGTTACCCTAGACAATCTAAGTATAAGAGAAATTTTACCTATTATTAAAAATTGTAATGTTGCAATATGTAATGATACAAGTTTCTCACATCTATCTTCAGCATTAGGAATTAAAACAATTACACTAATGGCAGATACTCCATTAATTTATGGTTCTTACAACACAAATATGTATCCAATTATTCCTGATGGAGAAATAACAGTTTCTCACAATACTCGTGGTAAAGACAAAATTAATCCAGATAAAATCTACGAAAAACTATTATCAATAATTAATTAAGAAATATCTTTAAGAACTATCTCTTTTGCTTCATTAACAATAGCTGATAATCTTGAAGTTTCTGGAGAAATATCGGGGTGAATTTTTTTTTGAATTTTTTGATAAGCTTTATTTAGAACTTCTTTAGTTGGTTTTTTATTAATGTCTAAATTTAAAATCTTATATGCCTCGGATATTGATAATGATGACGAGTTATTATTTTGATATTGATTAAAAGAAAATCTTCCAGAATTTCTTAAGGTTTGAATAAGCCTATAAAGAGAAAGCAATTGAAACAATGATAAACCTTTAAGTTTAACTAAAGCAAGGCTTGCAAGAGTTAATGGCAATGTGAGTAGAAATTTTCCACCAATAGCAAATAAAACTGCTAATAAAGCCAATAATAAAATTGTAATAAGCCTAACTCCTTTTGACATTTTTTTTGGAGAAATATTTGACCACCATCTTAATAAAAAATATAAGATGACTAAAATTACAAGTAGATAAATAATAATATTCATATATTTCCTTATTAGATGAAAGTACCACAACTTAAAAAAAAACTAGAGATAAAAACTTGTCACAATATTGATTGGGAAGACAATTATAGCTGGATTCATCAAAAAGATATTTTAGAAGTCCTTAAAGATAAAAATAAGTTAGATCCTGAAGTGAAAAAATATTTAGAAGACGAAAATGCTTACACTGAACATCATTTAAAAGATACAAAAGATATCCAAAAAAATTTATTTAATGAGATTAAAGGAAGAATTAAATTGGATGATGAATCTTTACCCTATAAAGATCATACTTATGAGTATTGGACAAAAACTACAACAAAAGGAAATTATTCAATAAAACTTAGAAAAAAAATTGGTTCAGAAAATATAGAAGAAATATGGAATGGAGATAAGGAAAAAGAAAAACTCAAAACCGAATATTTTGGAGTTGGAGATTTAGAAGTAAGTAATAATGATAAATATCTAGGATACTCTTTAGATCTCAAAGGTTCTGAATATTATACAATTTATTTAAGAGATATAAAAACAAACAAAATTATTTCAAAAGAAATTGCAGAAACATCAGGAGGGATAACATTTAGTTTGGATGACAAATATATTTTTTATTCTAAACTTGATGAAAATCATAGAGCAAGAACAATATACCGACACAGAATAGGTGATTTTGAGGGCAAAGATGAATTAATATTTGAGGAGAAAAGCGAGGCTTTTACAGTAGGAATTGGAAAAAGCTCAGATGAAAAATATTTTTTTATAAATACTTCTGACCATAATACTTCAGAGCAATATTACTTTAAATCAGATGAATTAAATCCATCTCCAAAACTTATTATTAAAAGAGAAAGAGGTGTTTTGTATTCTGTTAATTCATGGGATGGTAAATTCTATAATCATACAAATAAAAATGCTGAAGACTTTAAAATTGATATTTGTGACAGTTTAGAAAATCAAAATTGGAAAACATATATTCCAGCAAAAGATGAAGTTTTGATTGGTGGATTAACATTCCTTAAAAATTGGATTATTCGTGGTGAAACATCAGATGCACTAGATAAATTATTTGTCAAAAATATTTCTACAAATATAGAAGAAGAATTAATTTTTTCTGATGAAACTGTTTATGTTCCAGGAGTAAGCTTAACTCAAAAAGATAGAAATACTGATGAAGTTTATTTAGGATACTCATCACCTAAAACTCCTTCTAGAGTATTTAAATATAATTTAGCAAAAAAATCTAAAGAACTTGTTAAAGAACAAGAGATCCCATCTGGTCATAATAAAGATGACTATATTGTTGAGAGAGTTGAGTTTAAATCTCATGACGGAAGAATGGTTCCATTAACAATTACTAGACACAAAAAAACAAAAATTGATGGGTCTGCAAATGTTTTATTGTATGGATATGGCTCTTATGGAAATTCTATGTCCCCAAGTTTTTCTTCTACAAGATTAAGTCTTATTAATAGAGATATAATTTGGGCTACAGCTCACATTAGAGGTGGTATGGAAAAGGGTATGAAGTGGTGGAAAGAGGGAAAATTAACAAACAAAAAAAATACTTTTGAAGATTATATTTACGCAGCAAAATATGTGATTGAAAAAAATTATACGTCAAAAGGAAATATTATTGGAATGGGTGGATCGGCTGGAGGATTATTGATGGGTGCTGTTGTGAATCAATCTCCTGAATTATTTTTAGGAATTATTATGGCTGTTCCTTTTGTAGATTCTTTAACTACAAATCTAGATCATTCTTTACCTTTAACTGTAGGAGAATTTGATGAATTTGGGAATGCAAAAGATAATGAAGAACACTTTAAATATATTTTTTCATATGCGCCCTATAACAATATTAAAAAAATGGATTATCCACATATTTTTATCACAACAAGTTTAAGTGATAATAGAGTTTTATTTGATGAACCTGCAAAGTTCACAGCAAAACTTAGAGACTATAAAACAGATAATAATTTGCTTCTCTTGAAAACCGAAATGAATGCTGGTCATGGTGGAAAATCAGGAAGAGATGGCGCAATAGAAGAAATTGCTATTGACTATGCATTTGCATTAAAAATTTCAAAAAAAATTTAGTAAACTTTTAATCTTGAAAAAAATAAATTAATTACCATATAAATTCAGTAAGTCGCCTAATGGGGCTTACATAAATAAACTTGCTTAACAAAGGAGGATATAATGACAAGTAAGGATCTATCTATATTTAACTCACTTAGACCTTTTTCAATTGGTTTTGATGATATGTTCGACCAATTCGAAAACATGTTGGGAAATGGGAATTTGACAATGCAGTCAAATTATCCACCATACAACATACGAAAGACAGGCAAAGACAACTATGCAATTGAGGTAGCATTAGCTGGCTTTAGCAAAAAAGACGTAGAGGTTGAGTTTGAGGACAACTTATTAACAGTCAGAACAAAACAAGTTAATAAGTCTGAAAACAGTGATGTTGATGGAGAAATAATTCATAAGGGTATTTCTCAAAGACAATTTGCAAGATCATTCACTATTGCTGATGATGTAAAAGTTAATGGTGCTGAGCTTAAAGATGGTCTTTTAACAATATCTTGTGAAAGAATAATTCCAGAACATAAAAAAAAGAAACTTATTGAAATTAAATAAGTCTTAAACCTTGCTTGTGGGGAGAAGTCCCCACAGGTATGAGTAAATCTTAAAAACTGATTAATTTATACAAGTTCCTTTTGTATAATTAAAAAACCTATAATGAGCAGATTTTTTTCTAGCATCGAATTTAAAAACATCCGTTTGATACAAAACCAACGACTATGTTTTCTGAATTAATCTCAAACCTTCGTTCACAAGGAACTAGGTATTTTTTGCTATTATAAACTAGTTCAAAATTACCTTTAGCATTTTTAAAATCTTCGTCTGGTTTTCCAAGTTCCATTTGAAGTTCACTGGCAGATTTTCCTAAGAATTTACTTAATTTTTCATTTTCTTTTTCAACAATTGCATCTGTTTTTTCCTTTACAGTTTGACACCCTGAAAAAAAAATTATGATAATTAACAGGCTTATTGCTGATTTTAATTTTAACATAAGTTCAAATTAACATTTTTTGCTTCAATAAATTATTAACTTTTAAGTTGTATAAATAATTTATTTCTTATTACTTTTAAGTTTAATTATAGTAACAATTGTGTTCTTTATTTGATGGTTCAAGCATATGAATGAAAAAGCCTTAGAAAAGATACTAAATATATTTTTAAAGAAAGTCTTACCTCTTACTGAAAAGGGTGTTGCTAGAGGTAGTAAAATATTTGGGGCCGCTATAATTAAAAAGGATGATTTATCGGTTGTAATTGCAGAAACAAATAACGAAATAGAAAATCCGTTGTGGCATGGAGAGATGCATACACTAAAGAAATTTTATGAATTAGATGCAAACACAAGGCCCAATGAGAAAGACTGCATGTTTTTAAGTTCACATGAACCCTGTAGTATGTGCTTAAGTGCAATCACTTTTTCTGGATTTGATAATTTTTATTATTTGTTTCCATACGAAGCAACAAATGATGATTTTAATATCCCTCATGACCTGAATATACTAAAGGAAGTTTTTAATATTAGTGACGGAAAATATAATAAAGAAAATTTTTATTGGAAAAGTCAAAACATAAATTTACTTATTAACAATTTACCTACTTCAGAAAAAGAAACAGTTTTAAACATATTAGACGAAATTAAAAAAAGATATTTAATTTTATCGAGACAATATCAGAAAAATAAGGATGGAAATTCTATACCATTAAATTAATTAATGAATACAAACCTTAAAATTTCAAATGTAACTAAAATATATCCTGGGTGTGTTGCAAACGACGATGTTTCACTCGAGTTTAATAGTGGTAAAATTTATGCTCTTCTTGGAGAGAATGGTGCTGGAAAATCTACACTTGTTAAAATTCTTTCAGGTGTAGTCATTCCTGATGAAGGCAAAATTTATTTAAATAAAAATATCTTAAAACTTAATTCACCATCAGATGCAAAAAAAAATGATATTGGAATGGTATTTCAGCATTTTAATCTTTTTGAAACTTTGTCTGTATTTGAAAACCTAATAATAGACTCAGATGAGCAAAGAGAAAATTTAAAAGAAAAAATAGATACAATCATGAAAAAATACAATTTTTCAGTTGATCTTGATGTTCCTGTTCTCAATTTATCAGCAGGTCAAAAACAAAAAGTAGAAATAATAAGATGCCTAATAAGAAGCCCAAAAGTTTTAATTATGGATGAACCCACATCGGTATTAACAGAGCAAGAAACCAGTGAATTATTCTTATCATTAAAAAAATTTTCAGAGGAAGGAATTTTAATTATTTATATAACCCATAAACTAAAGGAAGTTATGCAACTTTGTGATGAAGTTGCTGTAATGAGAAGAGGAAAATTGGTCTCTGTGAGTCAAATCAATAATGAAAATATAGAATCTCTTGCTAACAAAATGGTAGGTCAGGATTTAAAAACAATTAAGAAAAAAAAGGAAAATACTTCTTCAGAACAATTAATAAAAATAACAAATCTTAATTTTACAAGTGAAGATCCTTTTGAAACAAACTTAGTTGATATTAATTTTTCTCTAAATCGAGGGGAATGTTTAGGAATCGCCGGTATTTCAGGAAATGGCCAAAGTGAATTATTTCAAGTGTTAAGTGGTGAAATTATATCAAATAAGAATTCCATAGAATTTAATAAAAATTTTATTGGGGATTTAAATCCTCAAGAAAGAAGAGAATATTTAATGGCTTTTTCTCCAGAAGATAGGCTTGAACAAGCTGCTATTCCACAAATGGCAATTTTTGAAAATGTAGCTCTAAACAATTTTAAATCCTCAAATTTTTTTAATAATGGATTAATAAATGAAAGCAAAATTAAAGAGCATTCGAAAAAAATTATTTCAGAATTTAATGTAAACACTGAAAATATAGATTTAAAAAGCCAATTTTTATCTGGAGGAAATTTACAAAAATTAATTATTGGAAGAGAATTAATAACATCTCCAGATTTATTAATTTGTTTTAATCCTACATGGGGTTTAGACGTTGGAGCTATAAATTATATTCATGAAACATTAATTAAAATAAATGAACAAAATAAATCAATAATATTAATATCAACAGACACTGATGAGTTGTTAAAATTAAGTGACAAAATTTCAGTAATCCATAGAGGAAAATTATCAAAAATAATGAATGCTGAGGATGTTACATCTGAGAAGCTTGGGGTACTTATGGGAGGAGGAAATTGATTAAAATCGTAAAAAGAGATCAACCTTCAAAAGCTATATTTTTCTTTACACCTATCTTAGCTATTTTTCTCACATTGATAGCGGGAGGTATAATATTTTATATTTTAGGTTTTAAACCATTTGAAGCCCTAAAATTTTTTTTCATAGTTCCAATTGCAGATAAATATGGTTTTAGTGAATTACTATTAAAAGCCACACCACTTTGTTTAATAGCGATTGGTTTATCATTTTGTTTTAAAAGTAACAATTGGAATATTGGAGCAGAAGGTCAATTAACTTTTGGGGCTATAGTTTCAGGAGGAGTTGCATTATTATTTTATGATCAAGAAGGTTTCTATATTCTACCAATAGTAATATTAGCTGGCGCAATTGGTGGTATGATATATGCATCAATACCTGCAATATTAAAAACTTACTTCAATACAAATGAAATATTAGTAAGTCTTATGTTGGTATATGTTTCAAAATTAATTTTAGATTATCTTGTTGTCGGTCCTTGGAGTAATCCAGAAGGATTTAATTTTCCTGAAACTAGACAGTTCAGTGACTCTGCAAGACTTCCTTTATTATTTGAAGGACTAAGAATTCACGCAGGAATATTTTTAGCATTAGCTGCAGTGGTTATTAGTTGGTTTGTTTTTTATAAAACATATTTGGGTTTCCAAATGAAAGTTTCAGGTTTTAGTTTAAAGACAGCAAAATATGCTGGCTACAAAGGTAAAAAAATGATTATCCTAGTTTTTTTAATAAGTGGAGCTTGTGCTGGTCTAGCAGGCGTAGGAGAAATAACTGGACCCATTGGACAGCTTCATAGAGAAGTATCTCCAGATTATGGATTTACTGCGATTATTGTTGCATTTTTAGGTCGCTTACATCCTGTGGGAATAATTTTTGCATCTCTAGTTGTTGCAATAACTTATCTGGGTGCTGAAACGGCACAAATCTTTATGCAAATACCAAAATATACAGGTCAGGTTTTCCAAGGAATGATTTTATTTTTTCTTCTTGCTTCTGACTATTTACTCTTTTTCAAATTTAAATTTATAGGTACAAAAAAATGATAGTAGATATAAATTTTGTTGGACTAATAATTGCATCAATCATGGCCTCTGCTGTTCCTTTAATCCTAGCGTCTTGTGGTGAACTGATTACAGAAAGGTCTGGAGTTTTAAACCTTGGTGTTGAAGGAATGATGATCATTGGTGCTATTTCAGGTTTTGCATTAATGACTGTTACAGGAAGTTTAATTATTGCAATTTTTGGGGCAATGTTAGCTGGAGTTTTAATTTCAACTATTTTTGCATTCCTGACTCAAACATTGATCACAAATCATGTTGCTACTGGTTTAGCGCTTACCATATTTGGAATTGGTATTTCTGCGATGATAGGAAAAAATTTTGTAGGTATTCCTGGAAAAGAGTTTCCTGTTTTATTTGAAGGTTTAAAAGATACAATACCACTTTTAGGTCCAATATTATTTGGACATTCAATTGTTTTTTATTTTGCTTTTGCCCTTCCCTTCATAACTAGCTATTTTTTAAAAAAAACAAAAATTGGATTAATTGTAAGAGCTGTAGGAGACTCACCTGAGTCTGCATCTAATCAAGGAATAAATGTTAGGCTAGTTCGTTACGCTTGTATACTTTATGGAGGCGCAATGAGTGGACTTGCTGGTGCATATTTATCGATGATTTATACTCCTCAGTGGATTGAAAATATGACAGGTGGAAGAGGTTGGATCGCATTGGCTCTGGTGGTTTTCTCAACATGGAATCCAATTAAAATTTTGATAGGTGCTATGATTTTTGGTGGGTTAACAATCATTCAATTTCATATGCAAGCAATTGGAGTAAGAATTCCTGTGCAATTTTTAACAGCTCTACCTTATATCGTTACAATAATAGTTTTAGTTGTAATTTCTCGTGATAGTAGAAAAATTAGGCTAAGTACTCCTAGTTCTCTGGGGAAATCTTTTCATAAAGACAATTAATTTTAAAATAATTATTTTTTTTTAGATAATTTAATCTAAATTTAATTTTATTAAAAAATCAAAAGGGGAAATAAATTTATGCATAAATTTTTAATTCGTTCTTTCGTCTCTTCTTTAGTTTTATTATTTACATTGACTGTAGCTGCAGTTGCCAAAGATGTTAAAGCAGCATTTGTTTATATTGGTCCAACTGGTGACCATGGATGGACATATCAGCATGATGTGGGTAGAAAAGCTGTTGAAGCTGCCGGATTTAAAACAACTTACGTAGAAGGTGTTCCAGAAAGTGCTGATGCTGAGAGAGTTCTTAGACAATTAGCTAATTCTGGTCATGACATTATCTTTACAACTAGTTTTGGATACATGAATCCAACCAACAAAGTTGCAAAAGAGTTTCCAAATGTAAAATTTGAACATGCTACTGGATACAAAAGAGAACATGCAAATGTTTCAACATACGCAGCTAGATTCTATGAAGGTAGAACTATCTTAGGAACAATTGCTGGAACTATGACAAAATCAAATGTTATTGGTTATGTTGCATCTTTTCCAATTCCTGAAGTTATCAGAGGTATCAATTCGTTTACTTTAGCGGCTCAAAAAGTTAACCCAAATATTAAAACTAAAATTGTTTGGGCTTTCACTTGGTATGATCCAGGTAAAGAAGCAGAGGCAGCAAAAGCTTTAATAGATCAGGGTGCTGATGTAATTGCTCAACATACAGATAGTACTGCTATTGTTCAAATGGCTGAAAAAGCTGGAGTATATGCTTTTGGACAAGCAAGTGATATGGACAAGTTTGCTCCTAAAGCTGTATTGACTTCAGTTGAAAACAATTGGGGACCATATTACGTAGACAGAGTTAAAGCTGTTGCGAACGGTACATGGAATCAAAAAGATACTTGGCATGGTATTGGAGATGGTATGGTTGTTATATCAGATTTAGATTCACAAATGCCAGCTGACTTAAGATCAAAAGTTAAAAAGCTTCAAGCAGATTTAGCATCTGGTAAAGTTCACTCTTTCACTGGACCAATTTATGACCAGAAAGGTAACTTGATGGTAGCAGAAGGAAAAACTGCAGATGATGGAATGCTTGCAGGAATGATGACTTACGTTAAAGGTGTCGAAGGAGATATACCTAAGTAATCAGTTTCCAATTTAAAAAATTTAAAAGGCCGGTTTTTTAACTGGCCTTTTTTATATCTGATGTTTTTTTTTTATTTCTTCAATCCTTAATTCTTCATAAATTTCGAAGGGCTGCACTATCCAAGGATTATCAGGAAGTCTATTTGCACAGAAATCTGGCTCAAATGTTGATTTCTTTTTTTTAAACAATGTTGCAGTTTTGATATCTTCTATTTTATCCTTAATAGGTTCGTATTTTCTTAACCAATCTATACTTTTGTTAAAAGTAATTCCTGTGTCAGACAAATCATCACATAAAAGTATTTTTCCACCCATATTAGGTGCTATCGAACTCATTTCTCTTGAGAACACAATGTCACCCTGTTCATCCTCTACTCCCTTACCACTGTAAGATTCAACTGCAAGATACGCACATTTTAATTTAAAAATTCTACTTAGAACATCTATCATGGGCGCTGCTCCACGCATGATGCCAACTAGTATTGTTGGTTTATATCCGCTCTCATCAATTTGGATTGCTAGTTTCTCAACAGTTTTGTTGTACTCATCCCAGCTGACAATCATTTTTTCAGTCATAGTTTTTTATATCTATTTATTTAAATAATAAAACTAAAACCGCAAGAACGATAAGTGCTATTATTGAGGAAATTAAAATATACAACCTATGAATGTTTCTTCCTCTTAAATTAAAATAATGTCTTGCTACACCGGAGATAACAGCAATTGCACATAATATTAACCAATTATATTGGTGATAAACTAAAAAGCTTGAATGCCCAGATAGCATTATAAACAAAACTAAAAAAGTTGAATAATTATTGTGAATTGATCGTTGTTTAGCTGCTAAAGATAAGCTCATATCAAATTTTTCACCTCTTTCACTGCTACTGATTATGTTCATTTGATTAGGGATAATTACCGTGAAAACATTGCCAAACATATTGGATCCAATGATTAATCCAACACTTAAAATTGCAAATTTTGGTCCAAATAATTTTGTAAGTCCAAATGATACAATTGCTAGTAAAATTATTCCTGTGGATATAAATAAAATATTATTCTCAATTAATTTTGATTTACATAAAAGATCGTAAATAAACCAAGAAATAATCAACGATAAAAGTGAGATAATAATTGCATAACTAGGGGGCATTAACAGAACACGCTTATCAACCATTAATACACCAGCGTTATAATAGTAAATTACAACTAAAAGCAACATTCCTGTTACAAAAGTTAAGTAACTTTGCCACTTAAAGATTACTAATCTATTTAAGTAATCCTGAGGTGGAGATGTTTTTAACCTCGAAAGTTTGTAAAAAAAACCTGAATGCATCAGATATCCTTCACCATCGATATCATCACTTGTTATATTTTTATTTAAATTATTATCTAAGTAATTAAATAAAAAACTATTACCTACCCATAATATTGCAAATAATACATGGCCCCATCTTAAAATAACTTCTAACCATTTTATTGTATAAGGTAAAAATTCCATCAATATTTAATTTTATCTACTCTTTTATCCCAAATTTCAAATGCTTTTAAAGCATCATCTCTAAGCATTTGTACCATTTTAATTTTCCTGTCATTAATTTTTTTTGGAATTTCTGTATAAATAAACGAGTCATCGAAATCTATATTTTTTGCATCTTCTCTAGTGTTTGCATAATATATTTTATCTAATCTTGACCAATAAATTGCTGAAAGACACATCGGGCAAGGTTCACAAGATGTGTAAATCTCACATCCAGAAAGATCGAAAGAATTTAAATTTTGACAGGCTTCTCGAATTGCTACTATTTCTCCATGAGCAGTTGGATCATTTGAAGAAGTAACTTTATTAGAACCCTCTGCAATAATCTTATCATTCTTAACTATAACGCTTCCAAAAGGACCTCCAATAGTATTCGCACTATTAATTGATAACTCAATGGCTCTTGCCATAAATTTTTTTTTATCTTCCATTTAAATTTTTAATTTTGTTGATACTCATTAAAATTCTTTCAGGTGTTGCCGGTGCATTAAGTTCTGGTGCAAACTGGTAATTTCCAATTGAAGCAACTGCGTCTTTAATTGCATAAAAAACACTCATAGCTAGCATCAAAGGGGGCTCACCAGTTGTTTTTGCTTTATTTACAACTTTTTCTTTATTTAATCCCTCTTTAAAAATTTCTACATTAAATTTTTTTGGAATATCACTTACTGCAGGTATTTTGTAAGTCGATGGAGAAAAAGTTGTAATCTGACCATCTGACTTCCACCTTAATTCCTCTATTGTCAGCCATCCCTGTCCTTGCACAAAACCACCCTCAATCTGACCTAGTTCTAGTGCTGGATTTATTGGTTTGCCGGCATCGTGTAAGATATCCACTCTTTCCAGTATATTTTCACCCGTTAATGTATCTACAGTTACTTCTGAAACAGCTGCCCCATAACAAAAGTAATAAAAAGGTCTTCCTCTAAATTTTTTTTTATCAAAATTAATTTTTGGTGTTGAATAGAAGCCTGATGATGAAAGAGATATTCTATTTAAATATGCCTCTTGAATTATGCTTTTAAATTCAAATTGTCTGTTTCCAAATATTATATATTGATCTTTATATACTGCCTCTTGATTGTAGATCTTATATTTTTTTTTAATAAATTTTTCTATATTTAATTTAATTTTTGCTACTGCATTTAGAGCTGCTGCTCCATTAAGGTCTGTAGTTGAGGAAGCGGCGCTAGCTGAAGTATTTGGAACCTTGGCTGTATTTGTTGATGAGATATGAACTAAATTATATGGTAATCCTAAAGAATTTGCCACTAACTGAGCAATCTTTGTGTGAGTACCCTGACCCATTTCAATTCCTCCATGATTCAAATGAACACTTCCATCTGTATAAATATGAACTAAGGCTCCAGCTTGATTTAAATGAATTGTAGTAAATGAAATACCAAATTTTAAAGGTGTAATAGCTATACCCTTCTTTTTAAATTTATTTTTTTCATTAAATTTTCTTATATCCGAATATCTTTTCTTATAATTAGATTTATTTTCTAATTTTTTAAATATTTCATTAATAACATTATCTTCAACTGTCATTCCATAATGAGTTACATTCCTTTTATCTTTTTGATAAAAATTTTTCTTTCTGACTTCTATAGGATCTTTTTTTAAGTACCTTGCGATATTATCTATAATATTCTCTATAGCCATCATCCCTTGATTTCCACCGAAGCCTCTAAATGCAGTTGATGTTGGAATATTTGTTTTACATAAATTATTTGTTACTTCGATATCTGGAATATAATATGCATTGTCCACATGAAGCAAAGCTCTCTCGTTTATTGCAGCTGATAAATCGGGTGACATTCCACAATTTGAGGATAAGTTTATTTTTAATCCTTCAATAATTCCTTCATCATTAAAACCAACTTCATATTCAGATAAAAATTCATGTCTTTTGCCAGTCAATATTATATCATCATCTCTATCTAATCTTAGTTTGACTGGCTGTCCTGATTTTTTTGCTAACAACGCACAAATACACGCTGTCATGAAATTTGTTTCTTTTCCCCCAAACCCACCTCCAATTCTTCTAACTTCTACATTTATTGAATTACTTTTTTGATTAAACATTTTTGCAATTAATTGTTGAGTTTCTGATGGATGTTGTGTTGAACTATAAACTAAAAAATTATCATCTTCCTTAGGAACAACAAAAGCTGCCTGGCCTTCTAGATAGAAGTGCTCTTGGCTTCCAGTTGTAAAATTTCCTTTTAAATTATTTTTTGAATTTTTTATTTTTTTAGAAGGGTTTCCTTTTTTAACTTTTCTAGGTTTAAATAAGAATTGCTTCTTATTTAAAGCTTCTTTTATTGTAATAATTGGTTTTAAATCTTTATAGGTAACTTTAGCTTTTAATACTGCCTTTCTAGCAAGTTCTGTAGTTGTAGCAGCTACAGCAAATAATGGCTGACCAAAAAACTCTACTTTTTTTTCTGGAAAGATTGGATCACCTTCAAAAACAGGACCTACGTCATTCCTACCAGGGATGTCTCTTTGAGTAACTACCGATATAACTCCTTCACTTTTTTTTACTTCAGTGAGGTCTATTTTTTTGATTATTGCATGAGCTTTTTTACTTAAACCAATAGCGCCATAAATTGTGTTTTTTGGCTCATTAATATCATCGGTATACTCTGCATATCCACTCACATGTTTATACGCACTATCATGTGGTCTTATTTCCTCAATATAGTTCTCTTTGCTCATTTAATTTACTCTTGATAACTTATTAGAATTTATTTCTACAAAACATTTCATCAATAAATTTTTTGCTATCTCTAGTCTGTATTCTTTACTAGCTCTCATGTCTCCAATAGGACTTAAATCTTTTTCTAAATATTTTTTTGCTTGATCAAAAGTGTTGATGGTAAGAGGCTTATTTTTAAGAATTTTTTCACATGCTTTAGCTCTTTTTGGCACAGCAGCCATACCTCCATATGCAATATAAACCTCCTTAATTTTATTATTATTAATCTCAAAATTAAAAGATCCACAAACAGATGAAATGTCATCATCAAATCTTTTTGAGATCTTAAATGCCTTAAAAATATTTTTCTTAAATAATGGTATTTTTATTGAGTGTATAAATTCATTGTTTTTTAATTTAGTTTTTCTGTAATCAAGAAAAAAATGATTTAAAGGTAATACTTTTCTTTTATTAAAACTTTCAATTAAAACCTCTGCATTTAAAGATAATAGAATTGGCAGTGAGTCGCCAATTGGAGATGCAGTTGCAATATTGCCACCTATAGTTCCAACATTTCGAATTTGAACAGATCCATATCTTTTTAGAACCGAATAAAAATCTGGATAATATTTTTTAATTTCTTTTTCAAATTTTATTAATGGTGTAGCGGAACCAACTTCTAAATAATTTTTACTTACTTTTATAAAATCTAATTCATTAATTTCTTTTAAATCAATTATAAAAGGAATTTCTTTTCTTTCTTTTGTAACTTTTAAAGATAAGTCAGTTCCACCAGCAAGAAAACTAAATTTAGAATGTTTTTTAATTATACCTTTTAAATCTTTAATATTTTTCGGTGAAAAATAGATTTTATCATCTTTTTTAATATAAACATTTTTCGGTTTAATTTTTTTTAATTGCTGAATAACTTTATTTTTATTTTTAGAAAATTGATCATTCTTGTTTATCTTATTTAAACTTTTGGCAGCATCAATTATAGGTCTATAACCAGTACAACGACATAAATTACCTGATATAGAATCTGTTATTAATTCATTACTAAGTTTTTTGTTATTTTTAAACATTGAAAATAAAGACATAACAAATCCTGGGGTGCAGAAACCACATTGGGAACCATGAAATTTGACCATCGCATCTTGCACTGGATGAAGTTTTCCATTTTGAGAAACTAAATCTTCAACAATTATAAGTTGCTTACCATTCAATGATGGGACAAATGAAATGCAAGAATTAATTGCTTTATATTCAATTTTATTATCGACTAATTCACCTAAAACAATTGTACATGCGCCACAGCCACCCTCTGAACATCCCTCTTTAGTTCCAGTCTTTTTTAATTCAGTTCTAATATAATTAAGTAATGTTTGGTTTGGATCTGGATTTTTGATTACTATAAGCTCGTCATTTAATAAAAATTTAACAGAACTCGATATCACTTAACTACCTCTATAAGTAGAATAACTCCAAGGTGAAACAAGTAAAGGAACATGATAATGCTGTGAAGGATCTGAAATACCAAATCTGATAACAACATCATCCAAGAATGGTACATCACTAGCAGAAGATGTATTTTTAAAATAATCACCAATATGAAAAACTAATTCATATTTACCCTTAATAAAAACATCTCCTTCTGCTAATGGTGAATTAGCTCTACCATCATCATTGAGTTTTGTTGACGTTAATTTTTTTCGTTCTGAATTATTAATATAAAATAACTCAACTAAGATACCTTTGCCAGGTTTACCAGAATACACATCTAAAACATGAGTTGTGAGCTTTGTCATAAAATTATAGTATCATTTAATTTCAAACTTAAATTATTTAAAGTTATATGAGAACAATAGATAACATTAACGATCTTAACAAGTCTGATTTTTTGTCTATATTTGGTAATGTTTTTGAAAAAACTGAATCAGTTGCTATGGAAGCTTTTGAGTCAAGACCATTTAAAAACTTCGAAGATATTGTGTTCAAAATGCTTGATATTTATGAAAATTACGAAAACAATAAAATTTTAGAGATTTTAAATGCACATCCTGAGCTTGCTGTAGCAAAAAAAATGACCTCTGAATCTATATCAGAACAAGCCTCTGCAAAATTAAACCAATGTTCTAATGATGAATATCAGGAATTTAAAAAATTAAATGCAGAATATAAAAAAAAGTTTAATTTTCCTTTTATAATTGCCGTAAAAGGTAAAGATAAAAATGAAATTTTGAATAATTTTAGACAAAGAATACAAAGTGATGTAGAAAGTGAATTCCTTGAAGCAAAAAAACAAGTAAAAAAAATCGCAACCTTTCGTTTGAATGAAATAAACAAAAAATGAAAAAATTTATAAGTGCAAAAATGATTAACTTAGCAGATCCAAGAATTGGATCTAAAGTTATATTTAAGACTGATGATTTTTTTGCAGCTGCTCATAGAATATTAAACATCGAAACTCCAGTTTTTAAAGATGGACTATTTGACAAACATGGTAAATGGATGGATGGATGGGAAACAAGGAGACGAAGATCAAAAGGTTTTGATTATTTAATTTTAAAACTTGGTAAACCTGGAAAGATATTTGATATAGACATTGACACAACACACTTCAATGGAAATCAGCCTACACATGCTTCGTTAGAGGGTTGCTTAAGTAAAACAAGGCCTAATAAGAAAACAAAATGGATTTCTTTACTTAGCAAAAAAAAACTTGGGTCAAGCCGAAACCATAGCTTCAAATCAAAGAACAAATCTGTTTTTAATTATATAAGACTAAACATTTTTCCAGATGGTGGAGTTGCAAGACTAAGGCTTTATGGAAAAATTGAAATGGAGAAAAACTTTTTAAATAACAAAACTATCAACCTTACATCTGTTTTAAATGGCGCTTCAATTATTGGTTGTAATAATGAACATTTCGGCAGGTCTGAAAATATTATAGCACCTGGTAAAGGAAAAAATATGGGAGATGGTTGGGAAACAAGAAGAAGTAGAGGAAAAAACTTTGATTGGCTTATAATAAAATTTGGAAAACCAGGATTAATAAAAAAACTAGAGATAGATACCCATCATTTTAAAGGAAACTATCCCGACAGTTGTTCAATTCAAACTGCAAACATTTCAAAAGATCTGTCCAATAAATCAATTGTCAATAATTCAAAAAATTGGAAGTTTATTTTAAATAAGTCAAAACTGTCAGCTCACAAGAAACATGTTTTTAAAAAATTCTTAATTAAAAGAATTAAGGAAAATTATCTTAGAATAAATATCTATCCAGACGGTGGAATTTCAAGAATAAGGGCATTCGGAAATTTTGTAAGATGAAAATAATAAAAGCAAAAAAAATTACTAAAAAAAATTTTTCTAAATTTGGTCAATTAATAGATACATCAAAAAAAAATCCTATAAATATTAATGATGGCTATGCAAAAAGATTTGATAATTTGATAAACGTAGATGCATCTAAAAACAAAGGGAAAGCAATTGTTAGTATTTTTAAAGCAAAAAAAAGAAGGTTTCCTATGAAAATTGATATGATGGAAAAACATCCTTTAGGAAGCCAAGCCTTTATACCAATGGAAGATACAAAGTTTTTAGTATTTGTAGCACCAAAAGGAGATAAGCCAGATGTAAATAAAATCCAATCCTTTTTAGTCCCAAAACAAACTGGGGTTAATTACAATGCTGGTATTTGGCACTTTCCATTAATTTCTATGAAAAATATGAATTTTCTAATTGTTGATAGAAAAGGAAAAGGAAACAATCTTGTTATTTATAAATTTAAAAAAGATAAAATTATTTTGAAAAAATGAAAAAAAAATACCCAAGAGATTTGGTGGGATATGGTTCCAAAAAAGTTAAGGTAAAATGGCCTGGTAATGCTAAGTTGGCTTTGCAATTTGTGCTTAATTACGAGGAGGGAGCAGAAAATTGTACTCTTCATGGTGATAAAACTTCAGAAGTATTTTTATCAGAAATTATAGGAGCAAAACCAATTAAAGGTCGACACTTAAATATGGAATCAATTTATGAATATGGATCAAGAAGAGGTTTTTGGAGAATTCATGATCTATTTAATAAAAAGAAAATTCCACTTACTATTTTTGGAGTCGGTATGGCATTGGAAAGAAATAAAGAAGTTTGTTCGGCTATAAAAAAAGCAAATTATGAAGTTGCTAGTCATGGGTGGAGATGGATTGACTATCAAAATGTATCAAAGAAAAAAGAAAAGAATGATATGAAGCTTGCAGTCAAATCTATAAAAAAGATTTTTGGTAATCAACCTGCTGGTTGGTACACTGGTAGATGTAGTGAAAATACTCTAGATTTAGTAATTGATAATGGTAGTTTTTTATACTGTAGCGATACATACAGTGATGACCTTCCTTATTGGATAAAAAAAGGAAATAAAAAACAGCTGATGGTTCCTTATACACTTGATAACAATGATATGAGGTTTGCAACCAATCAAGGATTTAATTCGGGTGAACAATTTTATAATTATTTAAAAGATAGTTTCGATTCCCTTTATGAGGAAGGAAAAACTTCACCAAAGATGATGTCAGTCGGCTTGCATTGCAGATTAATTGGAAGACCTGGTAGAATACAGTCTCTTAAAAAATTTTTGAATTACATCACAAAATTTAAGGATATTTGGATCTGCAAGAGAGTAGATATAGCTAAACATTGGATAAAAAATTATAATTAAAATTTTTATTATTTTTCCGCAGCTATAGATGTATAGTGAGCAACTGCTTCTATTTCCTCATCAGTTAGTATACCCTCCATTGCGGGCATTACCCCTATACCGTTTCTAACTGCCATTATAATTCTTTGAATATCAGGTCTAATTTCATTTAAATTTGGGCCAACCATTGCGTTCGATCCAGCATCTGAGAGCATATGACATGCTGCACAATTTCCAGTTCCCAGAAAAACCTCTTTTCCCTTATTAAATAATTCATCAGCATTAACGTGGGTTAATGATAAAAATATCAAAAATAATGATGTACCAAAGAAATTTAAAAATAATCTTTTCACATAAATTTGGTATCATAATTAAAAAAATTTAAAAAGGAGAATTATGAAAGCTTATTGGATTGCAAATTATACTGAAATAAAAGATGACGAAAGACTTAAAAAATATGCCGTCAAAGCTAAAGAAGCGGTTGAAAAATATTCTGGAAAAATAATAGCGAGAAGTGCAAATAATGTAACTTTGGAAGGTAGGGAAATGATTAGAGTAGCTCTTGCAGAATTTCCAGATATTGAAACAGCAAAAAATTGTTACAATTCTGAAGAGTATGTTGAAGCTAGAAAACATTTGGAAAATAATGCTACTAGAGAACACATAATTTTTGAGGGAATGTAAAATTAAATAACAATATAATAAATGACACAATCATTTAATGATAGGATTTTAGAAGAGGCAATTTCATGGATTGAGTCCGGTGAGCAAGTAACTCTTGCAACCGTAGTTGAAACTTGGGGATCGTCTCCATTCCAAATTGGAAGTAAAATGATAATTAATGAAAAAGGTAATTTTTTAGGATCAGTTTCTGGTGGTTGTGTCGAAACAAGTGTAATTACTGAATGTTTGGAATTAATAAAAAATAATAATTTATTTAAAAAAATTGATTTCAAAATCTCCGATGAAAATGCTTGGGACAAAGGCCTTGCATGTGGAGGAGAAATGACTGTTTTTATAGAACAAATAAATTAATGAAAATAGAAACACTCAAAGAAATAATAAAAAAAAAATCATCTTATGAAGAATTTGCTGTTTTAACTAATTTAAGTAACGGGTCCTCTGAAATGTTTAAATTAGGAGTCCCTTTAAGTAAAAATTTTATTAATCATAAAAATGAAATAGAAAATTATTATAATTTAAAAAAAAATGGTATCATTAATAAAACTGATATTTATATTCAAAATTATATAAAACCAATTGATGTAATCATAGTTGGTGCAGTGCATATTACACAATATTTTCAAAAACTCTCTCTTGAGTAGTAGTTACTATTATTCCAGGGGGCGGTCTTTTACTGAATTTTTTTTTGAAATGATTTCCGATCATTGTTCTTCCAATAATCACTGTTGCAATTATTAGAAAAAATATAATTACTATACTTGTTATTTTGGTAGATGTTTTCATAAGTTAATTTTTCCATATTCGGCCCAAGAGCCATCGTAAATGGTCGGCATATATTTAGCATTTATTAAAGAATAAGCTAGTGCCAAAACACTTGCGGTTACTCCAGAACCACATGAAAATACAATGTTTTTGTCATGGTCAAATTTAAATGACTTAAACTTTTCAAGTATTTTGTCTTTACTAATGAAAGTGTGGTCCTCATTAATTAATTCAGAAAAGGGTAGGCAAAAAGAATTTTTTATTGAACCACTTCTAAGACCTTTCCTTGGTTCAGCAACTTTACCTTCAAATCTTTCTCTACTTCTTGCATCAACAACATTAAATTTTCCTGAATCAATATTTTCATCTATTTGTTTTTTATTTTTAACAAGTTCTTTATTTTCTTTACTTGTATACTTAGAAGTTTGAGTGGTCACTTTATTGTTATCTGTAAATCTATTTTCTTCTTTCCATTTTTTTAATCCACCATCTAAAACATGAACTAGTTTAGGGTCATGTCCATAATAAATTAAATTGTACCAACATCTACAAGAGCTAATAACATCAGAGTTATCGTAAACTACTATTCGATCATTATTTTTTATACCCATGTTATTCATTATTTTTTCCCAAGATTTACTATCAGTAAGCATATGTGGTAAATCAGTATCTAATTTAGAATTTTTATCTAAATCAAAAAAAATAGCATTTGGAATATGTTCCTCTGCATATTCCTCAAAACCGTTTCTTTGAGTTTGAGGCATATGCCACGAGCAATCAATAATTTTTACTTTATCAATATTATTTTCTAACCAACTTGTATCAACTAAAGACATTTTATCTTTTTTCTAAATATCGTTGATGATACTCTTCAGCTGGGCAATAATTTTTAACTAAAGAAGTTTTTGTTACTATTTTTCCTGATAATTTGACGTTTTCTTTTTCTATCATTTTTTCAGCAGTAATTTTTTGATCATCATTTAAATAAAATATTTCACTTCTATATTGAGTTCCGAAATCTGGTCCTTGAGAATTTAAGGTTGTTGGATCGTGAATTTCAAAAAAATATTCAAGAATTTTCTCGTAAGATATTACTTTAGGATCAAAATCTAATTTTACTACTTCTGCATGATTTGTTTTGCCTGTACATACTTCTTTGTAATTTGTTTTAGCATTATGACCTCCACAATAACCTACTTCTGTTTTTATAACTCCATCAAGTTTACTAAACTTAATTTCTGGTCCCCAAAAACACCCTAATCCTAAAATTGCTATTTCCATTGATAATTAACTTAATTAATCTAAAGTTAATCATATGTTATCAAAAAATCAATTAGGCTTTTTTTACATGTTCATATCGGTATGTGCATTTTCACTTATGGATGTGATTGTTAAATGGTCCGAGGATTATCCCGTTGGACAGGTATTATTTTTCAGAGGATTTTGTGGAATAATTCCTATTTTATTTCTTATTCCTAAAGATAGATATTTAGATTTTTACAAAACAACCAGACCACTTCTTCATTTTAAAAGATGTTTAGCAGGATTAATTGCTTTGGTTTCTATATTTATAGCATTAAGAAATTTGCCTTTAGCAACAGTTGTAAGTATTTCTTTTGCAGCACCAATATTTATAACAATATTTTCAATTTTTTTACTAAAAGAAAGAGTCGGTATTTATCGATGGTTAGCAGTTTTAGTAGGATTTGTTGGTATAATTTTCATCACTGAACCAGGTTTTAGCTCTTTAAATTTATATTATATTTATCCAATAATTTTTTGCTTAGGCCTATCTTACGTTGCTATTGCTATAAGAAAATTATCATCAACAGAACCTGCTTGGTTAATTAGTTTTTTCTTTTCATTCTCGATAATGCTTCTAAGTTTTTTATCTTTTTATCAGGGATGGGTTTTGCCAAGTTTACGTGATTTATTTATGTTATCAATGGTTGGTATATTAGGCGGTCTTGCAAATCTATGGTTATCACAATCTTATAAATACTCAGAAGTAAGTTTAGTTTCCCCTTTAAAATATCTTGGATTAGTCTTTGCTATAATATTTGGATATTTTATTTGGAACGAAATACCAACTTCTAAAACATTATTAGGTGCCTTATTAGTTATAGTTTCATCTATTATTATATTTAGAAGAGAAATGTATTTGAAAAAAAAGTTATCTGTTTCACGACATGAGTAAAACTCCATCATATTGGAATAAAGCAAAAAAATATTTATCTAAAAAAGATAAAACCATGTCCTCTTTAATTAAAAAATATAAATCCCCTTCAGAGACAGTGTTAACTTCAAGAAAAGATGTCTTTTTCTCTCTCTGTAAAAGTATAATTGGACAACAAATTAGTGTAGCAGCTGCTAATTCAGTTTTTTTAAAATTTAAGAAAAAATGCAAAAATAAAATTAACGCAAAAACAGTAAGTAAGTTATCTACTATTCAGCTCAAAAGTTGTGGTCTTAGTAGACAGAAAGTAAAAGGAATAAAAAGTTTAGCCAAACAGATATTGAATAAAGAATTTGATCCAAGACTTATTTCAAAAATGTCTGATGAAGATGCCATAATTTATCTGTCTCAATTAAGACAAATTGGAAGATGGTCAGCAGAAATGATTTTATTATTTACTTATAATCGCCCTAATATTTGGCCAATCCAAGATATTGGTTTGTTAAGAGCTATTTCAAAAAATTTTAATAAAAAATATCTTCCACCAGAAAGATATGTTAAATATTTAAACAAAAAGTTTTCACCTTATTGTTCAGTTGCAACTTGGTATTTGTGGAGAAGTATAGATCCCGAACCTATTCAGTATTAAATCATTATATCAATCTATCCATTCTTGATATTTGTCTATATTATCAATTAAAAATTTAGGTAAATTTTGTATCGGATAATTTTCTAATTTGTTCCCACCTAATTTATTTTGTCTTTGATCTGCTGATAAATTATAGACTGCAATTTTATCTTTTATTATTTTATTAATTTGATTAGTAGTTAACGGATTTTTGTCAAATTCAATATGATGAAGATATGATTTTAATTTATGTTTAATCTCTTCAGCTGTTTTTATATTGGTAAAATGCCATCCACCTTTTTTAATTATCTTACAATTAATAAATTTTTTTTCAGAAAAAAAAGCATCTATCCTATAGAATGGATATTTACGATCTTTTATATTTCTTAACCACTGAGGGTTTTTTAAATATTTCTTTCTACAGCCCTTAGTTCCTTTCCATGATAAGTTGGGTAATTTTAAATTAAATTTGTAATAAAACATATCTTGTTCAAATAAAAAAATTTTTTGACTTATTTGATTAAAATCTAAATCATTTAAATTTGGTATTTCGTCTACATCTGAAATTAAAATGATATCATCGCTTTCAGCACTTTTTAAACCTTTTTCAATGAAATTTCTTTGACCATTCTCTCTGAAAATAGCATTCATAATTAATTTTCTTGATTTCTCTTTCTCAGTATCTTTTATATTGATATCCTCTATATTTTCTGGAACCTGATCATAAATGAGATAAATGATTTTATCTTTAAATTGTTCAAATTTATTTTGATTAAATTTTAATTCTCTCTTTTCTCCACGATGAGTGAATGTACTTTCCACGATTACAAAATAATCAACATATTTTTTTAAAATATTTAGCCTAAGATCTAAAATCATTTCCTCGTCAAAATACATAAAACAATCAAATATCTTCATAATCTTTTTTTATATATTAAAAATTTACTATAGATAAAGATACAATCATAATTTGTTTCTTTCCGAAACTAATTGGGCAACAATTGACAAAGCTATTTCTGGAGCAGATTTTCCTCCCAGTTTAATACCAATTGGTCCATGGATTGAGTTGATTTGATCATCATCAAATCCATCTTCTTTTAATCTTCTACATCTATTCTGATGAGTTTTTCTACTCCCTAGAGCACCTATATAAAAAAACTTCTTTTTCAAAGCGTATTTTAATGCTGGTTCGTCAATTTTTGGATCATGAGTCAAAGTTATTAAAAAAGTATTAGAACTTAATTGAATTTTTTTAAAAACTTC